>DJAA01000061.1:0-9114 GCA_002428085.1 Sulfurimonas sp. UBA6014 | reverse complement strand
TTTTCGAGAATTACGGAGAATTTTACGCTCTTTTTATAAAAGTGCGTAAGGTTAGATACTAAAAAAGTGACACTTTATATCTAAGGATTTCCATGGCAAAAGTACAAAAAAACCAAAAAACGAAAGAGAGTGAGCTCAAGAGTGCGATTATGCAATCTAAAAAATCATTTGTCATCGTCGGTTTATTTAGTTTGTTTATCAACATACTTATGTTGGTTCCACCTCTTTACATGCTCCAGCTTTACGACAGAGTTTTAACAAGCAGAAGCGAAGATACTCTCTTTTTCCTCACCGCGATAGTTGTAGTTTTGTTCATAACCATGGCTACGCTAGAGATTGTACGCTCGAAAGTTCTTGTCAAAGTGGGGAACAAACTCGACAGTATTTTAAGCAAAAGAGTTTTCGATTCACTCTTTGACTTGGCAAACAAGCAGCCGGGCAAGGCTTCTTCTATGCCTCTAAGCGACTTGACACAAATAAGACAATTTATGACAGGAAACGGTCTTTTTGCTTTTTTTGACGCTCCATGGATGCCCATATATATCGCTGTTTTATTTATGTTTCATCCTTGGTTTGGCTACTTTGCGATTTTTGCCGCCATCGTTTTAGTCATCATCACCATACTCAACGAGTACGATACGAAAGAAAAACTTCTCGAAGCAAACAACATGAGCCGTGCCTCAACCCTTTATGTCGATTCGAACCTTAGAAATGCTGAGGTTATCAATGCCATGGGGATGAAAGCCAACATCCAAAGCATTTGGAGAGACAAATACTACGCTTTTTTAAATGCACAAACAGATGCGAGCAACAAGGCGGGTATCTGGTCGAATGTATCTAAAAGCCTCAGGATGCTTTTTCAGTCCCTCATGTTAGGTTTAGGCGGCTACTTGGCTATACAAAACGAAGTAAGTGCGGGTATGATGATTGCCGGCTCTATCATCATGGGAAGGGCACTCGCTCCTCTTGATTTGATTATCGGAAGCTGGAAAGGTTTTAGCAGTGCAAGAACCTCCTACGAGAGGCTAGATGGGCTTTTAGAAAACTTTCCAAAAGACAAAGAGTACATGGAGTTGCCTGCTCCCGAGGGTGAGATTTTACTTGAGGGTGTTGTCGTTATCCCGCCAAATGCACAGCAGCCCTCCGTCAAAGGAATCTCCATGAAGATTGACAAAGGCGATGTGGTGGGTATCATAGGACCCAGTGCGGCAGGAAAATCATCTTTGGCTAGGATTATCTTAGGTTTATGGCCGCTCTCTGCGGGAAAAGCCAGACTTGACAAGGCAGATATTTACCAGTGGGACAAAGTTGATTTGGGGAAATACATAGGGTATTTACCTCAAGATATAGAACTTTTTGAGGGGACGATAAGCCAAAATATCTCCAGATTTTCAGAAGTTGATGCCGCCAAAGTGGTAGAAGCGGCAAAAAAAGCCGGTGTCCATGAGATGATTTTGAGATTGCCAGAAGGCTATGATACGAAAATCGGTGCCGGCGGCGAGTCTCTCTCAGGCGGTCAAAGACAAAGGGTAGGTTTTGCCCGTGCCATCTACGACAACCCTGTGTTGGTAGTCCTCGATGAGCCAAACTCAAACCTTGACGACCAAGGGGAGATGGCATTAGTTGAAGCCATCAAGTCTTTAAAAGAGAACAAAACAACGGTCATTATCATTACGCATAGACCGAGTATTTTGCAGGTGACAAACAAATTAGCCGTCATCAAGCAGGGCTTGCTTGAGATTTACGGCGACACCAATGATGTGCTGTCGAAAATCGCCGCTGCCAACCAAGCAGCCGCACCGCAAGCACAAAAACCTGTAGTAAATACGCAGCAGGCACAGACTATATCTCTTAGTAAACCAAGCAGTTAGGAAAAATTATGGATAACAAAACAATAGCAATACCCTCACACGATGATACCTCCGTCATAAGATTTGGACTAGCCGTCGTGTTTAGCGTCTTTGTGGTGATAGGTGGCTGGATGGCATTCGCACCGCTTGCGAGCTCTTCAGTCGCTATCGGAAAAGTCTCGGCTGACTCGGATAAAAAAACGGTGCAACACCTTGAGGGTGGCATGATTGATGCCATTTTTGTAAAAGATGGCGACAAGGTACAAAAAGACCAGATGCTTATGAAACTAAGCGATGTACAAGCTCGTGCCCAGCTCAATATCCTCAATGCACAGTACCAAGACACTCTTGCCCTTTTTGCGAGGTTAAAAGCACAAAGAGACAAGGCACTGTCCATAGATTTTCCAAAAGAGGTCACGGATGAAAATGTCATAAAAAACCAAAAAAATATTTTCAACTCCGTCAACAAATCGATAGAAGATGAGAGTGCCATCACCAACAACAGAATCGTTCAGTTTCAAAGCCAAATCGAAGGCTTAAACTCACTTATCCAAAGTAAACAAAACAGACTCGCATCCCTCAAGGAGGAGGCTCTAGAGTGGGAAGCTCTCTATGAACAAAGACTTGTGGACAAACAAAAGATAAGAGAGCTCCAGAGAGAAAGCAACATGATTAAGGGTGATTTAGCCAACTCACAAGCAGAAATCGCAAAGTTAAAAGAGCAGATTAGTGAAGTAAGCACACAAAAACTCTTAAGAGAAAAAGAGTTCAAAAACCAAACGCTAGAAAAGTTTGTAGAGGCGGAAATCCGTATTTCAGACCTAAAATCAAAGATAATAGCAAACGAAGACATCCTCCAAAGAACCAACATAACCGCACCCATCAGTGGAACAGTCGTAGGGCTTAGCCTCCACACCATCGGTGGTGTAGTGAGTCCGGGGAAACCGATTTTGGAAATCGTACCCGAAAATGCAAAGCTTATTGTTGTCGCACAGGTCAGCACCGCC
The DNA here is from genome assembly GCA_002428085.1 of Sulfurimonas sp. UBA6014. Lineage (GTDB taxonomy): Bacteria > Campylobacterota > Campylobacteria > Campylobacterales > Sulfurimonadaceae > Sulfurimonas. The sequence goes on along the minus strand of DJAA01000061.1, from coordinate 6,257 downwards.
GACATAGACAAGGTGAGAGTAGGCTTAGTAGCAGACATCATGTTCTCAGCGTTTAACCTCAAGCAAGCACACCAAATCGAGGGGAGAGTTATCCATGTTTCTGCAGATATTTTTATAGACGAAGCAAGCCATGCCCCTTACTATGAAGCCAAAATCGAGGTGACACCAGAGGGGGCAAAACTTTTAGACGAGTACGGCTTTGTCCTCGTCTCAGGGATGCCTGCGGAGGTCATGATAAAAATCGGCGAGAGAACAGCTCTGAGTTACTTAGTCAAACCCTTTAGAGAGATGCTAGGGAGAAGTTTCAATGAAGAGTAATCAACTGATAAAAGCAGTTTTTTTGGCTGCTTTTTTTGTAACCTCTGGCATATCAGCAGAGCTCTTGAACTTCTCAAAGGTTTATGAGCTCGCCCTTGCAAATGCAAATGCAATCAAATCTTTGCAGTTTCAAGCCAAATCAGCGCAAGAGAAAATCAACCAAGAGTACGCTAGACTTTACCCTCAAATCAATTTTTCTGCAAACTATAAAAAGTCTGATTATGAGTATAACCCAAATTATAACCCCTCAGGCGACCATGTCAGACAAGGACTTCTCAACTACACTTTGTCTCTCAGGCAGTCACTTTACAACGCCGATTTGTACTCAAGAATTGCTATGCAAACATCTCGTAGCAAACTCTACGAGATAGAATCAGCCCTTAAAAAAGAGGAGTTGGCGCAAACTGTTTTTAAAATTTATCTCGAATTATTAAAATCCAACAACAAAATAGAGTTGTATGAGTCTTATCTCACCTATAACAAATCCAAACTCGACATCCTAACAAAACAGTATGACATGAACCTTGCCAACAAAATGGATTTGCTTCAAATGCAAGCAGAGTATAGCTCTTCACTGATAGACTTAGAGAAAGAAAAAAAGTTGCATAAAGTCAATGAGCTCAAGCTCACGCAGTTTATTGGCGATGAAGCGTATGTTTTGCCGAGTCTCGATTTTTCAAAGGAGTCTTTGCAAAATATGAAAAATATGCGAGACACAATTGTTCAAACGGATGATTTTAAGAAAAATCTTAAAGTCTTGCAAGCACAGGTTTCCCTACAACTCTCAGAAGAGCAAACAGAAAATGCTTGGGATGCGCACCTCCCAAGGCTTGACTTAGAAGGCTCCATCTCCAAGTACGAGACAGATGACCCCGTCGCAGACTCTTACTATAACACCATACAGCAGGTCATGGTTGTTCTAAATATTCCTATTTATAGCGGTGGAATGGTCTCCTCTTCTGTTACTTCAGCAGAACTTATGAGCAAAGCTGCAAAAGAAGATTTACTCGATGCCAAAAAACAAGCACAGGTGCAATATAATGAATACACAGCGTTTTTAAACACTTCCATAGAGTCCGTCTCCATGTACAAAAACGCTTTAGAATCAGCAGAGTTGTATCTCAATGCGATAGAACAAGGGTATGACCATGGCTTAAAAAGCATCATAGACTTAAACGATGCCAGAACAAAACTTTATGATGTCAAGTACAAATATTTTGAAAATATTCACGAAGTAGTAAATGCCTATTTAGGACTCTTAATCGTGACAAATGATTTTGAAAATATAAGTTTACTTGATAAAATAGTGAAATAATATGAGAATTTAGCAAAAAGGCAAAAAATGAAAAAAGCAATCATAACAGGCATAACAGGGCAAGATGGAGCGTACCTTGCCGAGTTGCTTTTAGAAAAAGGGTATGAAGTTTATGGAGCCTACAGACGCACCTCCTCGGTGAATTTCTGGAGAATCGAGGAGTTGGGGATACAAAACCATCCAAACCTTTACCTCATTGAGTACGATTTAACTGACCAAGCAAACACGATTCACATGGTAAAAGAGGTTGCTCCCGATGAGATTTACAACCTTGCTGCACAAAGTTTTGTGGGCGTTTCCTTTGCGCAGCCCCTTGCAACCGCACACATTACAGGTTTGGGTTGCGTTCATTTGCTTGAAGCCATCCGCATTGTAAACCCAAGCATCAAGTTTTATCAAGCCAGTACCTCTGAAATGTTTGGACTTGTCCAAGAGGTACCACAGTCTGAAAAAACTCCTTTTTACCCGCGAAGCCCTTATGGTGTTGCAAAATTGTACGCCCATTGGATGGTTGTAAATTATAGGGAATCTTACGATATGTTCGCCTGCAGCGGCATACTTTTTAACCATGAATCTCCTCTAAGAGGCAGAGAGTTTGTCACGAGAAAAATCACCGACAGCGTAGCAAAAATTAAGCTGGGCAAACTTGAGTGTTTAGAACTTGGAAATATGGACGCAAAAAGAGACTGGGGATTTGCCAAAGAGTATGTTGAGGGGATGTATCTTATGCTTCAAGCCCAAAAACCTGATACGTATGTCCTAGCAACGAACCGCACAGAAACAGTCAGAGATTTCGTTACCATGGCATTTAAAGCTGTTGGTATTGAGCTAGAGTTTAGCGGCATTGAAGAAAATGAAACAGCAGTCGATAAAGCCACAGGCAAAACACTTGTTAAAATTAACCCGAAATTTTATAGACCATGCGAAGTTGATCTCCTCATAGGAAACCCGCAAAAAGCAAAAGAGATTTTAGGCTGGGCGCCAAAATGTACCCTTGAAGAGCTTTGCGCGAAGATGATTCAAGAGGATTTACGACGTAATGCAACTGGATTTAGTTTTTAGTCCATGAAAAAAGTTTTGATTACAGGCATCGATAGTTTTACAGGCACACACCTCGCCGTATATCTCACAGAGCAGGGATATGATGTGCATGGAACCTCCCTTGTTCATAGTAGCCAAAAAAAACATAAGTGCGATATCACACACAAAAAAGAGATTCAAACAGTACTGCAAATCTTTCAACCCGATTTTTTGATACACCTCTCGGGCATCTCCTTTGCCGCACATGGAAAGAGCGAAGAGCTCTACCATGTCAACACCATCGGCACACTCAATATTTTAGAGAGTTGTGTGGAACTAGGACTCAACCCTCGCAAAATCATCCTAGCTAGCAGTGCCACAGCCTATGGCAATCAGGGCCTAGAGGTGCTGGATGAATCTCTTTGCGCTAAACCTTCAAACCACTACGGGGCAAGCAAATATGCCATGGAGTGCTTAGCAAGAGGGTATTTTGAAGCACTCAATATCTTAATCACCAGACCATTTAACTATACAGGAATCGGTCAGGGTGAGCACTTTTTGATACCAAAAATAGTGAAGCATTTTAAAGAAAAAAAGCAAAACATAGAACTTGGAAATCTTGATGTACAAAGAGAATTTAATGATGTCAGTTTTGTGTGCGAAGTGTATAAAAGACTTCTTGAGTGCGACACAAAAAGCCAAGTGCTCAACATCGCAACCAACAGAGGGATAAAACTTCTCGACGTCATAGAAACCATGAACACTATCGCTGGCTACACCATACAAGTGGATGTCAACGCTGCTTTTGTAAGAAAAGATGAAATCAAGAGCTTAACAGGCTCTTCTAAGAAGCTCTTTGAGGCTATTGGCGAAGTAAAGCTCAAAGATTTGAAGCAAACACTCCAAGAAATGTTTGAAGCCTAGCGTCATGAAACAGCGTACCAGCCACCTTTGGGAGTATTTTCTAGCCCTTATCCTTATCACACTTGACTACTTTGTCCTTCTTTTGGCTCTTTATATCGCAAGTTTTGTAAGAACAGATTTCTTAACACAACTCCCTGCATTTCATGGCTCGGCTCATGAGTACTCTTGGATGATTTTGGTCGTTTTATTTTTGTTTATTTATGAGAAGATTTACACAAAAAGATACGATTATTGGAGTGATATTAACAAAATTTTTCAAGCTCTTTTGTACTCTTTTATGACGATTTTAACCTTTATCACCCTCTCAAAAGCCTCACATGACTACTCCAGACTTTTTATCGTGATATTTTTTTTAGTAGCTCTTGTTTTGGTCCCACTTGCAAAGAGAATCACCAAAGAACTCCTTTTTCGATTTGATTTTTTTAAATTACGGGTCAAAATCCTTGCAGACGAGGAAAAATACGAGATTTTCAAACAAGAGATAGAAAAAAACTGGTATCTCGGCTACAAAATAGCCGAGCAAAACTTCGACATGGTGCTTATCTCTTCAAAAAAATATACTGCCCAAGAGCTAGAAAAAATCATCAGTGCCTACACACACCAAACAAAAGATATCTACGTCCTTCCGTACATTGAAACGATAGATTTCTCTCATGCGCAGATGATAAGCTATTCAAACATCAGGCTCTCTGCTTTTTATATCGAAAATAGACTCCTAAACCTGAAAAATATTTTTATAAAATACATTTTTGAGAGATTTTTAGTCTTGCTGCTTCTTCCCCTTGTCCTTTTTGTCCATGCGATTATTGTCATCTTGATTAAGCGCGATTCCCACGGAAATGCCCTCTTTAAGCAAAAAAGACTCGGTAAAAATTCAAAACTTTTTGAGTGCTACAAATATAGAAGTATGTATGAAAACTCCGATACGATTTTAAAAAAATATCTCCAAGAAAACCCCCAAGAGATAGAAAATTATAAAATTTTTCATAAGTACAAAAGTGACCCAAGAGTGACAAAAGTAGGCAAATTTTTACGAGCCACTTCCCTCGATGAGCTTCCTCAATTTTACAACATCCTCAAAGGAGAGATGAATCTCATCGGTCCACGCCCTTATATGAGCCAAGAGAGCCAAAAAATAGGTTCACACAACCAAGAACTCATCCTTAAAGTAGCCCCAGGCATCACAGGACTTTGGCAAGTCAGCGGAAGAAATGACCTCCCTTTTGACCAAAGAGTGGGGCTAGATATTTGGTACATAAGAAACTGGTCGCTCTGGATGGATTTCGTGATTTTTCTCAAAACCATCAAAGTTGTTTTATCAAAAGTGGGTGCGAGATAAAGCTCTTTGTATAAAACAAGAGAGTACAGTAAAGTTTGCAATAGCCCAAAAAGAGCGCACGCAACGCAAAACAAAAATCCTAAAAGGAGTCCCTCATGAAAGAAAAAATAGCCATCGTCCATGACTGGTTAGTCACCGATGCAGGGGCAGAGAAAGTTCTTCGTGCAATGCTTGATGTTTTTCCAGATGCCGATGTTTTTTCCCTTGTAGATTTTTTAAATGATGAGGAGAGAGCGGCTGTTTTGTCTGGCAAACATGCAAAAACCTCCTTTTTGCAAAATCTCCCTTTTGCAAAAAAACATTTCAGAAACTACCTCCTTTTTTTTCCATTTGCCATAGAGAGCCTAGATGTAAGCGCGTACGACCTTGTCATCAGCTCTTCATGGGCAGTGGCAAAAGGGGTTAAGACAACCAAAAACCAACTCCATATCTCTTACTGCCACACTCCCATCCGCTACGCATGGGACCTGTTTGAGACCTACACTGCCCATCTCAAACAACCTAAAAAGTTTCTTGTAAGACAAACGCTCAGCTTCATCAGAAAGTGGGACAAAAATACCGCGTCAAGAGTGGACTTTTTTCTAGCAAACTCCCGTTTTGTCCAGCAGAGAATCGAAAAAACCTACGGCAGATCAAGTCAAGTGCTTTATCCGCCAGTTGACACCAAAAACTTCACCCTCTGCGAAGAAAAAGAGGATTTTTATCTCACTGCTTCAAGGCTTGTCCCTTACAAAAAAACCAAACTCATCGTAGAAGCCTTCAACGAAATGCCCCATAAAAAACTCTATGTCATCGGCAGCGGCGAAGAGTTCCAAGCCATCCAAGCCATCGCAAAAGAGAACGTCACACTCCTAGGTTACCAAGACAAAAAAACCTTAATACACTTCATGCAAAAAGCCAAAGCCTTTGTTTATGCCGCAGTCGAAGATTTCGGCATCGTCCCCATAGAAGCGCTCTCATGTGGCACTCCCGTCATCGCCTTAAACCAAGGTGCCACCAAAGAGACCATCCAAGACGGCATAAGCGGCATCCATTTTTCACACCAAACAGCCCAAAGTATCATTGAAGCAGTCCAAAAGTTTGAGACCTTACATTTTGACGCCAAACACATCAGTGCATTAGCCTATTTTTACAGACAAGAGAGATTTTACGAAGAACTAACACAATTGATAAAAACGCTCAAAGAAACCTCGAAACCCTAACCCCAACCAACCCATCATCGCCAACCAGCTCGTCATTGCGAGGAACGAAGCAATCCATCAAACTATTATTGTAAATCAAAAGCACCGTCATTGCGAGGAACGAAGCAATCCATCGTTTGTAGATTGCTTCACTATGTTC
>DJAA01000038.1:2623-27240 GCA_002428085.1 Sulfurimonas sp. UBA6014 | reverse complement strand
TTTAATCGTTTATTTCTTCTTATGCTTAATTCTTCTAAACAAAATTCTTTTTTAATTAATTTTTACTTTATAATGTTTAAAATTTATATTATGATTAGTAAAAATTTCACTTATATGGATATTTATGCTTTTAAATAATGAATGGTCTTCTTTTTTGCAAAAAGAGATACAATCAAATTCTTTTATACAATTACAAAAGTTTGTGCAAAATGAATATAAAAATAAAATTGTTTTTCCAAAATATGAAAATATCTTTAGAGCTTTTAATTTACTCTCTCCTAGTGAAGTAAAAGTTGTGATTATAGGACAAGACCCTTATCATGGAGTTAATCAAGCTAATGGCTTAGCATTTTCAGTGTATCATGAGAACAAAATTCCTCCATCACTTGTCAATATTTTTAAAGAGTTAGTTTATGATACTCATTGTAAATTTCCCTCAAATGGTGATTTGACAAAATGGGCGCTTGAAGGTGTACTGTTAATTAACGCAGTTTTAACCGTTGTTGAATCTTTGCCTCATTCACATAAAAATATTGGCTGGGAGGATTTTACGGATAGAATTATTCAAAAACTCTCTGATGAAAAAGAGAATTTAGTATTTATTTTATGGGGTAATCCATCACAAAAAAAAGAAAAATTTATTGATGGCTCTAAACATCTTATACTGAAAGCTCCTCATCCATCTCCACTCTCTTGCTATAGAGGTTTTTTTGGTTCACACCCATTTTCTAAGACGAATGATTATTTACGTTCATGTGCAAATAAAGAGATTGACTGGTGTCTTAGTTAGCAACTATAAATTTTGCAACTATAGGAAGATGATCAGAGTACCCTTTTCCTTTGTGCACATGGGGCTGCTTTTTACTTATTTTCCATTTATTGATACTTTTGCCTTTGAAGAGATATTGAGGTTTGTATGAATGGATGCTTGAATGTTGATAGTACATATCTTGATTATTTAAAAGTGATTGGGAGATTAAAATATTATCCAAGGCTTCTTTTTTACCTTTATATATATAGGTGTATCTTTCGTCTTCATTCGTATCGTACCAAAGATTATAAAAGTTCTCTTTTTCATAAGTAACTAATGGAGCTTTTTGAACTTGATTAATGGTTTTTAGTACATGATTGATACCTGTTTTTGAGTTTGTATCATTGTGTGCTCTTTTTTTTTCAAATTTAAGATACTCTTCATAATCTGAGTTAAAGTCACCAAGCAAAATTATATTTTTATCGTATCCAAGTTGTTTAATGCGTTTTAAAAGAGCTTTTGCAGAGACTATTCGCTTGCTTTCAGGTCCTGTTTTTGCTTTCCAGTGGTTTACAAATAGATAAAAGTCTTTTTTATTGACTCTAAATTTGCATTCTAAAATATTTCTGTGCGCATATGAAGCAGTTACATCTACCTCATTGGTGTAAAAAAAAGGAATTTTACTGAGTATCGCGACTTTGATATTTGTATTTTTTTTATCTGCGATCTTGTAAGATTGGTAATAGAGCCCATTTTGTTTAAGTGTGAATCTCAAATCTCTTAGTGCCTCTAAAGACTCAACTTCTTGGAGAGCTATAATGTCTGCATCTATCTCTTGGATAACTTTTGCAATGTTTTGTAGTTTTATTTTATAGGTTTTTTTATTCCAATTTGAGGCAGTATAGGGGATGTATTCGGGGTATTCCTGCCCATCTCTATTGAGGTCAAATAAGTTTTCTATATTATAGGATGCGATGGTCATGATTTTGTCTCCTAAAGCAAAAGAGATAAGTAAAAAAAGCAATAGCAGTATTTTCACTACTTAATACCGTTTAATCGTAAGAGGTTCTCTGGGTTAGGTTCTCTGCCTAATACCTCTTTGAATAAAATATCCATACTTTTTGCGCCGCCGCCGTAGAGGACGATATCTCGATATTTTTTAGCAGTTTTAGAGTGAAATATCCCCTCATCAACAATGCTACAAAAAGCATCAGCACTTAAAACTTCTGCCCATTTGTAACTGTAGTATCCAGCAGCATATCCTCCCGCAAAAATATGTGAAAAGCCATTTTGAAATTTATTATAAGTGGGAACTTTTATGAGTGCGGTTTCTTCTCTAATGGTATCAAGCAAATGCTGCACCTCTTGTTCATGATAGAGTTTGGTGTGAAGTATAAAATCAAAAAGAGAAAATTCAAGCTGTCGACTCATCCCCATAGCAGATAAAAAGTTCTTTGAGCGAACAAGTTTTTCAATCATTGCATCGGGAATAATTTCTTTGCTTTGATAATGTGAAGCAAATAATTTTAAAACGGCTGGTTCGTATGCAAAATTTTCTAAAAGTTGTGATGGAAACTCTACTGCATCCCATTCTACTCCGTTTACTCCACTGACCCCAGATTCATTTACAATACTCAGCATATGGTGAATAGCATGACCCATTTCATGAAAAAGAGTTACCACATCATCATGCCGCAAGAGCGATGGATTTTTGTTACTTGAGGGTGGAAAGTTACACACTATAAACGCCGAAGCCAACTGCTCTTGACCTTGTTCATTCGTGCAGTGTGCTTGCCAGTTGTGCATCCAAGCTCCGCCGCTTTTGCTTTTTCTGGCTTCCAAATCTGTATATAATCTTGCGCACAGCTTGTCATGTATGTATAAATCATAGCTTTTTGCTTTTTCATCCCATAATTTTTCATCAACCTGAACAAAGGTGATTCCAAAAAGTTTATTTAAAAAATTAAACATCCCTTTTACAACATTCGTTTGTTCAAAATAGGGACGATACAGCTCTTCATCGATATCGTATTGCTCTTTTTTGAGAATTTCGCCATAGAATGCAGTATCAAAACTTTGCAGAGGTTCTGCCGCCATTTGTTGAAGCTGCTGAAGTTCTTCTTTTGCTTGTTTTTTTGACTTTGTTACAAGAGTATTTAAAAAATCCAATACACTTTTTTCATCTTTTGCCATTTTGCTAGCGAGTGAATATGTGGTGTAGTTTTCAAAGCCTAAAAGATTGCTCATTTCATATTTTAAAGCGAGGAGTTCTTCAATAATTTCTCCATTTTCTGGGCATCTTGTCACGTAAGCACGATAAAGTTCTTCCCTTATTTTTCTATTTTTTCCATACGTCATGTAAGCGATATATGAGGGCATTTGAAGAGTAAATTTGTATTGTACGACACCATCTTCTTCATACTGCGCACTCTCAATATCACTTTGTGATAGTCCCTCCACATCTTTTGCATCGGCTATGATATATTCGTAGGCATTTGTAGCATCAAGCAGATTTTGTGAAAATTTATTTGAGAGAGCACTTTTTTTGATATTGATCTCTTGAAGTCTATTTTTTATTTTGTCATCTAAATGTGCACCGCTGAGTTCAAAATTTAAAATATTAAGTTCAAGCACCCTGTTTTGCTCATAGTTTAGGGTGCTGTGTTCATTTTGATAAATCTCTTTATATGCTTTATAAATATCTATATTTTGTGAAAGTTTTGTTGAATATTCTGTCATGATGGGTAAGGCTTGAGTATAAACTTCTTGGCTTTTATCTGAGTTTTTTACTGAGTTGATATGTGATAAAGGGGTAAAAAACTGGTTTAGGTACTCATCCATCATCTCTAAGGGTTTGACAAAATTCGCATATGTTTTATCTTGTCTCTCTAGTAATGTTTGGGTTGCTTTTGTATCAATTTCTATCTTTTGAGAGAGCTCTTGGATATATGTCTCTAAATTGACGCTAAACTCTAAAAATTTTGTCATTTTGGAATTTCCTTTTAAAATTTGTAAATGGCAATTTTACCCTCTTTTAGTGTCAATGCGGAATTGATAATCTGGCAAGTGAAAAATGTTATGATAATTTATAAAATTTTATAATAAGTCCTTAGTATTTTTAATCAAATTTGCGGGTATAATGGGTGTTTTATATTTATAAAAATATTTTTAGTTAAAGAGGATTGGTGTGATTTTTAACCGAATTAAGATGGCTTTATATGCTACTTTTTTGACAAACTATTATGGATTTAAACTCAAAAAAGCAGCATCCTGGGAAGAAAAAAAAGTATTAAGAGTGGACTATTCAAGAATTTTGCTTGCTAAATTAAACATAGAGATTGAAATTAAATATAGAGAAAAGTTTCCTGCTAAGGGGAAATTTTTATTGGTTTGTAATCATCGTAGTATTATAGATCCGCTTATCATTGAAAATATTGCACAAAATTCGTCTCTTTATGGACGTTGGGTTGCAAAAAAAGAGCTGTATAATTCTTTCTTTTTTGGACTTTTTGTCAGAAATGGTGGGACTATCTTGCTCGATAGAGAGTCAAGTCAGATGAATCTTTTTTTTAATGAAATAAAAGAGTGCGTCCAAGCAGGAGACTCTTTATATATATTTCCAGAGGGAACTCGTAATAAATCGCTTGAAGCATTAGGAGAATTTCAAGGAGGTGCACAATTGATTGCACTTAAAAATAAACTTCCGATTTTGCCTATTTATATACGTTCTAATGCGCATGAAGTTTTAAGTTTATCTCTGAAAAATCCAAAAAATAAGTATAAAATTGAAGTTGAAATCGGTGATATAATTGACTATAAAGACAAAAGCATGAAGCTTCAAGAGCGATATAAAAAGGAGTTTGGACTTGCTTAAAATAATTCAAAGCAATATTAAAGAGACTTTTAAGTATAATTCGCGGATTTTAAGAATTAAGGCATATCATGGCTAACAAACGTGTTTTGGTTAAGTTTTCGGGTGAAGCTCTTGCTGGTGAAGCAGGTCATGGGATTGATACTCAGATACTCAAATACATTGCTCAAGAGATAAAATCTTTAGTAGATGCTCATATTGAGGTTGGTATTGTTATCGGTGGTGGAAATATTATTCGTGGGGTCACAGCAGCAAAAGATGGCATCATAAAAAGAGCTAGCGGTGACTATATGGGCATGCTTGCAACTGTTATCAATGGGGTTGCTATGCAAGAAGCTTGTGAGCATGCTGGGCTTGAAGTTCGTATGCAAACAGCGATTAAAATGGAGCAAATAGCTGAGCCCTATATCAATCGCAGAGCGTGTCGTCATCTTGAAAAAGGGCGTGTTGTGATTTTTGCTGCAGGAACAGGCAACCCTTATTTTACAACTGATACAGCTGCTACACTCAGAGCAGTAGAAATTGGTGCTGAGATGATTATTAAAGCAACGAAAGTTGATGGTGTTTATGATAAAGATCCATTTAAGTTTAGTGATGCAATAAAACTCTCAGAACTGACTTACGAGGAAGCGTTAAGTGATAATGTAAAAGTTATGGATGATACAGCTATCGCCTTGGCAAAAGATAATTCTTTACCGATTATTGTTTGCGATATGTCCATAAAAGGGAACATTTTAGACATCGTAAATGGCAATATGAAAAATTGCTCGATAGTGAGATAATAGTTTGAAGCTTTCTCAAAAATATCAGCGCGTTAAGAAAATATTTTAAGTAAAATAAGGAATAATAAATGAGAGTTGAAGAATTAACAGCAAGAATTTTAAAAAATAATCCAAAAATGGATAACTATCAACTTGCTATAGCAGTAAGTAAAAGAATGGATGAGCTTCTTAATGGTGCGACAAGTAGATTGAAAATAGACCCAAAAAGTATGAAAGCAGCCGATTTGGCTTTGATGGAAATAGCCGAGGGTCTTATCGTTGTCACTGGCTTTGTAGATATACAAAAGTAGTCTCTTTTGTCTTTGAGCCATGTGGATATAGAAAAAGTTAAACATATTCATGATCTTGACTCGGCGACGCAGTATCTTTTTTCAAAAATTCCAGCTACAGATTTATTAAAAGAAGCACTCTCTTACTCCCAAATAGCCCATAAAAATCAGTTTCGAAAAAGTGGAGAACCTTATGTTGTCCATCCAGTTTTGGTAGCAGCTATAGTTGCTACCATTACAGATGATGAGTCCATGACCATCGCTAGTTTACTCCATGACATCGTGGAGGATACAAAAGTAACGCTACTTGAAGTTGAGGTAAAGTTTGGAACGGATGTTGCCCATTTGGTTGATGGATTGACAAAAATAGATTCTATTCGTGATGCAGAACTTGCTTCGTCTAGTTCTAATGATAAACTCATAACTTCAGCTCTCTCTTTTAGAAAAATGCTCTTAGCAAGTACTGAAGATGTGCGGGTTTTAGTTGTAAAACTTTGTGATAGACTTCATAATATGCTCACTTTAGATGCTCTAGCTGAGCATAAACAGATAAGAATTTCAGAAGAAACACTTGTTGTGTATGCGCCCGTAGCACAAAGACTTGGTATCTCTTTTGTAAAAAATATCCTAGAAGATTTAAGTTTTTCTTACCTTTTTAAAGAAGAAAAACAACATATTGATGACTATCTTGAGACAAATTATCATGCTATTGAGATGAAGCTTAATGATTTTAAGCAATCGATTCAAAGAATACTCCTTATGAATGGTTTTTGTGAAGATGATTTTGAGATACTCAGCCGTGTAAAACATCGTTACTCAATTTATCTGAAAATGCAAAGAAAGGGAGTGGGAATTGATGAGATTTTAGATCTTCTTGCAGTTCGGATTTTAACAAAAGACCCTGTTAAGTGCTATACGATTTTAGGGTTAATTCACCTAAATTTTAAGCCACTCTCTTCAAGATTTAAAGATTATATTGCTGTTGCAAAAGATAATGGTTATCAAACAATCCATACAACCGTATTTTATAATACAATTATTTTTGAAGTCCAAATAAGAACGTATGAGATGCACAAAACTGCAGAGTTAGGTGTTGCAGCACATTGGAAATATAAAAGTGGTGGCAATGGAATCAAGCTTGATTGGCTCAATAATTTGCAGTATCAAAATGAGTCTGTAGAAGATTTTTATGAGTTAATCAAAAATGATTTATATTCGGGTGTTATCTCTGTTTTTTCACCCACTGGAGACCCTTTTACTCTCCCTCGTGGTGCAGTAGCCCTTGACTTTGCCTATGCTGTGCATACAGATGTAGGAGATAAAGCCGCTTCTGCACTTATAAATAAAATAAAAGTCTCACTTTTAAGTGAGGTGCATAATGGTGATATTGTTAAAATAAACATGTCTGATAAAGTGATTACGCGATGCAGTTGGATTGATGCTGTTAAAACTTCCAAAGCAAAATCAAGTATGCGACTCAACTGTAATGCAAGAATACGTGATATTAATATGAAAACAAGTGTCAGCATTGTAGCGACGGCCATAAATCTGGAACATAAAATCGTAGAAGAGTGGTTTCAGACTAATAGTTGTGATACAAATTTTAATATACCATGTGATATAGAACACTTTAGAAATGTTATAGATAAATATACAAATGAAATTAGTCAAAATAATCGCTTTGCTGATTTTTTATCTCGACATAGATTAAAACTCAAATCTAAAATAATTGCTGGACTTGAAGTGTTTAGTGCCTCAAATATAACAGATGTTGTGTTTGATTACTGCTGTCATCCAAAAACAGGCGATGAGATTATGGCTTTTTTAGAAAAAGGAAAAGTGCATGTCCATCACAAAATGTGCAATAATGCCGTCAAAAAACTTGAAGCTCATGAGCCGATGGTTTTTATACGATGGGAGAGACAAACTATATACCATTATAATTTGATTGCGTCTATGCATAATGAAAAAGGTGCCTTAGCGAACTTTTTAACCTATTTAGTAAAATTAAACATCGATATTTCTTCCATAGAATTAGGAAAAGAGAGTAATGCTTATATAAAATATTGCGAGATCGGTTTTGAATCGAAAGATTCTAATATTCAACTATTACGTACTAAAATTGAAAATAAAATAAAAGTTATTCATCTTATCAGAACAGATGATGCCTATAAAAATTAAGAGAGAAGAGATTATGTACCATGAAGCTTTAAGAGAGATAAAAAGAGGAAGTGCAGAGATTATCGATGCGCAAGGGATAGAAAAACTTTTAAAAGCCTATTTTGAAGAAGGCAAAACGTATACTGTAAAGGCTGGTTTTGATCCAACTGCTCCTGATTTGCATTTAGGGCATACGGTACTTTTACAAAAGCTTGCAACCTTCCAAAAATATGGCGCAAAAATACAATTTCTCATAGGTGATTTTACGGCCCAAATCGGCGATCCTACTGGAAAAAGCGCTACAAGAAAAACTTTAAGTGCTTCACAGATTTTAGAAAATGCCAAAAGTTATAAAGAGCAAGTTTTTAAAATTCTTAATGCCTCAAAAACCGAGGTTGTTTTTAATTCAGAATGGATAAATCACCTTGGTGCTGCAGGAATACTTTCGCTTACTACAACTTTTAATGTAGCCAGAATGTTGGAGAGAGATGATTTTGATAAGAGATATAAAAGTGGCACATCTATCTCTATTAGTGAATTTATTTATCCTCTTCTTCAAGGATACGATAGTGTTCATTTGCAAAGTGATATTGAAATCGGAGGAACAGACCAGAAGTTCAATTTACTCATGGGGCGCCATTTGCAAAGAGTATATGAGATAGGCAAAGAGCAATCTGTTTTGATGATGCCTATTTTAGAAGGTTTGGATGGTGTCTTAAAGATGAGTAAATCTCTCAATAACTATATCGGTGTTGCAGATGCACCCAATGATATGTTTGGCAAAATATTGAGTATTTCAGATGAGCTCATGTGGCGATATTACGAGCTTTTAAGTACAAAATCTTTAGATGAAATCGAACTACTCAAAAAAAATGTGGCAGATGCTCTATTGCATCCAAAAAGTGTAAAAGAAGCACTTGCAATAGAAATTGTTACACGTTTTCACTCAAAACAAGAGGCGTTAAACGCAAAAGAAGAGTTTGATAATATTCACTCTAAAAGTCAACTTCCTGCAGATATGGAAGAGTTTACTCTTGAAGGGGAAGTTTGGATAGCTAAAGCCTTAGTAGAATGTAAAGTTTCTCCATCAACATCCCAAGCTAGACGAGATATTAAGCAAGGTGCTGTTAAAATAAATCAACAAAAGAGTGACGACGAACAATTGCAACTTCAAAATGGTGAATATGTACTTCAAGTTGGAAAAAGAAAATTTGCAAAGTTAAAGGTGATTTGATGAGTTTTAAATCGTTGAAAATTGGTAAATACATTATTGAAAAACCTATAGTCCAGGGTGGAATGGGCGTTGGAGTGAGCTGGGATAAACTCGCAGGAACGGTCTCAAAAGAGGGTGGGCTAGGTGTTATCAGCAGTGTTGGCACTGGTTACTATGAAAATAAAATTCATGCACACAAATTAGTCGCCACAAGACCTCTGGATGCTCTGAATTTTTACTCAAAAGAGGGTTTAAACGCTATCGTTGCAAATGCAAGAAAAATTTGTGGGGATAAGCCGCTTGCTGCAAATGTTTTATATGCTATCAATGATTATGGACGCGTAGTTACTGATGCTTGTGAAGCGGGAGTAAATATGATTATAACAGGAGCAGGTTTACCTACTAATATGCCTGAATTTACTGCAGATTATCCTGATGTTGCACTTATTCCGATTGTTTCATCTGCAAAAGCACTCAAGATTATTTGTAAAAGATGGCAAAAAAGATATGACAGACTTCCTGATGCCGTAATTTTAGAAGGTCCAAAAAGCGGAGGACATCAAGGTTTTACGTATGAACAGTGTGCTTTACCTGAAAATCAACTGGAAAATCTTGTAAGACCTGTTGTCGAAGAGGCAGCACTTTGGGGTGATATTCCCGTGATTGCCGCTGGCGGTGTTTGGGATAAAAATGATATTGAGGAGATGATGGCGCTTGGTGCTCGTGGCGTTCAAATGGGAACACGTTTTATAGGTACGTTTGAGTGTGATGCTCATGAGAACTTTAAAAATGTTTTGCTGAACGCAAAAGAAGAAGATATTCAACTCATGGGTTCTCCTGTTGGGTATCCAGCTCGCGGGGTAAGAACGAACCTGACAACTTTGGTTGAAAAAAGAGAAGGTCCTGCTATAAAATGTATCTCCAATTGTGTTGCGCCATGTAACCGTGGAGAAGAAGCAAAAGCAGTCGGTTTTTGTATAGCAGATAGACTCAGTGATGCCTATGAGGGCAACACTGAGTTAGGTTTGTTTTTTTCTGGAACCAACGGCTATCGATTGACTGAAATCATTTCAGTAAAAGAGCTCATGAACAAATTGACGCAAGGCGAATAATTATTTTATGTTGCGTTGGTTTATAGTTTTAGTATTGATAATGACAGCTTCTTTGGAAGCTTTGAGTGATAAAGAGATTTTAAATAGGGCTGATGCCCTCATGAAGACTCAAAACAAAGGTGATGAGTTTCGTGCTTATAATGATTATAAAAGTCTCTATCTGCGCTCTATTATGGCAGAAAATGATGGACTTAGAAAAACTGCTTTGCAAGGGATTGTAAAAAGTGGAGGTAAGATTAAGGTGGATGTTTCTCAGTATGCAGAGGAACTCTTAAATCTTACGGCACAATCTTCTGTAAAAAAAACAACTTCCACAAATCAAGATATTAAAATTCAACCCTCTAATCAATTCAAATCAATAAAATACGCAGAACAAAAGCTGATTTTAAAATTTGACAAAGAGCTTGACTCAAAACAAATAAACCATTTTACCATTTTTGATGTACGAAAAAATAGTTATAAGTATGTATTTGATATGAATCCTGCCCTATTAATAGAGTCTCAAAACCTAAAAGTAGAGGGTATACAAGAGATTAAACTTGCCCAATATAATCCCAAAACACTTAGACTTGTTTTGCGAAATAATGAAAAAATGAATATAAATTTTAAAACAGATTTAGATCAATTGGTCATTGAAATTGCATCTTTAGAGAAAAAAGAGGATGAGCCTGTAAAAATAGAAACAAAATCTCTTAAACAAGAGATTGCCCCTCAAGTCTACAGCCCAAAAAGAGTCGATAAAAATAAAATCATCATGATAGATGCAGGGCATGGTGGTGAAGATTCTGGAGCAGTGGGATACAACAGATATAGAGAAAAAGTTGTTGTCCTCCAAATTGCCACACAATTAAAAAGTATTTTACTAGCACGAGGGTATAAGGTTTATATGAGCAGAAGTAGAGATGTCTTCATCAAGCTTAAAAGTAGAACACAAAATGCCAATAAAATCAATGCAGATATTTTTGTCAGTATTCATGCAAATTCAGTTCGCAACATGAAGACGCAACAAGATGCCAATGGAATAGAGTGCTATTTTCTCTCTCCATCACGTTCGGCGAGAGCTGAGCGAATTGCAGAAATTGAAAATTCAGCGGACATGAGTGATATGAATGCGTATGGAAAACAAAGTTTTCTAAGTTTATTAAATAATCATAATAGAATAGCCTCTAATAAATTGGCAATAGATTTGCAAGATGGAATGCTAGGAACATTAAAATATAAATATAAAAATGTAAGAGACGGCGGTGTAAGAGAGGGTCCTTTTTGGGTTTTAGTCGGTGCTCAAATGCCATCAGTGCTTGTAGAAGTGGGCTTTATATCGAACCCTTTTGAAGCACAAAGACTTGTTAACCCTGAGTATCAAAGAGATTTGGCTCAGGGGTTGGCAAATGGAATAGAGAGATATTTTATCAACAATAGTTAGATTTTTTAGAGGTTAGAGTTCTTCTTTTTTGTACTCTAATTTACCTGCGACGGACTCTTTATCATTGATGAGAGCTTCGATTTGTTGTTTGACTTTATCGTAGCGGTATTGTTCTTTAAATCCTATGATTCTTCCGCCTGCAGCATTTGGATGTCCACCGCCGTTTGCCCACTCTTTGGCTATTTGTGAAACGCTTACGTTGTTGTTTGCTCGCAGACTCATGGCCCCGCGGTAACTGATATCGACTATAAAATCGTACTCGGGATACGCAACTAAAAAGCCGTTACCAACGATGGAAGTATTGCCAACTCCATAACTTAAGAAACCTTTGTACCCTTTGTAGTAGAGCGTATGTGTCTCTTTCATTTTGCCAAGAAGCGTTACAACATACTCGGTTGCAAGATTATCTAAAGTATCATTTTTCTCTGTTTGAAAAAACTCTTTTTTTAAGCTGTGAATTTTTTCATCTAAGAGAATATTGGCATCTTTGGCATCTAAAAATTTTGTAGCTTCAAGAAGGAGTGAGAGCTTGTAGTGAACATCTTCATCGGCAAACATGACTCGGTTGAGTTCTCTTGTTTCTGATATGAGTCGCATGCAAACTTTTCCGTATTCAAAATTATCATGCTCTTCTATTTTCCACAAGTCAACGGCATCTACAACATCTACATATTTTTTCATCCAAACGGGCTCATTGAGTTTGAAATTTTCTTTGGCATACTCATACGTAATTTTTGTAGCACTTCTTTTGGTGTCCAAATTGTACCAGCTATATTTTTGAGCACTCTCTTCCCCACTTCCATGGTGGTCTAAAAGGATAAGTTTGACCTCTTTGTTGCTTTCATTTATACTAGAAATTTCCCCATGAAGCCATTTGGACTCCTCGGCTGTAAGGTTGAGGTCAGTGATGAGAAGCAGGGCACTCTCTTTAGAGGATTTAATATTTTCTAGGATTAAATCTAATTTTGATTTTACCTCTGCGCCATAATTGGCATTATAGTTGATAAGCACATACGGAGTGTATTGCATAACGAGCTGACAGCTGTAACCGTCTAAATCTACATGAGATAAGTGGTGGATTGTTTTTTGCATATTTAATAACCTTTTTATAATTTATTTTTCAATAGATATAGAACCCATGACTTCAAAAGTTGCACTTGAGTCGATTTCTGCATGCGAGAGTGTTACGACATCGAGTGAAAATCTCTCAAATATTTCTGCAATGGCGCGACGAAGGCTAGGGTCGACGATAATAATAACAGGGGAGATTCCTTTTTGTAAAAGTTCAGCAGCTTTTTTGCTCGTTGCTTGGATTAGAGCATTTATCTCACCCACATTGAGTGCAAGATTTCTTTTTCCATCTTTTTCATGAGACTTCTCAAGCATCATTTGTTCTGAAGCAGTATCAAAAGTCAAAAGTCGGATAACGCCATCGTCCGAAGAGTACATCTGGGTGATAATACGGGATAATTTTGCTCGCACTTGCTCTGTGATAATATCTACATTTTTTGTATATTCTGCAATATCTGCGATAGTTTCTAAGATAGTGAGCATATCTTTAAGAGGAATTTTTTCATGTAAAAGAGCTTTGAGTACTCTTTGAATAAGCCCAATATTTGCAACTTTGAGAACATCATCGATAATAACAGGAAAATCAGCTTTGATTTTATTGATAAGGACTTGAACCTCTTGACGTGTGAGTAAATCCTCAGCATTTCGTTTAATGAGCTCGCTCATGTGGGTTGAGATTACCGTTGCAGGGTCTACAACCGTATAGCCGTTTATGATGGCATCTTCTTTTTGGTCAGGGCGTATCCAGAGAGCATCAAGCCCAAAAGCAGGCTCTTTTGTAGGCTCACCCTTTATCTCGCCAGTCGCCATACCACTATCCATGGCAAGAAATTTATCAGGGACGATTTTCCCCTCGCCCATGACAATCCCTTTGAGAAGTATTTGATACTGGTTAGGCTGCAGATGGAGGTTGTCTCTTATGCGCACTTGTGGCATTAAAAAACCAAAATCACTCGCGATTTTTCTTCGCATCGAACGAATTCTCTCAAGCAAATCTCCCCCTTGTGCACTATCTGCAAGTCGGATAAGTTGGTAGCCGAGGGTGAGCTCTAGCATCTCTACTTTGAGGATATCTTGGAGTGCAACTTCTTCTTCTTTTGCTATCTCTTCGTTCGTTTTTTTAGGTTTTTTGGCAATGCGTTCTTCTTCTTCTTTTTGAGCAGGTGTTTTTTTACCTAAAATACTCTCAACATCCAGTATGTTTAATTCCCCTTTGTCATACTTATAAATCGCCCAACCAAGGGCTGCAAACATGATTCCTACAAACCCCATTGAAAAAGTAGGAAGACCTGGAACGAGAGCAAACAAAATCATGATGAAACCTACTATCATCATGATTTTTGCATTTCCCATCATTTGGTTGATGGTCCCCTCTGCAAAGTTGTTGCCATCGCTTGAGGAGCGTGTAATCATGATACCAGTTGCAGTAGAGATGATAAGTGCAGGAATTTGAGCTATGAGACCATCCCCGATTGTAAGTAATGTAAATGTGGAAGCACTGTCTGCTACAGTCATGTCATGCTGGAAAACACCAATCAAAAATCCGCCGATAATATTGATAAAGGTAATGATGATACCCGCAACAGCATCCCCTTTTATAAATTTACTCGAACCGTCCATAGCTCCGTAAAAGTTTGCATCTTGAAGAATTTCCGCACGTCTTTTTTTGGCTTGTGCATCATCAATGAGCCCTGCATTTAAGTCGGCATCAACCGCCATTTGTTTTCCTGGCATCGAGTCGAGCACGAAGCGAGCAGCAACCTCTGCAACTCTGGTCGAACCTTTTGTAACAACCATGAAGTTGATGAGAACTAAAATCGCAAAAAGAATGATACCAATGACAAAATTACCCCCGACAACGAAATTTCCAAAGCTTGTAATAAGATCACTCACAGCCTCAGGTCCCTCATGACCGTGACTTAAAATCATCCTTGTTGTTGCGACGTTGAGTGACAATCTAAAAAGAGTAATAACAAGGAGGAGTGTCGGGAATGTAGTTAAATCCGTTGGCTTTGGAACATAAAGAGCAATAAGTAAAATCAAAACAGCGATGGCTATTGAGATAGTAAGTAAAAAGTCTAATAAACCTGAAGGAAGCGGAACGATAATAATTGCCAAAATAGCCATAACAAATAAAACAACACTGATATCTTTTTGAGCGAGTAAAAAATTGAGTACTGTTCCGACTTGTTGTTTTGAGGTAAGTTTTCTTGCCAAGATTTTAGTCTTCCAAAATATCTGCTAAAGTTAGCTCAGCAAGAAAGAGGTCTATTTTGCCTTGAAGCTTATGGAGAAACGGCCAAATAGAACAGATTTGGGCTTGATTTGAAGGGCAATCTTTTGTAGAAGGAGCGCAGTCAAAAACAGCAGGAGCCTTCCCCTCAACTGAAGTCATAACTTTTAACATATTGATATCACTTGGCGCTAGCGCAAGAGTAAACCCTCCATTTACCCCTTTGTAAGAGTTTAAAATTTCATTTTTTGCAAGAGCCTGAAGTATTTTTGCTAAAAAGCTTTTTGGGATGGATAATTGATGAGAAAGCGTTTCGCTGTCTACAGGCGAATCTGCTTTTGATAAAACTATCAAAGATAAAATAGCGTATTCGCTAGCACGTGTTATGAGCATATAAGTTCTTTCATGGTTTTATTATTTTGGTAAATTATAGCTAAAGAAGTTAAAATTTCAATGGAGAAAGAAAATATCTCTTTTATCTTCTAACGAAACTTAAAGAAAAGTTTTGATAAAATTCCATTTCAACTTTATGCACGCTATGTGTAACTGTTAGATTATTATACCCATCAGGAGGCTATTATGGCTTTGGATACGGCTAAAAAACAGGAAATAATTTCAAAATATGGTCGCAATGCGACAGATACAGGTTCGAGTGAAGTTCAGATTGCACTTCTTACGGTCAGAATCAGTGACTTGACTGAGCACCTTAAAGTGTTTACAAAAGACCACGCATCAAGACTCGGTCTTTTAAAATTAGTAGGTGCACGTCGTCGTCTTATGAAGTACTTCAAAAGAACAAATAAAGATGCTTACCTTAAGTTGGTATCAGATTTAGGAATTCGTGACAATATCTAACCTCGCCTAAAAAACATAAACCTTTAAGAGGTTTATGTTTTTTACTGCTCCTACAAAATATTATAAAAATATCTCTATCGCACGTTTGAGGTCTTCAGGCGTATCAATCCCAAAACCCGTACTTGAAACTTTTAACATTGTAATTTTCTTTTGATGATAAATGGCACGAAGTTGCTCTAACCCTTCTATGTCTTCGATGGGTGCATCTGGGAGATTACAGAACTCTTTTAAACTTTTTTTACTAAATCCATAGATGCCGATATGACCAAAATAAGTGGCTCTTCCACTGCGATTGTACGGGATAAGGGAGCGAGAAAAATAGATGGCATTATTCTCATCATCAAGAACTACTTTTACCAGATTTGGGTCTTTTGCTGCGTCTGCATTGATGGCATTGTAGCAACTTCCCATGATGAAGGGTTCATTTTTGGTTTGAAGTTTTTTGAGTTGAGTCATAAGTATCTCTACAACTTCAGGTTCGATAAAAGGCTCATCAGCTTGAACGTTGATAATAATCTCATTTTCAGCAAGACCTAAAAGAGTCGCGCATTCATAGATTCTATCAGTTCCACTTTTGTGTGTAGTTGACGTGAGCATGGCTTCTAACCCATGGGCTTGACAAACATCCATGATGGACGCATCATCTGCAGCAACGACAACTCTGTCTAAATGTGCTACTCTTTTTGCAGTTCTCACAACCATCGGCAAGCCGCCAATATCTGCTAGAACTTTTTGTGGAAATCTTGTGGATGCTAAACGTGCAGGAATAATTATCATAATCTTCACCCTTGTTTTATTGACTTTGCCATACTACTTTATATCTTATGTTGGATATAATTCGCAAATTATATCAAAATGTTTTCAAGGTGTCTTTATTTTATGCTTCTTTACCAACCACAAGAGGGGTACTGTTACAACAGTGACTCCCTTTTTTTATATGATTTTATAGACTTTTTTCATCCAAAAGGGAAGGTTTTGGATGTTGGAGCAGGGTGCGGAATCATCGGTCTTTTGGTTGCTAGAGATAACAAAAAAGTAGAGCTTGAAGCTGTTGAAAAACAAAAAGTTTTCGTGCAATATGCTACGACAAATGCAAGAGTCAATAAAATAGAGTATAAGATGCACGAGGGAAGTTTTTTAGAGCTTGATGAAGATGTAAAATATGACTATATTATCTCAAATCCTCCATTTTATCATGAGGGAGCATCTCGAAGCGAGGATGAAATATTGTTTCATGCAAGGTACAATGTAAATTTGCCCTTGAGGGATTTTTTTAAAAAAGTTTCCCGACTTTTAAAACCGCAGTCACATTTTATATTTTGTTATGAGCCTTCTCAGTTTGGTTTGATTTGTGCAGAACTTGACAAAGTCAATTTGAAAATTCTTGATGTTCAGTTTGTCCATCCTAAAATAGATAAAAAAGCCTCTTTGGTTATGTTACATGTTAAAAATGGCTCGAAATCTCTTATGAAAGTTTGGGCGCCGCTTATTAGTTTTGAGGGAAGCGAATTTTCACAAAAAGCACAAGATATTTATAAAAAAGCTGCCTCGCAGAGTATAAAATGTCAGATTTAATAAAAAAAGAGGGGTTTGATTATGCTTTTGACCCAAAAGAGTGTTCCACATGCCAAGGGAGATGCTGCACGGGCGAGAGTGGATATATTTATGTCAAACATGAAGAAATTGAAAATATTTCCAAGTTTCTTGGTTTAGATACAAAAGATTTTGTAGCAAAGTATCTTTTTAAAAAAGGGTATAAGTACTCTATTAAAGAGGTGGTATCTGAGAATTCTCATGCATGCATTTTTTTTGACAAAACTATAAATGGATGTATGATTTATGAAGCAAGACCTTCGCAGTGTCAAACTTTCCCTTTTTGGGATTATTTTAAGACAAGAGTTGATGCGTTGAAGCTAGAGTGTCCAGGAATTAGAAATGTTTAAAGTAATAATGCTCTCTTTTTTATTGGTGTTTTTTAGTGGTTGTATGGGGCTCTTTACATCGCAAGAATCGATGAAAGCAAATGTAAAAATTTTTGAAGAAGAAGATTTTTATATACTTATGGCACTTAGAGCGCAACAACTACAAGAGCACAATGCTTCAGCAAGTATCTTTCATACTTTGTATAAAAAATCAAACAAAAAAGAGTATTTATACCGTTATCTTGAGAGCTCTTTAGAGGCTGGAGAGTATGAAACAATTGTCTCAAAAGTAGATGTTTTACTGAAGGGTTCTTTGGAGGACTATATTTTAGTTCGTCTTAAAATAGCAGCGCTTATGCAGTTGCAAAAAACAGACGAAGCGAAAGATTTGGCTATCTCTATGGTCAATAAGTCTAATGAGGTAGATGATTATATACTTGTAAGTGATATTTATGTACAGCAAAAAAAATTCAATACCGCAATAAAATATTTAGAGAGTGCTTATGCACAAGATTATAATGAAAAAATTTTAGATAAAATTTCTATAGTTCTTTATGTGAATTTAGAGAGAAAAAAAGACGCAATCGCTCTCTTAGAAACACATACAAGAGTTCATGGATGCTCTAAACTTCTTTGTTCAAGACTCATAAGTTTTTATAGTAATGAAAACAATATTGATGGGTTGCTTTTTGTCTATCTTAGGATGCAATCTTTCGATTCTAATGATGAAATATCTAGTAAAATAGTTCAGATTTATGGGTATAAAAAAGAGTATCTCAAACTTATGGGATTTTTAGAAAATTCACAAAGCAATGATGTACTCCTTTTAGAGCTTTATGTAAATTCCAAAAATTATGCCAAGGCATTTTTATTAGCTGAGAAGCTTTATAAAAAAAGTGGTGAAACTATATATTTAGGTCAAAATGCGATTTATGAGTACGAAAGCAGCATAGATAAAACAGATCCTCTTATGCTCAAAAGAGTGATTCATAAACTTAAAGAAGTGCTTAAAAGTGATCAAAACGCTCTATATTTAAACTATTTGGGTTATTTGATGATTGATCACAGTATTGATGTCAAAGCTGGCATGAAATACATCCGAAGTGCGCTAAAAATAAATCCAAATTCTGCATTTTATTTGGACTCGTTGGCTTGGGGGCACTATAAATTGGGAAATTGTTCAAAGGCACAAACAGTCATGAATCAAGTCCTTAAATTTGAAGGGGCAGATGACCCAGAAGTGAAATTACATCTCAAAGCAATTCAAAATTGCCTCAATAAACAAAAACGCAAAGGGACACAATGATTTTAGATGACATACTTAAAAAAACAAAAGAAGACTTAGTTGCGAGAGAAAAAAAGTTTTCACTTGATTGGCTTGGTCGCTCTTTGGCTTTTAACGCAAGAGCGCCTAGAGATGTTATTCCCTATCTTAAAGCGACTGAGCAAAACCCGTTTAGAATCATCGCTGAGGTGAAAAAAGCCTCTCCTTCAAAGGGGATTATACGAGAAAATTTTGATCCTCTAGCCATTGCACAAGCGTATGAGAGAGGAGGGGCTAGTGCTATTTCTGTTTTGACAGAGCCTCATTTTTTTCAAGGTTCACTTGATTATTTGGGTGGCATTCGAAGATATGTCAGTATTCCAATCTTGAGAAAAGATTTTATAGTCTCTAAATATCAAATTTTAGAAGCTACAGTTCATGGAGCCGATTTTATTTTGCTCATTGCCGCGGCACTTTCAAAATCAGAGTTAAAAGAGTTACTAGCCTACACAAGACACCTCGGAATGGAAGCATTGGTTGAGGTTCATGATAAATCTGACTTAGTAAAAGCCATCTATGCGGGTAGCGATATCATAGGGATAAATCATCGAAATTTACAAACGTTTGAGATGAATATGAATCTCTGCTATGACTTAATTCCAATGATTCCAAATGGAAAAATAATTGTCGCTGAGAGTGGAATTTATGAACATGGGCAACTCAAAGATTTATCCAAGGCTGGAGTAGATGCCTTTTTGGTTGGTGAGTCTCTCATGCGTGAAGATGATGAGGAAGCGGCTCTAAAAAAATTAAAGTTTGGTTAGATAAACCTGAATCTGTAGCTTTAGCCTCACTGAAACGAGGTGAGGCCAAAGTCACACATCCAAATCAAATGTTTTTATGCTAAGAGTGTTTTAACACATTCGTTAATTCTTTTTCCATCAGCTTTGCCAGCTAACTCTTTGCTTGCCACTCCCATAATTTTGCCCATATCTTTGGAGGTGGTAGCTCCAGTTTTGGTAATAATCTCTTTAAGAGCATTTGTAAGCGCCTCATCACTGAGTTGCATTGGAAGATAGGGCTCATAGTAGCTTATTTCATTAAGCTCTATCTGAAGTAAATCATCGCGAGCTGCATTTTTAAATTGCTCAGCCGAATCTTTTCTTTTTTTTACTTGTGTTTGGATGATTTTGATAACATCTTCGTCAGTTAACTCTTTTCTTTCATCAACTTCTACTTGTTTAAAAGCACTTGTCAAAAGACGTAAAGCATCCCGCTTTTTCGTATCTTTTTCTTTCATGGCGATTTTTATCTCTTCGTTTATTGTCTCTCTGATACTCAATGGACATCCTTGGAACTAAAATTGCTATGATTATAACTAAATCGCAGATTACTTTCAAAGAGACCCTCATGATAAAACAATTTTTAGTCACTTCAATATTTTTTTATGCTATACTTTTTTTAAATGGATGTACAGCTAATTTAACGGACCCTGAGATAGATTTTGAGCCTCCTGCGTATGTAGAGGAGATGCCTTCCATAGAAGACAAAACGGATTTTGCTTCTACGGGAAGTATTTTTGGTCAAGGGGATAATCCACTTTTTTCAGACCACAAAGCGATGCATGTAAACGATATAGTGCGAGTTGTTATCTCTGAGAATGCACAAAGTTCTAGTACTGGAGCAAAACAACTTGACGAGGCAGATTCTACAGCACTTGGTGGAGGTGTTTTTACCTCTGCAGGGACGAATCCTGCTGTAGATGCGGCAGCTGCAAAGCTTAATGGTTTGGCTGGAGTTGGTTTTGCCAGTACAACGACGAATGCTTTTGGAGGTCAAGGAAGTGCAACAAAAGATGCTTCCTTTACGACAACAATCTCTGCGAGAATCGTTAAAGTACTTCAAAATGGAAACTATTTTATTTCAGGTAAACGTGAGATTTTAGTAGATGATCAAAAACAAATCATCCAAATAAGTGGCGTCATCCGTCCATATGACATAGACCAATACAACAAAATAGATTCTGCGCAGATGAGTGAAGCAAAAATACTTTATAAAACAGAAGGAGATGTAGACCGTGCAACAAAACAGGGTTGGGGAACCAAAATTATTCAGGCTGCTTGGCCATTTTAGTTTAGCTTTATTGCTCAGTGTGGTTGCACTTGGAGCAGAAACTTTCGAAGACTTTAAACGCTCACAAGCAGAATCTTTTACAAAATACAAAGATGAAAGAGATAACGCTTTTAACGCATACTTAACGCAACAATGGGAAGCATATAATGCTTTTAAAGGGACACCTATTTATGAAAAACCAAAGCCAAAAGTAATCGAACCAGCACAACCAAAACAGATTAAAAGTGTAGGTCCAACAGTAAGTATAAAAATAAAGCCTATTGAAAAATTTATTGTTGCCAAACCTACAGAGGTTGTTCCAGTACTTGAAAAAGAGCCTCTTAAAGCGCCTGAAGTTGTTGCTGTTAAAGAGATTCCAAAAGTTCTTATTATTGCTTCTATAAAAGAGCCTTTGCCCGCAAAAGAGACTCAAAAAGAGGGTAAAAAAGATCCTCTAAAACAGCGAGGAAAAGCATGCCTCTTTTATAACTCTCAAACCCATCCCAATTTCGGTTCCCATGTACATGAGGACTTGGTTAAGGGTCTGGTTGACTTCTCCGAAAGTAAAACCTCTAAAATACAATCCCTTTTATTTCCCCAGTTCCTTGACTTCAATCCCCCAATCATTGGGGAATATCCATCTCAACTTCAAATTNNTTACGCTGAATTTTTATGGCGCATCTCTTGGTTTTGATGTGCCTCAGGGTTTAAAAAATGCAAAATTTTATCCTCGAGACCAAAAAGGTATTTCGAATTTTTTTGACGCGGCAGCTTCAAGTGACCATGAAAATCTTATAGCAGAGATTGCGAGTGTAAGTAAAACCTTGAATTTAAATGATTGGGGAGTTTATCTTTTAGTTTTTGATATTTCTCATAAAATCTTTTCAAATGAAGATGATGTAAAACTTTTAAGTTGGTTTATTTTCAATAAACTCGGCTACGCAGTTAAAGTGGGTCTTGCTCAAAAGCATGTTGTATTGATGCATTACTCTAAAAATATTATTTATGCAACTCCAAATTACAGTTTTGACAACAATAAGTTTTATGTTGTTTCGAATTATGCCAAAGAGAATGTCGGGGAGCTTTATTCGTACAAGCAGAATTATCCAGGAGCCCAAAAAGCCCTTGATTTGTCAATGAGAGTTTTACCAAATTTACCATCTCAAATGAAAACTAAAACGTTAACTTTTGAAGATTTGGGAAAGAATTACAGTGTTGCATTTCAATATAACCAAAATCTTATGGATTTTATGGCTACCTACCCACAAGCAGATTATGAAACATTTTTTAACACTCCGCTCGATGGAAGAACATATAAAGATATTGCATCATCGTTAAAAAAATATGTTGATGGGAAAAAAATCAGCGATGCGATGAATTTTGTCTTACATTTTGTTCAAAAATCTTTTGCTTATGAGCGAGATGATCAGCAATTTGGCAGAGAAAAAGTTATGTTTGCACAAGAGACGCTTTATTTTAACAAATCTGACTGTGAAGATAGAGCTGTCCTTTTTTCTTATCTCGTCAAAGAGCTTTTCAATGTAAATGTCGTAGGTGTCAAGTATAAAGACCATATGGCAACAGCCTTGTACATCCCAATGGATGGGGACAAAGTTATCAACAATAAAAAAGAACTTGTTGTTGCAGACCCCACATACATCAACGCAAGTATCGGGCAAAGTATGCCAAAATACAAGCCTCAAAGACCAGAGAGTTTTATCGTAGTCAAAAAAGACTAGACAAAAACCGTGGTATGTTTAATAAGGATTTTTTCTGCTATTAAGCAAGTGATCTATAGAGATTTCTAAAATATATTCATTTTTAGAGTGTTCTATAGAGAGCGCATCCTGCTCGCTCACTTTTATGCTCCAGTAATCCTCTGGAGAAGTTTTTGAAATTGAAATATTTTCTAATAATTTTCCAATTGTAATTTTTTGTACAAGTTTTGTGTTGAGTAAATCTAAAACTCTTTGTGCTTCATTTTCATTGATTCTAATATTTTTTAAGTTTGTCATAATTATTTCCTTGAGTAATTGTTAATATAATTTATCCATATAATTTTGAAAGTGTACATTGCATTTACTAATGAATAGAACATGAATTTTTGATTGTAATAATTCTCATTTCCTAATTTGCATCAAGTTTTGTGTACAATAATAGTAATTTATTTAAAGGAAATTGCCGTGAAAAATTTATTTTATTTCGTTGTTATCGGACTGTTTTTAGGAGGATGTTCTTATAAAAATGAGTCCATTGCACTTTTATCGTATAAAGCAGATTATGCAGCAGAAGTCTCTCAAGAGAAAAAGAGTCTCTCTCTTGAATTAGTCAAAGATATAAGAGCAGATAAACGCACTGTGGGATATATGGAGCAAGACGGTAAAAAAGTAACAACTTTTTTTAGTGATACTGACGTAGAAGCGAAGTATAAAGAGGGACTAATTCATGCCATGAATTTGGCTGGATTTCGAACAAACGTTGAAAATAACGCTCCATACATGACTATTTTAGTCTACATCAAAGGGATTAAACTTGTTCATAATGACAAAAGTTTTGATGAGAACCTCAAAGGTACGATTGAGATAGAAGTGGTTGTTAAAAGAGGTAACGAGACAATCAAGCAAAATTTTATTCAAAAAGCTGGTATTTGGATGAAACCATCGTATAGTTCTAAAGATTTAGAGCCATTTTTAAATACACTTTTTTCAGATAGTATTAATGAAATTGTCTCAAAATTAACACGTTACTAGTTATTATGAGCCGCTAAAACGAAAATATTCGTTTTAGTGCGTAATATCAGTTACTAAAAACTTTGTTTTTCAAAAATAACAAAGTTTTGTGAGTTTATTAGCGAAGTGATCTAAGTTGCTCTAAAACTTTTTCTCTTTTTGTGCTGGCGTCGGCTAACAACTCTCTATTTTTAGCAAGAACATCTTCAGGTGCGTTTGCGACAAATCTTTCATTACTCATCATGCCGCTGAGTTTATCTATCTCTTTTTGCAATTTTTCATCTTGTTTAGTCAGTTTTGCGATGATGGAGCTTAAATCGACCGAGTCTGTCGGGATGAAGCTCTCACACAGGTCGGATATGTCGCTTACGGCATTTTGTATTTTCATATCTGTAAACTCTAAGGTTTCCACCTTTGCAAGTCTTATGATAAAAGGAAGCATTACTTGCTTGTCTTCTTCGCTAATGCCGTCTATTTTGAGAAATGCACGTTCAATTTTTTGGTTTGCTACGTCTATGAGAACTTTTGCCCGTCTTATGGAAATAATGGCATCCATGATGATTTCAAACTTTGCTTCTTCTTTACGTTTTTTCGTCTTGCTTGGGTACTTCATGACCATAATCGACTCTGCATTTTCTAACGAAGTGCAGGAGAGTTCATGGTACAAATACTCTGTGATGAAAGGCATAAAAGGGTGAAGAAGCTTCATCGCCTCTTTAAAAATAGCGCCAAGTTCAATGACGGAGTTTTTATCCGCTTTACTAAGCTCAATGCCCCAGTCACAAAACTCATTCCACAGAAATTTATACAGAACAAGTGCCGCGTCGTTAAACTTGTACTCATCAAGGTT
>DJAA01000038.1:2449-2589 GCA_002428085.1 Sulfurimonas sp. UBA6014 | reverse complement strand
GTCTCGATTTTATAGCCGGTTAAATCAGGAAACACGTCAACATTCATTTGTAAGTATTTTGAAGCGTTATAAAGCTTGTTCGTGAAGTTGCGATTTTGCTCCAGTTTTTCCGTGCTCATACGAATATCACGCCCTTGAGC
>DJAA01000038.1:0-2375 GCA_002428085.1 Sulfurimonas sp. UBA6014 | reverse complement strand
GATTTACTCATTTTCTCACCCTTTTCATCACGCACAAGCGCATGAAGATAGATGTGGTTAAATGGAAGCTCGCCGATGAAGTTTTCCCCCATCATCATCATTCTCGCCACCCAGAAAAAGAGAATATCAAAGCCTGTGATAAGCAGTGTATTTGGATAAAAATCTTTCATGTCTTCTGAACGGAAAAGTTTGTCCATCTCTACGTCGCCATGACCCCAGCCTAAAGTTGAAAAAGGCCATAAAGCGGAGCTAAACCATGTGTCTAAAACATCAGGGTCTTGCGTGAAGTTTTTAGAGGCACATTTTGGACAGCTTGAAGGGTGTTCATCTTGGCTTGCAAACTCATGACCGCAATCATCGCAGTAAAATACGGGTATTTGATGTCCCCACCAAAGTTGACGGCTTATACACCAGTCACGAAGTTCGCCCATCCATGAATTGTAGGAGTTTATCCAGTGCGGCGGGAAAAATTGTGCTTCGCCTGCATTTGTTTTTTGTATAGATTTATCTGCGACTTCTTTACGTACAAACCACTGCTTTGAAATGTAAGGTTCGACGATATTTTTACATCGGTAACAATGCCCAACTTGGTGTTTATGGTCTTGTATTTTTACTATAAAACCCTCTTCTTGAAGCCTTTTTACAATAATGTCGCGTGCTTCTAAACGCTCTAAACCTTTAAACTCTCCGGCGTAATCGTTTAAAATTCCCTGCTCATTAAAAACCGTAATAAATTCAAGGTCATGACGTTTTCCTACCTCGTAATCGTTTTGGTCATGTGCGGGCGTAACTTTAACCACACCCGTTCCAAAATCCATAGCAACGTGTGCATCGGCGATGATGGAGACTTCACGCTCCAAAAGAGGCAGTTTAATTTTTTTGCCTATGAAAGCTTTGTAACGCTCATCGTCGGGATGTACCATGACCGCTGTATCGCCGAAGTAGGTTTCAGGTCTTGTTGTTGCAACTTCCACATGCCCACTTCCATCAGCGAAAGGGTACTTGATATAGTAAAATTTACCGTCATGGTCTTCGTGCTCAACCTCGATGTCACTCAGTGCACCGTCATGCGTACACCAGTTCACCATGTAGTTTCCACGAATAATAAGTCCCTCATTATAAAGATGGACAAAGGCTTCTTTTACCGACTTTTGAAGCCCCTCGTCCATAGTGAAACGCTCTCGCTCCCATGCCGGAGATACGCCCATTTGACGCAGTTGTTGTGTCATGATGCCTGCAGATTCAGCTTTCCAAGCCCAAACACGCTCTAAAAACTTTTCACGACCGAGCTCTTCTTTGGTTGTGCCCTCGGCTAAAAGCTGTTTCTCAACAACATTTTGCGTCGCGATGCCTGCATGGTCGGTTCCAGGTTGCCAAAGAGTTTTGTAGCCATCCATTCGTTTGTAACGGGTGATAATATCTTGGAGGGTAAATGTAAGCGCGTGCCCAATATGAAGGCGTCCCGTTACGTTTGGCGGAGGCATCATGATAGAAAAGTTCTTTCCCTCTTCTTGAATGGCTTTATTGCCATCAATCTCAAAGAGCTTTCTCTCTTCCCAAATTTTATAAAAATCGTTTTCTACTTTTTGTGGTTCGTAACCGTTTTGTGACATCTGTTTTAGCCTTAAATCGTTGCGTTAAAATTTTGTGATTGTAACCAAAAAGAGGTGAGGGGTTTCTTATAAGTGAGGGTTAACTCCTTGGATTCTCTCTTTGATTTGAAGCTTGTCTTGGTACATCTCTTTATCTGCAGCGTCTATAACATCACTTAATTCATGATTGGGCAAATATGTTTGCACACCAAAAGAGAAGCTTATCTTAAACTCTGCTTCTTTTACTTTGAGATTTTTGTGTAAAACAGCCTCTCTGAGGTTGTCAAGTTGCATGAGGGCACTCTTTTTTGGAGTGTTTTTTGGAAAATGGATGATAAACTCATCCCCGCCATATCGTACAACATCCCCTTTGATTTTTTTGAGTTGGTGGGCTATAAAAATCAAAACTTTATCACCGATAACATGCCCATATGTATCGTTGATAATTTTAAAATAGTTCAAATCTATAATGGCGAGTGTTCCGGAGTTTTTAAATTTTTGCGTTTGTGTATTGAGAAGAGTTTCGCACAACCATTTTCTAGTATACGTGTTTGTTAATGCATCTTTATAAAGGGATTCTTTGAGTTTTTCTATCTCTTGGCGTAGCTCTTGTGTCTCTTGCAAGACTTTATTGAGAAGTAAATCATCTTTTTCTTTTATGGCTGTTATCGCCTCAATAGCTTGTTCATTTAATTTTGAAGCATTGTTTGAAGTTTGATTTTGTAAATCGGTAAGATAAGAAATTTTTTCGTCTATAAAAAGGTTCCCAATCTTTTCACTCTC
>DJAA01000023.1:62696-65740 GCA_002428085.1 Sulfurimonas sp. UBA6014 | reverse complement strand
TTGTTTGTGGATGGGAATTATAGACAAATCAATTCTTTTTGTCAATGATTTTTCTAAAATATTCATTTTTTATCTATCACACTTAATATTTATTGCTAAAATCATGGGATAATCTCCTATGCTGATGCTAATCAATTGCTGAGACCAGAGCAGGTGATAAAGAACATTTTTTTGCTTGTTGCTTTATATTTACTCTTTATATATAGAATTCAATGCGAAAATTCAAAATAACTCTTGAGTGAAAGAGTAAAATTAAAAAGGAAAGATATGGGATTATATGATCGCGATTATGCAAGAGGTGATTCTTTTGCTTATGGAACTGCTTCAAAGAGTGAAACACAAATAATCTCTTTTGTAAAAGAGACTTATAAACTTTTTGCAGCTTCTATGATGGCAGGTGCTGTCGGTGCTTATGTTGGTGTTCCAATGGCTGCTACTATTTCAGCATGGTTCATTCCATTGTTTATTCTAGAAATAGGATTACTAATAGGTTTGCATTTTGTAAAGCATAAGCCAGGAATCAATCTTGCTGTTATGTTTGGCTTTGTTTTTATGACAGGACTAATGCTTGCTCCTCTTCTTTCTCATACGCTTGGAATGAGCGGCGGCGGAACGATTGTCGGAAATGCATTTGCCATGACGGCAGTAGTTTTTGGTGCAATGAGCTTTTATGCTATCAAAACGAAAAGAGATTTTACGAGTTACGGCAAACCGTTAATGATTGCTTTATTTGTAATTATGGGTTTTTCAATTTTAAACATGTTCCTTGGTAACCCAATCTTACATGTTGTGATATCAGGCGTAGTGGTGCTTTTATTTAGTGTTTTAGTTGTTTATGATACACAAAATATTATGAATGGTGCTTATGAAACTCCGATTGATGGAGCCATAGCACTTTATTTAGACTTTTTAAATATATTTACTGCTCTGCTTCACCTATTTGGCATCTTCGGAAATGATGACTAACGCTCTGTCGCCCGAACTTTTTCGGGTGATTGATGCAAATCTCAATCGCCTTAAAGAAGGTATTCGTGTTGTCGAAGATATCATGCGCTACCGTGACAACAACAAAGGACTCTCCTCCAAACTAAAATCATTACGACATCTTGCCCGCGTTGAAGAGACTACGGAACTTTTAACAAGTCGCGACAGCATCAACGATGTTCTTCGCCCTACCATCAAAAGTGAACTCAATCGCACAGACATTAAAAGCATAATTTTGGCTAATTTCAAAAGAGCGCAGGAGTCTTCCCGTGTCTTAGAAGAGTTATACAAACTGCACAATGCAGGCTATAGTGAAAACTTCAAACATATTCGCTATGAACTTTATAATCTTGAAAAAATAATCATTCTTAACGAGAAGTGATAAAGACTACCTCAAACTCTAAATAGTTAAGCGGATACTCATTCATGAGTTTTTTCGTCTGCTTGTAATCGAGCGCTTTCCTTGAAGCACTCACTCCACTTTGCTTAATATACTTAAACATCTCCCGCGTTGATTCAAACTCTAACCTATAGTTTATAATCTCAAACTCTGCGTCAAAATATTTTTTTTGTAAATCATGAACCTCTTGCACTGTTCGCAACATGGGCTCTAATGATGCAGTTAGGTTTAAAGTTTTAAAAGTATTGGCTGTAAAAATAGCAAAGGAGACGGGAACATTCAGCTCTTTGATGCTCTTAAATATACCCTCAAGGTCTTGCGCCCACTGAAGTGCTGATGCGGAAAAAATAGAGTCATACTTGTTTGATGCGAGTTTTTCAAAAAGCGATGCATCATTAAAATCACCGTATAGGCAATGAATATTGTCTGATTTAGGATGCAACTCAAGCATTCCAGGCGCAAAATCGATGCCTGTAAAACTTTCATATTCCCAATCAATAATCTTGCATAAGGCTCCGCTTCCACATCCAAGGTCAAGAATGTTTTTAGGCTGAGTTACGAGTTTTGAGATGAGTTTGTGTGCAACTTTATTTTGTATGACATTATGAGAGCCGTAATGCACGGCGTACTTTGAAAATTCTGAGCTTATGTTCATTAATATGCTTTATCAAAAAATAAAAGAAGACACAAGATGATAAGTTTTAAAAAGTATCTATTTTTTTTAACTTCAAACTCTCACTTACGCACCCTGCTTCTTTATGAAATTATATCCTAACTTTGTAATCCTCTTTTTTTTAGATATAATTCGCCACTTTTTTATTATTAGGAATTTATGAATGACTACTAGTCTTTTACTTACTATTCAAATCGTTTTAGTCGTAATCTTAGTTATTGCAGTTATGTTACAAAAAAGCTCGAGCATAGGGCTTGGTGCTTATAGTGGTTCTAATGAGTCAGTTTTTGGGGCAAAGGGTCCTGCTAGCTTTTTATCTAAAGCAACATTTTTTATAGGATTTCTATTTGTTGCAAACACCATTATATTAGGATACGTTTACTCTTCTGCTAAAAATAAATCGGTTATGGATGCTCTTGTTGAAAATACAAATGTAACAGCGCCAACTGCCCCTACCACACCACTAGAGAACAATCAAACAAAAAAATAGTTGCATTTTGCAACTATGCTTTGACTAAAATTCTCTTCTGAATCATTTTATTTCAATTAAAATATTTCTTGCTACAATTAGGGATTATTTTTTGGATATCACAAGGAAACAAAAATGTTAAGTGAACTATATAGCGAATGTGAAAAAAAAATGCAATCAAGCACAAATCATATGCTAAAAGATTTTAAAACACTCAGAACAGGAAAGATTACAACTTCTGTTTTAGATAATGTAAAAATTGACTATTATGGAACCATGACAGCTCTTGATCAGGTTGGCTCAATAATCGCAACTGATGCCACAACCATAGTTATAAACCCTTGGGAAAAAAATCTTTTGTCCATGATTGACAATGCTATCTCAAAGGCAAATATTGGTGCAACCCCCAATAATGACGGTACACAAATTAAATTGTTTTTTCCTGCAATGACAGTTGAACAGAGAAAAGAATCTGTTAAGCAAATGAAGGGAATGGGCGAAGATGCAAAAGTTTCCAT
>DJAA01000023.1:0-62632 GCA_002428085.1 Sulfurimonas sp. UBA6014 | reverse complement strand
GATGCAATTCAAAAAATTACCGATAAGTTTTCAGTAAAAATTGAACAAATTTTAAAAGATAAAGAAGCAGAAATCCTTAAAGTTTAAAATGAAAATTCAACACTCTAAAAAATCAGATTTGTACATGTAAAAATTTCGCATGTCAAAATATCAAGGTAAACACATGGACATCAAGCAAATTTATATGGATGCAAATGCTCTTTTAGAAGGGCATTTTAAACTTAGCAGTGGAAATCACTCTGGGTTTTATCTTCAATCTGCAAAAGTATTGGAAAACCCAAAAACTGCAAAACTTCTTGCCGATGCCTTAGCTAAACAAATTAAAGAGAGTGGACTTGAAATAGATACGGTTTGTGCTCCCGCACTTGGCGGTCTAATAGCCGGTTTTGCCCTCGCTCAAGCGCTTGATTGCCGTTACATTTTTGCTGAGAGAGTTGAGGGTGTTATGAGTATTCGCCGTGGTTTTGAAGTGAGCAAAGGCGAAAAAGTACTTATGTGCGAAGACATAATCACAACGGGTGGTTCTGCCATGGAAGCCGCAAGCGTGGTAGAGAGTCTTGGCGGGAAAATCGTCGGTATTGCTGCTTTGGCAAATCGTGGTTTTTGTAGGCGCGAACATAGCAATGTTGTAACAAAACCTAACTGTAAACTTCCACAGGATATCCCATTTTTTGCTTTAGCTGATTTTACATTTGAAATGTACACACCTGATGCATGCCCGTTTTGTAAAAATGGAAGTAATGCCATTAAACCTGGTTCAAGAGGAAACTAATCTTAAGTTTGTCTTGGATTGACTTAGTTAGCTAATAGTACTTTACTTGGCAAGAGAGCATTCTCTCTACGAGGACTCTTGCAACTTCTAGTTTTCCATCGACAATCACCGTAACATTTAAATCTGCAAGCATATTTTTTTCCTCCAAAGAGACAACTTTTACAATTAAATTTACATTTTTTTCATATTTAGAAACCGCTTCACAAATAAGCCGTTTTTTATCCATATTGTCAAGTGTAACTATGACGACAGCCGCATTTTCAACGTGTAGAGCATTTAATATAGAAGGTTTTGAAGCATCTCCTAAATAAGCCTCTCTTCCATCGCGAATAGCTTCTTTAACGTGCTTATGAGAATTATCTACAACTATATAAGAAGCATCTAGTTCATCAAGATATTTTGTCACGAACTTTCCGACAATACTGTATCCACAAACAACTATGTGATTTTTTCTTGCAGCAAGTGCAGACATGTCTGCAGATTCTTCTTTTTCTTTTACAAAAAATCCTACAATTTCATTGATTTTAGAGATGAAAAAAGGAGTTACAATCATAGAAAATATAACAATCATGGCTAAAAACTGAGCCAATTCATTATTTAAAACACCTCCTAAACTTGCAACCGAAAAAATTACAAAAGAAAACTCTCCCACTTGTGAAAGAGCAAGCCCCGTTTTAAATGAGACTGCATGTGAAGAGGACAAACGAAGAATTCCGTACATAATAACAGTTTTCAAGACTAAAACAGCCAAAAATATTCCTAAAACCAAATGGATATTTTGTGCAAAAAGTACAACATCGACTTTCATACCCACCACCACAAAAAAAGTACCTAAGAGAATATCTTTAAACGGGGCAATATCTGACTCTACTTTGTGATGATATTTCGTCTCAGCGATGATCATCCCCGCCACAAAAGCACCCAAAGAGTAGGTAAAACCCATTAAATCTGCCAAAAGAGAGGCTGAGACAACTATAAATAAAACAGAACCCATAAAAAGTTCATCAAGCTCTGAAGAGGCAGAAAAATGTAAAAGCCAGGTCATTAGCCGTTTACCTATAACAAAAAGAAGGCTCAGGACAACGACGGCACTAAGTAATGTATCTTGCAAAATAAGGACTACACTCTTGTTGCCATCAACCGTTAAAACACTAATAAGGATTAAAATAGGGATGACGGCAATGTCTTGAAAGACTAGTATTCCCGTAGCTCTTTGTCCATAGGGAGTATAAATCTCTTTTGAACTTTTTAAATAGCTTAAAACCACGGCAGTAGAAGAAAGAGCCAATGCTAGTGAAATAATCATAGAAGATTTTGCATCTAGAGCAAAAACATAATGGCAGGCAGCATACATAACCAAAGCGGTCAAACTAACCTGCATGGTTCCATTACCAAATATTTGCTGCTTCATGGAACCCATTTTTTCCAAAGATATCTCAAGACCTATGGTGAACATCAAAAAAACTATACCAAATTCACCAACCATCTCAAGAGCATGAGAATCATTAATATGGCGTAAATCAAAAACATAAACAATAATTGTCCCTGTTAAAATGTACCCAATAATTTGTGAAATACCTAATTTTTTTAGCAATATATTGATGATAATTGATATTCCTAAAGCCGCGATTATATAAATAAGTGCATTTTCCATTTAGGCTCTCATATTTTTTAACGAATTATATACTAAAAAGCAAGGCTTTATTTGATATATTATTAAAAATGGGATATACTTTTGGCAATGAAAGATGATTCGTTGTTACATCTTTAGTTTGCTTTATATTGGTGACTTTAGTGTTCACAGTACAATTTACTAAACGAAGACTTCACGATTATATTTTCAACCACTTCTAAAGAAGTGTATTTTTTAAAAAAGGTTATACAATGGCAGCATTAGTAAACGGAACAGTTAAATGGTTTAACAGCGAGAAAGGTTATGGTTTTATTGAGCAAGAAAATGGTGGTAAAGATGTATTCGTACATTTCCGTCAAATTAACAACTCAGGTCACGGTCGTGTTTCACTAAACGAAGGGCAAAAAGTTACTTTTGAAGTTGGTCAAGGCGAAAAAGGTCCTCAAGCAGAAAACGTTACAGGTCTGTAATTATTCTTCTTAAGCGAGGTTTTCCTCGCTTAATTTACTTCTTTTAAAAAAATTTCATATTTATAAATACATTCAAAAACTCCCAATCTTTGCAGATTTTAAGAGACTCTACACTACAATTGCTTCTATTATTACTATATTTTTAGAAGGTTTTTACATGACTAAATACATTTTTGTCACTGGAGGAGTTTTAAGTTCTCTTGGAAAAGGGATAACGGCTGCGAGTATTGGTACGCTTTTAAAGCACTCTGGCAAAAAAGTAGGCATGTTAAAAATCGATCCCTATATCAACGTTGACCCAGGAACCATGAGTCCACTTGAACATGGAGAAGTTTTTGTTACAAAAGATGGAGCAGAAACTGACCTCGACATAGGAAACTATGAAAGATTTCTTGATACTTCCTATATAAAATCAAGCAATATTACAACGGGGCAGGTTTATCTAAGCGTCATTGAACGTGAGCGCGCAGGTGGTTATTTAGGGCAAACTATTCAAGTTATTCCTCATATTGTTGGCGAAATTGTCAAGCGCATAAAAGAAGCGGGCGAAGGTCATGATATTCTTATTGTTGAGCTTGGTGGCACCGTTGGCGACATTGAAGGACTTCCTTTTATGGAAGCCATTCGCCAAATGAAACATGACGAAGAGGTTACGGGAACTTTTTTTGTACATGTGACACTTATCCCTTTTATCAAAGCTGCAGGCGAGTTAAAGTCAAAACCTACACAACATTCTGTTCAAGAACTTCGTCGTATCGGTATTACGCCACAAATGATTATTGCAAGAAGTGAACATCCAATGCCGAAAACTTTCAAAAAAAAGCTTGCCATGAGCTGTGATGTCAGTCAAGACAGCGTCATAGAAGCGCTTGATGCGGCGACTATTTACGACATTCCTATTACATTTTTGAGACAAAATATTTTAAAACCTATCTCTAAAGAACTTGAACTAGGCGAACTCAACCCCGATATGGAAGGGTGGGATAAATTGGTTAAAAAAATTGTACAACCCCAAAATCGTACAGTTGTCGGCTTTGTCGGAAAATATTTGGCACTCAAAGAGGCGTATAAATCTTTAACAGAATCCCTTATTCACTGCGGGGCGCACTTAGACACACGCGTTGAAATATGCTGGGTTGACAGCGAGGAAATTGAAGAGCGAGGAGCCGAGGCACTTCTTGGCGATTGCGACAGTGTTTTAGTTGCTGGCGGGTTTGGAAATCGTGGGATTGAGGGAAAAATTCAAGCTATTGAATATGCCCGTGTCAATAAAATTCCTTACCTCGGCATATGTCTTGGGATGCAACTCACGCTTGTTGAATACGCCCGAAATGTTTTAGGATATGAGGGTGCAAACTCTGTAGAATTTGATGAGAACACACCTTACCCGATGGTTTACCTCATCGATAACTTTTTAGACCAGTCGGGTGGAATGCAGCTTAGAACGCATAAATCACCGATGGGTGGAACGCTAAGACTTGGTGAATATCCTTGTGATACAAAAGAGGGTTCTATTTTAAGAGAAGCCTACGGCGGTGCAAAAACAATACATGAGAGACACCGTCACCGTTATGAAGCAAATCCTGCTTACCGTCAACAGCTTGAAGAAGCAGGCATGATAGTAACAGGCGAATCAAATGGACTTATAGAAACAGTTGAAATCAAAGGACATCCTTGGTTTTTAGGAGTTCAATTTCACCCAGAATTCACCTCAAGACTTCAAACTCCAAACCCTTCTATTTTAGCTTTTGTTCAAGCTAGCTTGAGTGCAAAGTAATATTAAAAAGCTAGATAAGTCAGCTCTTTTTGAGCTACTCTCTAAGCGATTTTCAAGTGCGGATAAAAAACTCTCACAAATTCCTGACCCTGATCTGCTTCATGACGCAACCAAATCAGCTCAAAAAATTGCTTTAGCCATAAGAGAAAAGAAGAAAATAACCTTAGTTGGGGATTATGATGTTGATGGTGTGAGCGCAACTGCCATCATGGTTGATTTTTTCAGACAAATTCCCTACCCGCTCGAAGCAATTATTCCAAACCGTTTTCATGACGGCTATGGAGTCAGTCCGAATGTTTTAGAGAGAATTAACGCGGATTTGGTCATAACGGTAGACAACGGTATTGCAGCGATTGCAGCGGCTCAAGTTTGTAAACAAAGAAATATTGAGC
This sequence comes from Sulfurimonas sp. UBA6014, assembly GCA_002428085.1. GTDB lineage: Bacteria > Campylobacterota > Campylobacteria > Campylobacterales > Sulfurimonadaceae > Sulfurimonas. Next base: position 57,588 of record DJAA01000023.1, on the reverse strand, counting down.
TCATCATTACCGACCATCATACTCCCTCAGAAATTCTCCCTGAAGCATTCGCTATTGTAGACCCAAAACTTTCTGCATGTGAATACCCTTTCAAAGATATTTGTGGCGCACAGGTCGCTTGGCTCCTTTTGGCACTTGTAAAAAAAGAGTTAAACCTCAACATTGACATGAAACAGTTTTTAGATATTTTAGCCATAGCCATTATCGCTGATATCATGCCACTTATCGACATAAACAGAACGTTAGTACAAGAGGGTTTAAAAGTTTTAATGCGCTCCTCTCGCCCCTCTTCTATCATCATAAGAGACTTTTTAAATAAATCTGCCGTTAGCTCTGAAGATATTGCCTTCGTGATTGCACCTCGCATAAACGCAGCGGGAAGGCTTGAAGACGCATCCATCGCACTTGCATTTTATACGGCAACGACAACTGCTGAGGCATTTAAACAATTTGAACTTTTAGGCAAACTCAATGATTTAAGAAAAGCGACCGAGGCGGAGTGCACAAAAGAAGCTATGGCTTGTGTAAATCATACCGACCATGTTATTGTGGTATCAGGCGAGAACTGGCATGAAGGTGTTGTGGGAATTGTTGCGGCAAGACTGGTGGAGCATTTTGGTAAGCCCTCTATTGTTTTGAGTTGTGAAAATGGAGTTGCAAAGGGAAGTGCTCGAAGCATTGGCGAAGTAAATATTTACGAACTGATAAAAGCAAATGCCTCTTGCTTAAGCAAATTTGGCGGGCATAAAATGGCGGCAGGGTTAGGGCTTTTGGAAGAAAACATTGATACTTTTAGAATCGCCATCAATGAAAGTGCTTCAAAACTTGACCCCAAAGATTTCCTGCCACAAAATAAAATCACAGGCATACTCTCAACGGAGGATATAGATTTAGAACTCTTGGCACTTTTAGAACAATTTGAGCCTTTTGGAGAGGCAAATTTACGTCCTAGTTTCTTGCTTCATGAAGCAGAAGTTGTAAGCATAAAGCTCATGGGGGCTGACAAATCGCACTCTAAAATTGAGGTACGACAATTTCCGCATGCCCTAAAAACTCTTGAACTTATAGCTTTTAGAACTGTTTATGAGATGCCTGAGGATAAAAAAATCACTTGTAGCTATACAGTTGCAAAAAATGAGTTTAATAACAAAGTCTCTCTCCAGCTTCTTCTTGGCAAAATATATTAATCATCATAAATTAAAGTTATGTATAAGATAAATTCTACTAGAATACTCCAACATAAATTTGTTTTATAAGCTTTATTTAATTTTAGCTTATTTTTATACTCTTCCAAAAAAATGCCCAGGAGGTATTACTGAATGGAAATAGAAATTTCAAGAAGAAAGTTTCTTCAAGGAACAGTAGCGATGAGTGTTGTCGGTGCCGCAGCACTTAGCACGAGTCTTTTATCAAACAACAGCGAACAAAGTTCAAACGCAGGTCCAACTTCACTCCAAAATTCAAAAACAGACCATAATAACTCCGTTGGTGTTGCAACATTATGTGAAATGTGCGTCAATAAATGTGCGCTTATTGCAAATGTTACCAATGGAATAGTAAGCAAACTAGACCCAAATCCTCTCTTTCCAAAATCGCAAAATATGCTTTGCGCTAGAGGAAATGCTGGGATTCAAGCACTTTATGACCCAGACCGTCTCAAATATCCAATGGTAAGAATTGGTGAAAAGGGAGAAGGGAAATTTAAACGTGTCACATGGGATGAAGCATATGAAGCTATTTTAAACGGAACAGATAAATTTCCAGGTCTTGCAAAAATTTTAGACGAAGAAGAAGACAATCGTTCTTGTGTGGGATACTGTGCGGGCGAGGGAATGGCAGAACATACCTACAAAGCTTTCATGGCAAACAAATTTGGTTCTACAAATTTCATAAATCACTCTTCTATATGTTTGCAAACTGCCGTTTCAGGATACTCTCTCACTATAGGTGGATACGGTCAAGCTGACTTGGAAAATGCCAAATACGTCATTATGGCAGGAGCAAACAGAGCCGAAGCTATCGTCACTCCAGACACCATGAACTTGTTTAAAAAAACAAGAGGAAGAGGGACAAATCTGGTTGTTGTGGACCCGCGATTTACAAATACTGCTATTCATGCTGACACGTATGTTGCCATCAAACCCGGAACCGACCTAGCTTTTGTGTTGGCACTCACGTATCATGCAATCAAAAAAGAAATCTATAACAGAACCTATGTAAGCAATAATTTCGCAGGATTTGAAGAATATAAAAATCATATTCTCTCAAACAACTATACGCCTGCATGGGCATCTGCAATAACAGGAATTCCTGCTTTACAAATAGAAAAAATTGCCGAAGATTTCATGGCATACGCACCGCAATCTATTTACTATCAGGGACGTCGCACAACTTGGGGCAAAAATGATTTTCAACTTAGACGTGCACAAGCGATTTTTACAGCTTTAGGCGGCGGTATTGACATTAAGGGCGGCATCATTTTTGGAGAACAGCTTCCTTTGGGTGAGCACGAAATAAATACTCCAATGTATGCGAATGCAAGGGGAAGAATTGAAAAAGACGAGGCAAAAATAGTTGGCGCTTCAGGTTCTTGGATTGCGTGGAGAAACATGATTGCAGAAGAGAGAACTCCTTACCCGATAAGAAGTTTTTTTGTCTATAAACAAAACCCGATGCTGAGTGTTCCAAATATTGCAAAAACTAAAACCATGCTGGAAAAACTTGATTTGGTTGTTGTCATAGACACCATGCCAAGCGATACGGTCATGTATGCAGATGTTGTTTTGCCTGAATGTACGTACCTTGAGCGAGAAGATCCGATTAAATCTTTTGCCGGCGCTGAACCTGCGATTGCCTTAAGAAATAAAGTTATTAATCCTATGTACGAATCAAAACCCGTGATTGAAATAATGCAGGGTTTAGCAAAAAAACTCTCAAAACCTCTTTGGGAAATCACGAAAAAACATGACGAAGACGTTCAAGAAGAGCTTGAAGATGCGGATGAAGAAGAGTATTACAAAGAATCAGGCTTTGATTTGAGCGATGCGTTTGATCACTCACAAGAAGAGCTAAACAAACACATGTTTGTTCCAACATACGGTGAACAAGCTTGGGAAACTCTACGAAAAAAAGGTGTTTTTTATCCTGAAATGCAAAATAGCTTTAAAAAAATTGATAACAATACCTACCAATACTACGATGAGAATAAGAAATATTATTCAGTTGTAAAACTCCAAGATGAAGCCAAACATGAAGAAGTGGACACCTGCGTTAATCCTAAAGATATTGCAGAATTAAAAAGAGACTTTAGCACTCCTAGCAAAAAAATAGAGTGTTATCTTGAGAGCATGCTCCAAAAAGGGATTGACCCAATGCCTACGTGGCATGAAGAAGAGTACGTAAAAGTGCCGGAGGGGAAATTTAAGTTTATCACAGGAAGACATGCCCAATTTACCCAAAACGCAACGCAAAACAATACTATGCTTCTTGAGCTTATGAACGAAAACCATGTATGGATAAACGACGTAGAAGCCCAAAAACTTAATATAAAATTTGCAGATGTACTAGAAATAACAAGCAGTGTCGGCAAGGTTAAAATCAAGGCGTACCCAACTGCGCGAATTGTTCCCCAAACTATATTTTACGTACACGGGTTTGGAGCAACTTCAAGCGGACTCACATTTGCACACATGAACGGTGCGAGTGATAATCAAATAATTGAAGATGCTATTGAGCCGGTTTTTGGAAGTGCTATTATGCACGACACATTAGTATCAATCAAAAAGGTCTAATTATGGAACAAGTAAAAAATTACGCAATGGCGTTGGACTATCAAAACTGCATTAACTGTAAAGCTTGTGAAGTTGCGTGTAAAGAAGAAAATGGTGTGCAACTCGGCGCAGACAAACAAAGAATTTGGGTTGGTATGGTAGAGGGAAGCATTTTTGGTAAACCTTTTGTAAATCTTTATCCATCACAGTGTAACCACTGCCTTAATGCTCCATGTGTAAGTGTTTGCCCAACAAATGCGAGCCATGTTGTTGATGGTGGTATTGTCAAAGTAGATTCTGATAAATGTATTCTTTGCAAAGGCTGCATGGAAGCGTGTCCATATGATGCCAGATTTATTGATGATATAACGGTTGCGGTTGATAAATGTACGTTTTGTGATCATCGCATTGATGACTACGGCACAACAGCCTGTCAGGCAACATGTCCAACAAAAGTAAGAATGTTTGGAGACCTCAATGATGCAGAGGGTGATTTAGTCAAACTTTTAAAGACAAAAAAATTCTTTTTTCAAAAAGAAAAAGAAGGCACTCTTCCAAAACTTTTCTATATTTTACCTGATAATGAAAACTATGCCAGACAGAGCGTTAGCACGGATACTCTAATCCATACTTGGGATGAGATTGCCCCTTTGTATGGTATTATAAATGAAAAAAGGGGTTAAAAGATGCAAAAAACAACTATTCTTGGACTTGAATTTAACGAACTCAGCATTAAACCTTTTTTATTTGACAAAGTCATACTCTTCGCCTATGCTCTTATTCTTCTTGCATTTTATGGGATTTATGAAATCATAAATGTGCGATATTTTAGCGGAGCAGTCAATGCCCATATGCTTGCACTTGAGCCAACAAATGAAGTATTCAAGGAGAGCTTAAGAACTGCCGTATTTGGAACCGTCGGAGAAGTGCATAGAGAAATACCATGGACACTTTTTATTGCCAATTATATGTACATGATATATACTGGAAGTGGCATCATATTTTTAGTCGCCCTAGCCGAACTCTTTGGGATTCATCTTGTTGCTAAAACTGCCGCTTCATTTATGGTCGCGGGCATCGCCATGGTATTTGCAGGACTTTTTACCATAGCGACTGACCTCAACCTACTCAACATGATTTGGATGTTTTTAGATCCAAATTATAATACTGGAATGTGGCTCATGTTGCCACTTTATAGCATCTATATCCCTTTTGTTTTATTTGAAATATACTTGATTTTAACAAACAAGCGTGAATGGGCAAAAAAACTTGCGCTACCAATCTTACTCCTAAGCATTGGTGTTGACCTTATTGAGTATTATATTCAGGCTAAACTTTTTTCTATGAATACAGCAAGACATTTATGGACAGAGTTTCCTGCTTTAATGCTTTATTTTATTATCTCTGCATTCGTCTCCTCTTTAGGTGTCATGGGGATACTTACTTTTTTAGTGCATAGAACAAAAAAAGAGTATGAAAAACTTATGGGATTGATTAAAGTAAGCATGCTTCTTTTTATCTCTCTACTGGGTACTTATGAAATTTTTGCTTATTTAGTCGTAGATAAAAATGCCGCCTTTATTATCCTTTTTGGACCATTTAAGGCAGCATATTTTATTGGCTATATATTTTTAAGTTTAACTGTACCTTTCTTATTGATTGTAAAAACAACAAAACCTATTTACACTCTCTTTGCTTCCATAAGTGTTGTCATAGGTGGCTATGTTGGGCGTTATCTTTTTGTCTATGGTGGGAATGCAAATCCACTCTCAAACAGATTTGGTATAGGATTTGAACAATACGATATATATGAAGTTGTTAAAACTTATAATTATGTCGCTCCGCATCTGGGTGAAATTTTTATCGTTGTTGGCTCACTTGGTGTTGCTATTTTAATCTATAAAGTATTTGATATTTTATTTTCCATCAATGAATTACGAGAGCATTAAACGGTTTAATTATAAATATCATATATAGAATTTATAATAAATATTGCTTTTATAATTCTTGAGGTACAATACATAAATTTTAAGGAGATTACAATGAATAAAATCGCAAAAATCGTACTTGGAGCGACTGTAGTTTTAGCAATGGGTGCAACAACACTAAGTGCTGATGTGGCTAAAGGTCAAAAGCTTTATATGAAAAAGATTAAAAAAGATTGTGGAAACATGAAAGCTGCTGTTTTTGCTGCTAAGCACAAGCAAGCAGAATGGGATGCTATCTATAAAGGTGGTAAACTAGCTGCTGAAATCAAAGCAATTTGTCCAGCTGTTAAACAAGATGAGATAAAAGAAAAAAATCTTCAAGACTACTATGACTTTGTTCATGAATATGCGAGTGACAGCGGAAACGTTCCTTCTTGCTAAATAATTTTTAAATTACATTTGTGGCTTCAAATCCACAAATGTAATTTAATCCCCCTTCTTTGCTTATTTTCAGCCTTTTTACTACTTTATTTATTTATAATCTCTTATGCCAAAAATATATAATTCACTTGATACTAGGTCAGAAGTTACTGCACTCAAAATAATCACAGATAATCTTATTGCATTTAGTACAAAATTTCATGGGGTAAAACTTTTTGCTCCCCTTTCCTCTGAGATAAAACTAAACTTAGTAAGTGAACACATCAATTCTCAAACAAAGGCACTAGCATTTAGTAGTGATGGGCAACTTCTTGCTCTCTCAAATGAGACGCATATTATAATAATCGATATGCAAAGTAAAGAAATTGTAAAAAAAATCCCTACAGATGGCACTGCAATAGATATTTTAGCATTTGATTTGTCCTCTAATTACATCATAGCTGGGACTAAATATGGACGAGTTTTGCAGTATAAATATAACGACGCTTCTTTGCTATCGAGACTTTTTTCTTTCCCATATGATCAAAATGAAGATAGAGAAAAAATCATAAACAATTATGTTAGCGCCCTTACTTTTTATAAAAATAAGCTGGCATGCAGTGGTTATGGAGGTGCCATACTTATACTCGACCTCTATTCACAATCAAGCAGAACAGTATTTACTCATGACAAGAGTCGTTCAGATGCTCTTTGTTTTGTAGATGATAACACCATTATCAACGGCAATTCAAATGGCATCATCCATATCAGATCACTCAAAGATAAAAGAATACATAAGCAAATAAACACCCCTTTTACAAAAATTAAACATATTATTTTAATGCCCAATCCAGAATTCATTATGGTTTGTGGACAAACAAACAGTGTCGCAATTATTGATATTAAAAATTACAAGCTCCTTCATGCTAAATATATAGAGTTTGCTGATTCGATACATACCATTGCTCTTTTAGATGATCAAACGCTTATGGTGGCATTAAATAATTCTCAAATTCTTACCGTAAAACTTCCAAGTCAAGAGATGCTTAAATCATTTATTTTACATAACTCTTTTGATCTTGCTTATAATCTCATCGCCAAAGAGCCCATGTTAAGAAATTCTCAACAACATTTAGAGCTCGAAAATAAATTTCAGAAAATTTATCATGACGCTATTGATGCACTCATTCATCACAATAAAAAATTAGCAGAGCAACTTACGAACATCTTTCAAAACGTCCCTTCAAAAAAAATCCTCCTTGATCAGATGTTTATAGCTTTTGATAATTATCCAAAATTACAAATTCTATTTCTCAATAAAAAATATACTTTAGCCTATGCGATTATCTCTAAGTATCCACCATTGCAACATACTTGGCAATATAAAAGGATGGAACAAATTTGGAAATATGCATTTATGGAAGCGCAAAGACAAATTCTTCTAGGTAGAGAAGGGAATGCGAGACTCTACCTTAATGACTACATGACGGTTCAATCAAAAAGACCACTTATTAAATTAATACTCAAACAAAACAAGGAATTTATTGAATTTTTAAAAGCTGCTGAGGAGAAAAATTTTTTAAAAGTCTTCCAACTGGCACAACAAAATGAAATATTTACTCAAATACCGAGTTATGTGGCTCTCAAAGAAGAGATGTATACCTATCTCAAAGAAGCTTCTGTATACATACAAAAAGGGGATATTCCCGTAGCGAAACAATATCTTGCAAAACTTCAAAATATACCTATTATTCAAGAGCATGTTTTAATGCTTTATGAAGAGTGCGCTTATGTTTTAAAACTTCAAAAAGCCTACAAAGAAGATAATTTCATAGCGTGTTACACTCTTTTAGATAAATACAAAATTCTTGAACACACAGATTTAGGTTTGGCACTTGAAAAACACTGGTTAAAGCTCATGAGCGAGTGTGAAATATTTGCGCAAAAAGGAAACACAAAGGAGATTAAACTTACGTTAGGTGAACTTCTTACACTTCCAGCAAGATTACATAAAATTGGTGATTTGTTAAGACTTAGCTTTCAAGTAAAGATAAAAATTCTTACAAGTAAAAAAAGTTTTAAAAAAGCAGAGAGTACCATTTATTCTTATATAGATATTTTTGGCCTTGATAATGAAATCGAAGCTATCATGAGAAAATTTGAAAAAATTGTATCTTATAAACTTGCATTTACTCAAGATCAAAATTTAAGACTAGCGAGAAACTACTGGGTGCACTCCCCTTTTATTCTCAATCTTGAGTCATGAAAAATAGTTAACGATTGCTTTGCATAAGTTTCAAAAGAATATCTTCAGTCTCTTGAAATGATGTCTGTACAACTGAGCTTTGCGTTAAAAATTCTTGCATCTTCTCTTTCTTGCTAATCGCCTCATCAAGTTCGGCATCTGTCCCCTTGGTATAGGCTCCAATACGTATAAGCACCTCATTTTCTTTTAAAAGAGTATAGAGCCTTCTAAATTTTAAAACTGCCTTGAGATGCTCCGGTGAGACGATGTCACTCATAACCCTTGAAGCTGAGTTGAGTATGTGTACAGGTGGATAGATACCAAAATCGGTCAGCTCTCTAGAGAGCACGATATGTCCATCCAAAATAGAACGAGACTGGTCGGCAATTGGATCGCTCATATCATCACCCTCTATGAGAACGGTAAAAAATGCCGTAATAGAGCCTTTGCCCTCTTCTTTGCCAGCTCTCTCCATAAGCTGAGGAAGCAGTGTTAAAGAAGAGGGTGGATACCCTTTTGAAGTCGGCGGTTCTCCAAGAGCAAGCCCTATCTCTCTTTGAGCCATCGCAAATCTTGTAACAGAGTCCATAATAAAAAGAACGTCCAAACCTTTATCTTTAAAGTATTCAGCAACACTCATGGCAGCAAAGGCACCGTATTTTCTCATGAGCGGAGAATCATCTGAAGTTGCTACAACAATCACTGTATTTTCAAGATTTCCGCCAAGGTTTTTTTCAATAAATTCAGGAACTTCCCTGCCCCTCTCACCGATAAGTGCAACAACTTTTATGGGTGCCTTTGAGCCTCGCACAATCATCCCCATCAAGGTTGATTTTCCAACTCCACTGCCCGCAAAAATACCTAATTTTTGCCCCTTTCCACATGTCAAAAGTCCATCAATGCTTTTAACACCTACAGGAAAAATCTCATTAATCATCCCTCTTTTCATAGCCGCAATAGGAGCTTTGATGATAGGAGAAAGTTTTGTGGTTACAATGACTCCCTTACCATCAATAGGTCGCATAAAAGGGTCCACAACGCGTCCAAGTAAAGAGGAGCCAACAGGTATATTCATACCAGTTTGATCCATAAAAACTCTATCACCAGAACAAAATCCCTCCACAAAACTAAAAGGAGTTATAAAAAAAGTTTTCCCGTCTATCTCTGTCACCATACCAAAAGTCTCTTGTCCTGTATCGGTTGAGATGATTTTAACCATGTCGCTAATGCTAACTTTGAGTCCTACTGCCGTGATAACCGTAGCATTGATTTTTACAACTTCGCCAAAAGCTACGGAGTGATTTTTTGATGAGATTTTTTCTTTAAGTGAAGTAAATGGCATGAGGGATTAGTAACGCGTTCCCGATGGCGAGTTTATAAGAGAAAAAAATTCACTTCTTGTTTTTTCATCTTTTTTAAACAGTCCACGAAGCGCTGAAGAGGTTGTCGTAGAGTTTATTTTCTCAACGCCCCGCATCTCCATACACATATGACGTGCTGCAATAACAACTGCGACACCTTTTGGCGCTATGGCATCCATAATAGCATCTGCAATCTGCTCTGTGAGCTGCTCTTGAATCTGCATACGACGGGCAAAAACATCGACTACGCGAGGAATTTTTGAGAGTCCCACAACCTTTCCATTAGGGATATATGCCACATGAACACGACCGATTATAGGCAACAAGTGATGTTCACATGTAGAGTAAAATTCTATGTCTTTTATAAGAACCATTTCATCATTAGAGCTTGTAAAAAGTGCCTTTTCTAAAATCTCTTTAGGATTTTCTTTGTAGCCACCGTATATAAATTCATACGCCTTTCTTACTCTTTGTGGAGTCTCTAAAAGTCCTTCTCTTTGCGGATTTTCACCAACATGCAACATCATTTTTCTTACTGCATTTTCAAAATCTGTATTATTATCTGACAATAGGTCTACCTTTGAACTTTTTATGATGATACAATAGCACGAAATTGCTGAGAACATAATGTATTTTATTTTCTAGTTTAGGCTCTAAAAAAGATGATTGAAATGTGCAATAAAACTGCACATTTCAGAAATTTTAACGCTAGCTAAGATACGAGAACGTGAGGAACAATAAGTGGATATCTTTTCATTTTTCTATAAATATGCTTTCTAACAATTTGACGAAGATCATTCTCAAGTGCTCTTGAATTTTCAATCATCCCCTCTTTTAGATGAATTAAAAAGTGTTCTAATACCTCTTCCATCTCTTTGGCAAATGCTTTGTCTTGCTTGTCGGCAACTATTCCAAATGTAGTAACATTAGGTTTCAATATCATTTTAGATGTTTTTCCATCAACCTGCACAACAAGCATGACGATACCGTCTGAGGCAAGTTTTTGACGATCCAGTATGATATCGTCTTCAATTTGATGGTTGTTTTGATTATCTATGTAAGTTTTACCCGTCTTCACAGTTTTTACTTTTCTCATATATTTAGGGGCAACTTCTATCTGCTCACCATCAGTCATAAGTATAATATTTCTCTCAGGAACACCACACATGATGCCAGTTTCTCTATGCTTCATGACATGGTTATACTCTCCGTGAATAGGCAAGAAAAACTTAGGATTGACTAAACGAAGCATAAGTTTTTGCTCTTCTATGGAAGCATGCCCAGAGACGTGAATCTCTTTATCTCTCGCTACATCTGCCCCTGCACGCTGAAGATGATTGAGCATCGCAGAGATAGAGTTTTCATTTCCTGGAATTGCGCGAGAGGAGAGGATTATCAAATCCGTAGGTTTGATTTTGATGTGTCTATGTTCACCAATAGACATTCGAAAAAGTGCCGAGTTTGGCTCACCTTGTGAACCAGTCGTTACGATTAGGACCTCTTTGTCATTGAGTCTGGTCACTTCATCTGCATCAACAAAAATATTTTTTGGAAATTTTACATAGTCATATTGCATAGCTAGCTCTAAGTTTCTCTCCATTGAACGGCCAATAATACAAACTTTACGACCAAATTTAATTCCATACTGTATGGCCTGTTGTACACGGTGAATATTTGAGCTAAATGTAGAGAGAATTACCCTCCCCTCAGCTTTTGCAAAAACACGCTCAAGCGCAGGTCCTACACTCAGTTCTGAGCCTGTTGGAATGGTATTGTAAGAGTTTGTTGAATCGCTCATCAAACATAAAACACCTTTTTCTCCATAATGAGCTAGTCTATGCAAATCGGCAGTATACCCATCAACTGGAGTATGATCTATTTTAAAATCACCCGTATGAATGAGCGTTCCTGCTTTTGTAGTAATAGCCAAAGATGAGGAATCAACAATAGAGTGCGTCATGTGCATCCACTCTATTTGAAAATCTTCTCCTACTTGCACAATATCTCTTTTTTGAATCGGATTAAAAAATTTTCTGAACTCTTTAATATGATGTTCATCAAACTTAGCACCAATCATGGCAAGAGGAAGAGATGTTCCATAAATAGGGAATTGCATCTCTTTATAGAGATAAGGCATAGCACCAATATGATCTTCGTGCGCGTGCGTGATAATCACTGCAACGATTTTATGTTTAATCTCGCGTATATAAGAAAAATCAGGAATTAAAATATCAACACCATGCATATCTTCATCAGGAAAACTCATTCCAACATCGACTAAAATTGCCTCTTTATCAGTTTCTATGACGGTAATATTTCCACCGATTTCACCAAGTCCACCAAGGGGCGTTATACGAATTTTTGCTGAAGAATTCAAATCTAATTTATAATGAGGATTGAGTCTTTGCTTGTGAGCCTCTTGATTTTTAGCAACATATGCTCTTAAATTTTCATCAATTGGTGTAGGGGTGCGTTGATTACGATTTTTGCTACTACTTTTTGTTCTGTTTTGAGGATTCCCCGACTTAGAGGCATCTGTTTTTTCCCCTGTTTTTGCATTCTCATTAGGTCTGCGATTGTTATTGTTGGTGTGCGGTCGTCTGTTTGTATTTGGTTTACGATTTTCCTGAGGGTTGCTCTCTTGTGTCCCCTGATTCTCTTCTGTCATCCAAACTCCTTGTTATAGTATAGAGTTGGTGATAGTCAGCGGTAGAAACTTGATGAGGTCGAACGGTCAATGCAAAGTCCAGCTTTTCATAAGCTTCTTGAAGTAAGTTTTTATCATAAACAACAGAGAGATTTTTCATAAGAGTTTTTCTAGGCTGCTTAAATGCGATTTTAAGCATATCTTCAAATTCACTATGAAATCTATTTTCTCTTTTTGTTATCAAAAAAACAGCAGAATTTATTTTTGGCTGTGGTTCAAACGCAGTTGGAGGGACATTCACAACAATGTGAGCATCCCCTAAACTCTGAGTTATGACACTCAAAGAACCAAATACTTTTTCCCCATGTGTAGCGCAAAATTTTTCTGCTACTTCAAGTTGTACCATTACAAGTATATTTTTACACATTGGATCTGCGAGTGCTTTTAAAATGATGTTTGTCGCTATATAATAGGGCAAATTAGCCACCAAATCATAAGGCTCATCAATAAGGCTACTCTGCCAAACGTTCAATACATCTCCACATTTTATGTGAAGCCGCTTGGTGGCAATCTCTTCTTTAAATATACTTTGTAACAATTTGCATAAATCGGTATCTACCTCAAAAGCTTCTACACTTTTGACATCAACTAAAAATTTAGTTAAATCACCTAAGCCAGGCCCAATTTCCACGATTTTATTATCGTTTTTGGGCATCGCTTCGACGATTTTTCTTAAAACTGTTTCATCTTTTAAAAAATTTTGTCCAAATTTCTTTTTAGCAACAATGCTATTTTTATTCATGGACGTCATAATATCTAATTTTTACTTACAAAAAGGCAATATGCAAAAAAGTTTAAAAATTTATCAATTATAAAGTTTCACGTGAAACTTTTCCTGAAGATAATACCAAATCTAACTATAAGCCCCAAGTTGTATAATTTCAAATAATTAAATCTAGGTAACTATGAACCATGAACTATTTTGCAAAAAGAATCATCCCCTGTCTTGACGTCAAAGATGGACGCGTCGTCAAAGGTGTAAACTTCGTTGGCTTAAAAGATGCGGGCGACCCCGTAGAAGTTGCACGTCGCTACAATGAAGAGGGTGCTGATGAGCTGACATTTTTAGACATTACCGCTTCTAGTGATAACAGAGACACGATTGTTGACATAGTCGCAAGAGTGGCAAAAGAGATTTTTATACCCCTAACTGTCGGTGGCGGCATTCGAAAACTAGATGATATTTACAAGCTTTTAAATGTAGGCTGCGATAAAGTGAGTGTCAATTCAGCGGCTATCAAAAGGCCAGAGCTCATAGACGAGGGTGCAAAGCGTTTTGGTGCACAGTGCATAGTTACTGCAATAGATGTTAAACGTGTTGGCCAAAAGTACCATGTTTTTTTAAATGGCGGTCGTATTGACACTGGACTTAATGCGATTGAGTGGGCAAAAGAAGTAGTTGACCGAGGAAGCGGAGAAATTCTCCTTACCTCAATGGACACTGATGGAACAAAAAATGGCTTTGAGCTCAATATAACCGAGCAAATCAGCAAAGCTGTAAATGTACCAATTATCGCAAGTGGCGGAGCAGGAACGATGCAACATATAAAAGAAGCGTTTGAACACGGCGCAGACGCAGCCCTTGCAGCAAGTATTTTTCACTACAAAGAGATAGATATTATGGATCTAAAACGTTACTTGCATGCCAATAATATACCGGTTAGATTATAGATGATACTATGCGCCGGCAATAATGAAACATTTAGTTTTGCACAACCGATGGGAGTCGGTCTTATAGAAACTGCCATGAATCTCACGAGACTTTGCTTGTTTGATAAACCGGAGTTTTTACTTTTTGTTGGTTCTGCAGGCAGTTATGGTGCACACAAAATCTTTGATATTATTGAGTCAAAAACAGCTTCAAATATTGAACTTTCTTTTTTATCTAACGATGCATATACTCCACTTGACAATGTAGTTTCTACTAACTCCACTCACAAACAAGACGTAATAGTTAACTCTTCAAACTATATTTCTACTAACAAAGAGCTAACAAAAAAGTTTTTAAATCTTGGCATAGGCCTGGAAAACATGGAGTTTTTCGCTGTTTTAAAAGTGGCACAAGAGTTTAATATTCCTGCAGGCGGTGTTTTTTGTATAACAAACTACACGAATAAAAATGCTCATGAAGAGTTCTTGGCAAATCATGAACGGGCAAAAGAATTACTTTCATTGCATGTAAAAAAACGAATTAAGGAACTCACTTCTTTATGAATCTAACAAAACCGTCCTTATTTGACTTTACTCAAAAAGAACTTATGGAACTGATTAAGCCATCCTTTCGTGCCAAACAAATCTTTGGCTGGATTTACCATCAGTATGCTCAAAGTTTTGATGATATGAAAAATATTCCCAAAGCTTTAAAAGAAGAACTTGCAGAAAAATTTGTTGTAAATCCACTCACGATACTTAACAAAGAAGAATCCAGCGATGGAACAATCAAATATCTTTTACGTATGCAAGACGGCAAAACGATAGAAGCTGTTTGGCTTAAGATGAAAGAGGCGCAACTTGATGAGAGTGGTGAAGTTACACATGAAGCAAAATATACCATTTGTATTTCAACACAAGTTGGATGCAAAGTTGGCTGCACATTTTGTTTAACTGCCAAAGGCGGCTTTACAAGAAATTTAACTGCCGGAGAAATAGTTGCGCAAGCCGTAACACTCAAGCGGGACAACGACCATAAACATAATAGAAAAATAAACATTGTTTATATGGGAATGGGCGAACCTCTTGACAATTTAGATAACCTTACAAAAGCTATAAAAATTTTTCAAGAAGAAGAAGGGCTTTGCATAAGCGGAAAACGCCAAACTGTCTCTACTAGCGGACTGAGCAATAAAATTGACATGCTTGGCGCGATGGATTTAGGCGTTCATATAGCAATCTCTCTGCATGCGGTAGATGACAAACTCAGAACTGAACTTATTCCTATGAATAAAGCACATAATATATCTTCCATTATAGAAGCTGTAAAACGCTTTCCGATTGACACGAGAAAAAGAGTTATGTTTGAGTATCTGGTTATTAAGAATAAAAATGACGATATAGCCTCTGCAAAAAAACTGGTAAAACTTTTAACAGACATCAAAGCAAAAGTAAACCTAATTTATTTTAATCCTTATCCGGGAACACTGTATGAAAGACCATCAAGGGCTGATATGGTAGCTTTTCAAGAGTATTTGGTAAATCATGGCCTTTTATGTACCATACGTGATTCCAAAGGCATTGATATTAGTGCGGCATGCGGTCAACTTAAAGAAAAAATAGAAGGAGAGATTGAATGGACGGTTTAGAAATATTTCAGCTTATATTTGTAACAGTAGTATTTGTCATAGGAGCAGTTGGCTTCTTTATTGTAGCTACAAAAAAAGATTGAAACGACAACGCAAGTAAAACGATCAACACACCAGGAAGATCGTTTATAAATACAATAATACCCTAGTTTTCTTATATAAAAATAATCTGCTTGCCCTTACTCTCTAATCTTAATTTAAAAATAATGATGCAAATTTTGATAGATATTTTGTAAAGTGTGAAGTATTCACACAGTGTTGTAAGGAGTGATGNNGTTTAGTACACGGTAATTCTGCTTTTAAATTATCATGATTTACAAAACAGTTATCGTTAATATTAAGTGTCTTTTATAATTTTTTTAAGAAAAAATTTATATAAATATTTGCTGAATCAAGATGCTTATTTATAGCTTAAATGCCTAAAATAGGGCTTTTTACCTATTTTACTACTTCTATTTCTTCTTATAAGAAACTTATTTTTATATGTATTATAAGTTATTCACATGAATTATTTTTTCTAAAATATCTAAAACTATCTAAGCGGCTCAGAAGAGATAAATCACAGCAGAAAACTTTATTCTTAGACTTCATTACGATGCTAAATCAAAAAAATTTATACTCTTATACTTTCAAAACATATTTGTTTGAAATTGATTTTACTTTTTATATGATATTTTTTTTCATATAATTCAAATTCTAATTCGTTCGCATGAAGTAGCAATCGCTTTGCTCCACTTTTTTTGATTCTCTCTTGATCACTTAACGCTCTGTCTAAAAATCCAATTCTATCTTTTTCACTCTGACCATATATTGGGTCTCCAACTATCGGATGTTTCACGTGGAACAAATGAACTCTAATCTGATGTTGCCTTCCAGTGTGTGGAGAACATTCTATGAGAGTCATGTTGAGTGATGGAAAATATTCTATAGGTATAAAATCTGTTTTAGATGTCTTACCTGCTTCATGAACCCTCACAACCATTCTAACTATAGCACTCTCATCTTCTGCTCTTAAAAGAGGCGCTTCTACACATAAAGACTCTTTAAATTCACCATGAACCATAGCAAGATATTTTTTCTTCATATCTCGCTCCTGAAACATCATTTTTATATCCCGTTCACTCTCTTTATTTCTAGCACACAAAACAAGTCCGCTTGTCTCTTGATCTATTCTATGAGCGATGTTTGCATCTTTGCCAAATTGATATTTTAATTCATCGATTAAAGAGTAGGGTGTATTGCGGTTTTGAGGATGGATTAGCATTCCGCTTGGTTTGTCAAAAAGGACAAATTCTTCATACACTGAATGGGGAGGCAACCCTTTTGTGATTGGTTCAAAATATATAAATTCAAACTCCCCTTGTATCTCACCTGCTGTTTTTGTCATGGGCAAACCATCAACAAAAAGTCTCCCTTTTGCTATAAGACGCTGCGCCTCTTTTTGAGTATAATCTAGCTCTTTTATTAAATATAAAAATGCTTTTTTCTTTTCTAATGCAATCATTTTTTTTATAACAAATGGCAAAATTTAATTCCTCTTTAATCAATAATTTACTAAACATTCTGTAAAATTAAAGACTTTTTTGTGTATGAATTTTAACATAAAAACATGAGATTATATCCACGAGGCTTAAATATGATAGAGAGATATTCGCGAGAAGAGATGAGTTCTAAGTGGACAATGCAGGCAAAATACCAAGCTTGGTTGGATGTAGAAAAAGCCGTTGTAAAAGCTTGGGTAAAGCTAGGAAAAATTCCAAGAGATGATGCTGAAAAAATAATTAACAATGCCAGCTTTGACATACAACGCATAGATGAAATCGAAGCAGTAACGCGGCATGACCTTATAGCATTTACCACAAGTGTATCTGAAACTCTCGGGGACGAGAGCAGATGGTTTCATTACGGCATGACAAGTTCAGACACTGTTGATACTGCCGTCGCTCTTCAAATGAAATCCTCTTTGGAATTAGTGATACAAGATGTGAAAATGCTTATGGAGTCCATCAAAAAAAGAGCGATGGAACACAAAATGACTCTTATGGTAGGACGCAGTCATGGCATCCACGGCGAACCTATAACGTTTGGTCTTGTGTTAGCTGTTTGGTACGATGAAATGGCAAGACATTTAGAAAACTTGGAGCAAACACTTGTTGTCATAAGTGTTGGACAAGTGAGTGGCGCTATGGGTAACTTTGCGCATGCTCCGCTTGAACTTGAAGAGATAACATGCGAAGAGTTAGGACTTAAACCTGCTCCTGCTTCTAACCAAGTTATTCAACGTGACAGATACGCAAGACTAGCAACTGCCTTAGCTTTGATGGCAAGTTCTATTGAGAAATTTGCCGTTCAAATACGCCACTGGCAAAGGACTGAGGTTTATGAGTGTGAAGAGTATTTTGCAAAAGGGCAAAAAGGCTCCTCGGCAATGCCACATAAACGCAACCCAATCCTCACGGAAAACATAACAGGTTTGGCTCGTATGATTCGAGCATATGCAATTCCTGCTATGGAAAATGTGGCTCTTTGGCATGAGAGAGATATTAGCCACTCTTCTACTGAGCGATTTTGGTTGCCTGACAGTTTTATAACAACTGACTTTATGTTACACCGTATGAATAACGTTATAGCTAACCTCACCGTTTACCCTCAAAATATGATGAGAAATTTAAACCTCACAGGCGGTTTAGTTTTTTCACAAAGAGTACTTTTAGAGCTTCCTCTGCAAGGTGTCAGTCGTGAAGATGCATATAAAATCGTCCAAAGAAATGCCATGAAAGTTTGGCAAGAGATACAACAAGGCAAACCTACTACAAATGAAAAAGGGGAAAGTTTATATCTGAACCATCTTTTAGCAGACGAAGAACTCAGAAACTCATTAAGCGAAGAAAAAATAAGAGAGTGTTTTAACTTTGATTATTACACTAAAAATGTAGACAAAATTTTTGCAAGAGTATTTCACTAGTGTTATACCAAATTCGTAATACCAATTCTAAAATAAATAGGACATAACATGATAACAATTATAAAACGAAATGGCAGAACAGAACCATTAGATATTGGCAAGATTCAAAAGTACACCTCTGCAGCAGTAAAAGATTTATCAAATGTTTCTCAAAGTGAACTTGAAGTAGATGCTCAGATTCATTTTCGTGATGGAATAACCTCTGAAGAGATACAAAAAACTCTTATCAAAACAGCTGTAGACAAGATAGATATCGATGCGCCTAACTGGACTTTTGTAGCTTCGCGTCTTTTTCTCTTTAACTTATACCATCAAGTAAACGGTTTTACAGGGTATGGTTCACTGGAAAAATATTTTGCTCGTGGTGAAAAAGAGGGACGTTTACTTTTAGGACTTAAAGAGATGTATGACTTAGAAAGACTTGAAAAACACATCAAACCTGAGCGCGACATGCTCTTTAATTATCTTGGGGTAAAAACTTTGTACGACAGATACCTTATCAAAGATAGAAAATCAGACCCTATAGAACTTCCTCAACACATGTTTATGGCAATCGCTATGTTCTTAGCTCAAAGAGAAGTAAACCGTGAAGAGTGGGCGATTAAGTTTTACGACATGATTTCCCAGTTTGAAGTGATGCTTGCAACTCCAACACTCTCAAATGCTAGAACAACAAGACACCAACTGAGCTCATGTTACATCGGTTCAACTCCCGATAACATAGAAGGTATTTTTGACGCCTACAAAGAGATGGCAATGCTCTCTAAATTTGGTGGCGGTATCGGTTGGGATTGGACACAGGTTCGCTCCATGGGCTCCTTCATCGACGGGCACAAAAACGCGGCAGGCGGAACCGTTCCTTTTCTTAAAATAACAAACGACATTGCCATCGCCGTTGACCAACTAGGAACAAGAAAGGGTGCTATCGCTGTCTATCTTGAGCCTTGGCATATAGACATAAACGACTTCTTAGATTTGAAGAAAAACTCTGGAGAAGAGCGTCGTCGTGCTCATGATTTGTTTCCATCTCTTTGGATCAATGACCTTTTTATGCAAAGAGTGCAAGAAGATAGCATCTGGACACTTTTTGATCCGTATGATTGCGGTGAGTTATCCAAACTTTACGGCGAAGATTTCAACACAAGATACAAAGAGTTAGAGCAAGATGAGTCACTTATCAAAGAGAAGCTCAAAGCAAAAGATTTATGGAAAAAAATATTAACCTCTTACTTTGAGACTGGAAGTCCTTTTTTATGTTTTAAAGATAATGCTAACAGAGCCAACCCTAACAATCATTACGGTGTTATCAGAAGCTCAAACCTTTGCACAGAGATATTTCAAAACACAGAGCCTAACCATTATAAAACAAAGTTTATTTTTGAAAATGGCTCAAGTGTGAGTTATGAAGAAAATGACCTCGTTCAAGTTGACAGCGGGGCAACGAAACCAGCGAAAAAGATAACAGCACTCGACTCACTTGGAGGCTCACCAATCTATGTTGTAGAGAAAGAAAAAATTGATGGAGCAACAGCTGTTTGTAACTTGGCTTCCATCAATCTCTCTCGTGTCAACACCAAAGAAGATTTGGACAGAATCATCCCAATCGCAGTTCGTTGTTTGGATAACGTTATAGATTTAAATTTTTATCCGATTGAAAAAGTCAAACGGACAAACATGAGAAGTCGCTCCATCGGTCTTGGTGTTATGGGTGAAGCACAAATGCTCGCAGAGCAAAAAATCATGTGGGGAACACAAGAACATTTTGACAAAATAGATGAAATCATGGAAGCTGTTAGTTATAACACTATCAACTCCTCCTCAAATCTTGCTGCAGAAAAAGGAGTGTATCCTGAGTTTGCCGGCTCCAAATGGAGTAGAGGAATTATGCCTCATGACCACGCAAATGCGGAAGTAAGAAACCTTGTTGATCGAGGGGGACTTTTTGCTTCGACGTATGAGTGGGATGAACTCAGAGCAAAAGTCAAAAATCAAGGGATGAGAAATGGCTACCTCATGGCTATCGCTCCAACAAGCTCTATCTCAATTCTCACAGGAACTACGCAAGCTATCGAGCCTGTATTTAAAAGAAAATGGTTTGAAGAAAATTTATCTGGCCTTATTCCAGTCGTTGTTCCAAACCTCTCTTCTGAAACATGGAGTTACTACACTCCAGCATACGACTTAGACCAAAGAATACTCATAAAAGCGGCTGCTATTCGTCAAAAATGGCTAGACCAAGGTCAAAGCCTCAATATCTTTATAACACTTGATAAAGCAAGCGGAAAGTACTTAAACGACATCTATATGCTTGCATGGAAACTTGGGCTTAAATCTACTTACTATTTACGTTCACAATCCCCTGAGCTTGCGAATGATACAGAGGACAGATCTATGGAGTGTGTTGGTTGTCAATAGGTCTTTGTCATTATAGGGAAATTTTATGAAACCTCTTTTAGCAAAAGATTTGAACTCTTTTTTACAAAGATTTCAGCACTTTGAAAATGGAGAGTTTGGGGACATTGACATACTATCCTCAACGAAGATTCGCATCAGCATCTCTGCCCAAGACAGTGCGAGGGCTTTTGACTGGGTGAGTGTTGCGCTTGAATTTAGCGGCGTAAAAGATGCGCAACTTTTGGATGCAAGCAAACTCCAGTTTGTTGACATGAGCCAAGGGATTACGATTCTTTATGAAAATGCTACATTTGCTTTTGGGATTTCAAAATGTGAAAATCTCTCAAGAGTAAAAACCTCTTCATGTTTTATCATCAGCACAGACGTAAAATATGAAGAGCGAATGATTTAAAGAACTACTGCAAGAGTCTTGTAACATTTGCAGCAGAAGCGTTTGACTGACTTTGAACAAACGAACCTATTTGGGAGAGCATATTTGCTTTTGAAAAGTTTGCACTCTCTGCCGCCATATCAACATCACGTATTTGAGACTCTGAAAAAGCCGCGTTTATTTGCATGGTTGACGTATTTCTAATGTCAGATTCAAGTCTGTTTTGAACTGCACCAAATGAAGAGCGGATGGAGTCGATATTTTGTCTTCCAGCGTCCACACTCTCTAAAGATTTCATAGCACTCTCTTGCGTTGTTACATCAATAGGCGATGTAAATAAAGACGAAACTCTTGCATCAGCGGAGGTTTCAGAGCTTCCTGAACCATTAAGAAGCGCTATGCCATTAAAACTTGTCGAGTTAGCGATACGGTCTGAAGATTTCATCAAGCCATCTATCTCTTTTTGGATAGAAGCTCTGTTGGCATCACTGAGTGTAGCGTTTGAAGCTTTGAGTGCAAGAACTCCGATTTGATCAGTGTTGTCACTTATCCCTTGCATAGCGCCATCAGCAGTTTGAAGCATTCCAACGGTGTCGTTCATGTTCATCATGGACTGACCAAATTGGAAAAATTGCGAGGAGAGATTGTTTGCGATGGCAAGTCCCGAAGCATTATCTGCAGCTTTGTTTATACTCAGCCCCGAAGAGAGGTTTGTTAAACTATTTGCTAAAGCATCATTGCGACGGGTTAGATTCAAATTTGCGTTCATGGCAGACACATTGTTGTTTATTGTAAAACTCATGATAAACCCCTTTGAGATAAATTGTAAGAACTCATTATACACTTAAAATCGAATAACTAACTTATGGGATAAAAATATATCCTTGTCCGTATATTGTTTTTATGTTGAGCATAGGGAGCTTTTTTCTTAAACGGCTCACGCTTGAGGCTAAAGCATTACTCGTGAGATGCTTATTTGGATTGAGCAAATATTCTATATCGTTAATGGAGAGCATATGGTTTTTGTTATGTATAAAAAGTTCAAAGAGGGAAATTTCTTGGTCTGTTAGACTAATGGAATGCTCATGATAACGAAGTGTTTTTGACTTTTTATTATAAAAAACATCGTCATGAACTTTAAGCTCATTCTCCTCTTTTTTAAGCAGCTTCTCATTAAAAGCTCTTACCTCATCCCTTTGGCTCATCTCATTTTGTAAAGTAATAATTGCCGTTAAATCATTGTGAGCCCCTAGCATTCGAACCGCTTTACCACTTGCATCTTTTATAGAGATACCGCGGCAACGCACCCAAACTGTTGAGCCGTTTTTATGTTTATAGCGTACGATTTGGTCATACGGGTTTCTTGAGTCCTTAAGATGCTTATGAAAGTTTTCTGTAGCAATTTTAAGGTCATCTGCGAAAATTATATCCTTCCACTCTGAGCTGAGATGTTTCATCTCTTTTGGGTCATAACCAAACATCTCCCAAAATTTTGGGCTCATCCATATATTTTCAGGCTCTTCTAAGTCCCAATACCACATCCCATCAAGCGAACCGCTTTGAATAAACTCAAAGTAAGAGAGATCTTTTTGGATGAGTTCATAGAGTTCTAGTTTTAAAGGATGATTATCTTCAAAGGTATTTTTCATACAGCACTCTAACATATTTTGTCAACAAAATATCTTGAAATACCTTATTTGTCATCGAAAAATCCATATTTTAAGTTATTTTTAAGTTTAATGACATTTTTTAAACATCTTTACTGCCTATAATTATGCATAAATAAATATTTAGACCGTCGAAAAGGATACATATGGCAGAGGTAACATTTGCAGAGCATGAGATAATCGTCTCAAAAACAGATACTCACGGAAAAATCACTTACGGAAACGAGTTGTTTCTCAAACTAGCAGGATACTCTGAAAAAGATATCTTACACGCGCCGCACAATATTGTGCGTCATCCCGATATGCCCAAAATCATTTTTAAGCTTCTTTGGGACACTCTCAAACAAGGCAAAGAGATTTACGCTTATGTCGTAAACAAATCTCAAAACGGGGACTATTACTGGGTTATGGCAAATGTCACACCCTCGTATGATGAACGTGGGAATATTGTGGGTTACTACTCTGTTCGCAGAAAGCCCTCAAGCAAAGCTCTTGGGATTATAAAGCCACTCTACTCGCAACTCTTGAGTGCAGAAAAAAGTGGTGGCATGGGTGCTTCTGAAAAAATTCTCAATGAACTTATTGCTAAAAATGGAGGTCGTTATGACAAATTTATCTTATCTTTCTAAGTTACAAGTAGTAGCCGCTCTCTTTATGGTTCTCTTTATTACGTCATATTTAGCGGACTTTATCATGGATGGATTTCATATTTTGAGTACGTTAGTTTTTGTTTTATATCTTGGGCTTGGTCTTCTTTTTCACTCTTATCTTTCAGGGCTTAAAAGATGCATGGACAAATCTATCAAAGTTTTGGGCGATGCCGTTGGAGGAAACCTAGAGAGTCGTGCTACCGAGATTGCAGATAAGGGACAAGCAGGGCAAATCTGTCATCAAGTGAACAATCTTATAGACCAAATGGAGACTTTCATGCGTGAGATGCGTACTTCTATAAGCTACGCAGGCGAGCATGAATTTTTTAGAAGATTTAACATGCAAGGACTCAACCCCGCTTTTACGTATGCAGGAAAAAGCATCAATAAGAGCATCGATGTCATGGAGACAAATTACAAAAATCAATTGCGTGTCCAACTCAATGAAGACTTAAGCAAAGTCAACAAAAATAACGAACAGCTTGGGTCTTTACAAAAAAGTTTTGCAACCAGCACTGACAAACTTGAAAGCATTTCAAATCATGTCAATGTTGCAATGCAGATGAGTATTGAGCGTGCACAAGAAGCACAAAGCGTGGGCAATAAACTCAGCGGTCTTAATGAACTCCTAGATGCAAACGCACTCTCCACGCGTTCCCTTGAAGATAGAACAAAAGAGATAACAACGGTCATAAATCTTATAAGTGACATTTCAAACCAAACCAACTTGCTTGCACTCAATGCCGCCATAGAAGCTGCGCGGGCAGGAGAACATGGACGTGGTTTTGCCGTAGTTGCCGATGAAGTACGCAAACTTGCAGAGCGGACTCAAAAAGCAACCGCAGAGATAAAAACAACTGTGCAAGTGCTCCAACAAGAGAGCACGGAGATGTCACAAAGCTCTGAGACTATGCGTGATGTAGTCCAAGAGTTTAGCCAACTTATGTCGACATTTAGCGCCAGTATGACTCAGCTGAAAAGCACCAATGAAGTGATAGAAAATGAGATAAATAGTATCCAAAGCCGCATCTTTGTAAATCTCATCATGATTGACCATATACTCTTTAAAACGAACGCTTACTCATCAATCATCCTTGGCAGAACAGTTGGAAGCTTTGGAGGGCACCATGATTGTCGTCTTGGAAAATGGTATGTAAACGAAGGGAAAAAACGATTTGGGCACTCTGCAAGCTACAAAAAGATGGACGTTCCCCATGCCATAGTGCATCAAAATGTCATAGAAGCCGTCAAATGTGTAGAAGGTCCAGACACCTGTCTTGCAAACAAAGAGATGATACTCAAAGACTTTGAAGCTATGGAAGTAGCAAGTAGTGAGCTCTTTAAATTAGTGGAAAATATGATAGACGAATAGTCAAAATTTCCTCTGTTATGCTTTGAGGGCATAACGGTTTTTTCCCTCTTTTTTAGCGATATATAAAGCTTCATCTGCATCTTTTAAAAGGTGTTCTTTTTCAAAAACTTCTACAGCATCTTTGTAGGCAAGTCCTACACTGATGGTAACAAAAGGCTCTGTTTTAGAATGCTCATGTTCTATCTTTAATGCTGCCACATTTTTTACAAGCGCATCTGCTACTTTTTTGGCACCCTCAAGCGAGATATCTTGCAACACTACTACAAACTCCTCTCCACCGTAACGTGCGACAAAATCATGAGGTCGCTTGAGTGTATTTTTCAGTGCGGCGGCTACTTTTATGAGCGTTTCATCCCCTTTTCCATGACCGTAATTATCGTTATAAGGTTTAAAGTAATCAATATCAACCATCATCACTCCAAGTGAAGAGTGTTTTTCTTTTGCCTCTATTGCAAGTGTGTTATAGTGCTCATCAAAAAAACGTCTGTTTGCAATGTGGGTGAGTCCATCATACATGGAGAGCTGTTCGAGCATGTCACTTTTGAGTTTTGTGTTGATATGATTTTGTACCCGCATTTTTACAATTGTTGGATGAAAAGGTTTTTTTATGTAGTCAATTGCCCCAAGACGAAGTCCATACTCTTCATCTTGAGGCATCGTATTTCCTGTGATAAAGATGATAGGTATATCATGTGTTTTTGCATCCGACTTGAGCTCTCTACAGACAGAATATCCGTCGATGTCAGGCATCATGACATCTAAGAGAATCAAATCTATATCACTTGATTTTTTAGCAATTTCCAAGGCCTTGGCTCCGCTTTTTGCTATTTTGATGTTGTAATCATCTCTAAGTAAGTCAATGAGAATCTCTATATTGGTAAGCGAATCATCTACAATAAGGAGCGTTGCTCTTTTTGCGCTTTCATGGTGCCCAGAGACAGCATCGGCTTGTTTAAAAGGTTTTACGCCATAGAGTGTGCTGATTTTTTCTTTTATCTCTAGGAGCGCTTTGCGAAGCTCTTGGACATCATCACTTGGAATCATAAGCGCTGCTTTATATTTTGCATCAATACGCTCACATATGCTAGAGAGATTTTTTGCACCCAAATTTGCACTGATCCCTTTAAGTGCATAAATAAGAGCAGGCGCACTCTCATGATTTTTGAGAACACTCTCATCAATAGAGCCAAACTCCCCCTTTAGCTGTTCTAAAAACTTTTGCAATAATCGCTCAATAAGCTCTTGTGAGCCTAAATTTTTATAGAGATATCGCTGGTCTAAAATAAGTGCTTCATCTTGCTCATGAAGCATCTGCACAAAATCTTCGTGGTGTATATGCTTTGCAAGAACTTTGTGAAGCAGTGTGCTATCCAGAGGTTTTGCAAGGTGATCATTCATACCAGAGCGTAAAACTTTCTCTTTATCTTCTATCATAGCCGCCGCAGTGAGTGCAATGATGGGGATATTTGCATCTATGAGTCTGATATGCTTTGTCGCTTCATAGCCACTCATGACAGGCATCTGCAGGTCCATAAGAATCGCACTGTATTTATCTCTGAAGGTCTCAAAACGGTGTACTCCATCCTCGCCATTGCAAGCAATGTCAACTTCTATCCCCAAGCGCCCTAGCATCATCACCGCCACTTCTTGGTTGATTTCGTTGTCCTCTACGAGCAAAACATGAACGCCAGAAAAATCTCTATTTTTCATCTCATGAGGCAAAAGTATTTTTTCACTCGTTTGCTCTTTCGTATCTACATGGAGCTCAAAATTAAAAACTGAGCCTTGTGCCACTTCACTTGAAACATGGAGCTGGCTTTGCATAGCTTCTAAAATCTTCTGCGATATCACTAACCCTAAACCAGAGCCACCATAGTTTCGGGTGATAGAGACATCTGCTTGCGTAAAAGGGGTAAAAAGTTTTTTTAGCCCCTCTTCGTTGATGCCAATACCGCTGTCTTTGATCTCAAAATATAAAACAGCTCGGGTCTCATCCACCTTTTTCTTAAGTGCAATGGCAACATCAACCCCTCCATGATGGGTAAACTTCAAGGCATTGGATATAAGATTGCTCAAAACTTGTAAAAGTCTGTGCTCATCTATAACTATGATTTTAGGAATTTCTTTGGCAATATGCATTGTAAACTTTAGATTTTTTGCTTTCGCTTGCGGTGCAAAAAGCTCTCTTAAATGCTCCTCTATTTCAGAGAGTTTCACTTCATGCAAATCCAAAAGCAGCTTTTGTGCTTCAATCTTTGAGTAGTCTAAAATATCATTGATAATATCTAAAAGCATCCTCGCAGATTTACTCAGATGTGAGAGCATTTTTTGCTGTTTGGCATCCAAAGAGGTATCTAAAAGCAACTCACTCAAACCTAAGATACCATTCATCGGGGTGCGAATTTCGTGGCTCATGTTGGCTAAAAATGCACTTTTTGCTCGATTTGCTTGTTCTGCTGTCTCTTTGGCTTCTATGAGATTTTGCTCCGCCTCTTTGAGAAGTGTGCGATCCAAAATGTACCCTTGAAGGGCAATAGCTTTGCCCTCATGGTTACGAATAATTTTTGTAAAATCATAAAACCAACAGTAACTTCCATCTTTTTTCTTGAGTCTATAGGATTGTTCAAAACTTTGTGCATCGCTATTTATATAATATAAAACTTCCTGTAGCTCTTTTTCAAGGTCATCTGGGTGCAATATGGAGACATAATCAAAAGTCCCCTGCAGCATCTCTTGTGAGGTATATCCCAAGACACTTTCACTGTTTTGTGAGACAAAACTTATGGGCCAACCCTCCGCCACTCTCCAGCTAATAGTCATAACAGGTCCACCCACAAAAAGGCTATGTTCCATCTCTAGCTCTTGGCGTGCTTTTACTTTTTTGGAGACATCATGAAACAAAAAGATACAACTCTCTTGATTGTGGTTGCTGAGCGCATTCACGCTGTATTCGATGGTGATACGATTTTGATTTTTTGTGACTACAACTTCTTCTCCTCGCTGCTCTTTTTTCTCTTCAAGCGCTTGAAGAAGAAGGCACTCTGCAAAATAGATTTTCTTCTGACATTGGACACATTGCAATAACTCTTTTTGATTTTCATCTAAAATATGTTGATTTGCACACTCAAAGAGTCTGATAAATTCTTTCCCATCTAGCTCCTCTTTAGAGTAGCCTAAAATCTCCTCTGCTTTATGATTTGCCTTTTCGATAATCCCTTTATCACTTATGATAAGCATGCCGCTAGGGAGTTCATTTGCTAAAAGTTCAAGCTGAGAATTTTTTCTCTCAAGCTCTCCTTGATGTTTTTGGAGTATCTTGTACCAATGGTTATAGTAAGTGTTTACAAGATCTTTTTGCCCTAAAATTCCAATAATTTCTCCGCTACTATTTTGGACAACAAGTCTTTTGAATTTTTTGGCTCGAGAGAGCTCCAAAGCCTCTGCAATACTCAAAGTCTCCTCAATACAAAAAAGAGGCGTACTCATCAAACTTGTAACAGATGTTTCAAAATCAGACCCTTTACTGAGTGCTTTAATGATATCTTTTTTGGTTACGATGCCATACCCTTGCGCAGTTGTAACAATGGCACTTTTGTGTTTTGTTTGTAAAAGGCGAGGCAACAGTGCTTCAAGTGTCGTCTCATGTGAAACCATAAGAACATCAGAAACGTGAATCATCTGCGCAACTGTCTGATTTTGTGCTATCAAATCAGGGTCGAGATGTTTGGCGATGTCTGTATAGCTCGCTATCGCACAAAGTTCTCCCGCTTCCACAATACAAACATGCTCCGTATCATTTTTCATCGCATCAAGTCCATCAAGGAGAGAAGCTTCTTTGTCTAAGCTAAGCACAGAGGGAAGACTTATCTCTGATAAAGGGGTCTCTAGAGGAATTTTTTTCATCTTGAGTCCAATAAGATGTGCTGCGGTAAGTATTTGAAATCCTTTTTTTGCCAAAACTATCACATCTCGGATGTTATGCTCTTGCATAAGCTCTATCGCTTCTTTGAGACTTTTTTCATGACTCAAAGAGATAATATCTTTGGTCGCAATGGTAAAAAGTTTTGGGTAGTGCATCTTATACTCCTGTGTTTGTGAGGGGTGATTTTTGGCTATTTTGTAGCGCGAAAAAATCTTTGATTATTGCATGTGCATCGTCAAACTCCAACTCTTCAAGGGCCGCTTTAAGCCTTAAAAAATTCTCTGGTGTCAGTTTTTCTTGTATATTTGCCAAGAGCATTTTTTGCTCATAACTTGAGAGTATTTGGTTGGTTGCAAATTTTTGCTCTATCGTCTGCAAAAGAGTTTGAAACTCCCCTGCACCCAGCGAAGCTTCTAAGAGCAACTCTTCATCAAATCCAAACGACTCAAGTTTTTCTTTGAGCTCCTCTATGGCTTTGTGGAGTTGATGTATGCGCTCTTGAGTGATTGGCTCTTTAGTCTTATAATCAGCGTCAATCTCTGTACACACCTTTGCAAGCCTCTGTAATCCAAGGTTTCCACTGACCCCTTTGAGTGTGTGAATCATATGTGGAGCCTCGGGAGCATTTGCTGCTACAAGTGCAACAAGCTGCGCAAAATCTGTGTTGAGCTGTACTAAAAACTTCCTTAAAAGTTTTTTGATGAGTGCATCTGAGCTGAGTGTACTTTGAAGATACGATTGGCTGAGTATCTCACAACCCTGAGAACTCTTTTTTCCTCGAAGATACAAAGAGAGCTTTTCGTAAAGCTCCTCAGTATCTATAGGCTTGCCAAGATGGTCGTTCATCCCCGCAGCGAGGACTTTTTCTCTATCTTCTACCATTGCAGCTGCCGTGAGAGCTATGATGGGGATAGCGCTGTCTTGTTGACGGATGGCCTCTGTTGCTTCGTAGCCGCTCATGACAGGCATCTGCAAATCCATCAAAATCAAATCTATTTTCTCGCAATGTGCCATAAAAAGAGAGACTCCCTCTGCTCCATTGTTTGCCACCAAGACTCTTATACCAACACGCTCAAGCATGAGCGTTGCGACCTCTTGGTTTATTTCATTGTCTTCTACTAAAAGGATATACGCACCATTAAGGTCAAAATCTTTCTCTTTTTCCTTATGAAAACTTTTTTGCATAAATCCATGTTTCATCTCTGTCATGGCATTAAAAAGTGTTGAAGATGTCACAGGTTTTGATAAAAAACTCTCTACATCTTCTAAGTTTAACTCCTCTTCACAATATGCCGAGAGTATCAAAATAGAAGGTATTTTGTGTTTGAATTTGCCTGAGTTGAACATTTCACTTAGCCTCTTAGCAGCTTCTTTGCCATCAAGCCTAGGCATAACCCAATCCATCAAAACAAAATCATACGGTGCGTCCATACTATCTGCTGCTATGACTTTTTCTATCGCCTCTAACCCATCATGCGCCTCTTCATACGTACACCCAAAACTCTCTAACATCTCTGCTAAAATCATCCGTGATATATGTTGATCATCGACGATAAGCACTTTATAATTTTTCTCACTCACAATAACTTGTGGCTCTTCCCATGACCCAACTTCAAGCACAAGATCAAAATAAAAGCGGCTTCCCTCTGCGACTTTGGATGAAACATGAATCTTTGAGCCCATCGCCTCTGTGATTTTTGAAGATATCATCAGCCCAAGTCCTGTCCCGCCAAACTGGCGTGTCGTTGAGCTATCAGCCTGTGAAAAAGGTAAAAAGAGTTTCTTTTGTTGCATCTCGCTCATACCTATGCCGCTATCTTCTATGCTAAACTCTAAAACAACGTGCGAATCATCCAGACGCTCTTTGAGTTTAAGGGAAAAAAGGACTACACCTTCATGGGTAAATTTAAGGGCATTACTTAAAAGATTTGTTACTACTTGTTCCAAACGAAGCAGGTCACCTATGACAACTGTTGGGAGATTTTTTTGTTTATAAAAATAGAGTTCTAAACCTTTTTGAGCCGATTTTGTACTAAACAAAACGCGAAGTTGTGCAAAAATCTCCTCTAATGCAAAAGGTTTATGTTCGAGTTCTAGCTTTGCTGCTTCTAGTTTTGAAAAATCTAAAATATCATTGATAATAGCAAGGAGCATTTTAGAAGAGCCATGTATTTTTTGTAAAAAATCATACTGTTTGGTATCAAGTTTTGTATCTTTTAAGAGCTCGCTTAAACCTATGATAGCGTTCATGGGTGTGCGTATCTCATGACTCATATTTGCTAAGAAATTACTTTTTGCTTTATTGGCTGCTTCTGCTTTTAGCTTGGCATCTTCAAGGGCTCGCTGTGCCTCTTTCATCTGGCTAATATCCCTAAAAACACTAAAAAAATACTCTTTCTCATCAATGATAACAAATCTTATACTCACATCTACATCAAAAATTTCTTTATTTTTTTTGACAAATTTGGACTCAAAATCATCATGTCCACAACTTAAAACCCGCTCTATTCTCTCTTGTACAAGCTCAGGAGAGACAAGCATGTCAAGCTCAGATATCCTCATCTCTTTAAATTCATCTTTTGTGTAGCCTAAATGTTTATACGCAGCAGTATTAAAAAATACCACTTTAGTTGTTTTTGGATCAACAAGAATCGTAGGATCAGGGAAAGTCTCAAAGATGGTTTGCATCATCTTTTTTTCATGCTCTAAACTTTGCTCTATCTTTTTCATCTCACTTTGGTCAAACAAATACCCGCGAATCGAGAGAAGTTCTCCATGTTCATCAAAAATAAGACTCGTAAAATCATAAAACCACTTATACTCACCGTTTTTTAAACGTAAACGATACGACTGCTCATAGCTACGTGTTTTATTTTGTATATAAGCGCTTACCTCATCAAAAATATTTTGTTTATCATCAGGATGGATAATGTTGGCATAAACAAACGTCTCTTGTTTCATCTCAAAAGGTGTGTAACCGAGCTCTTTGGTGACATTTGCCGAAACATAGCGAATAGGCCAATTTTGCTTTGGTGACCACTCTATGGTGATAACAGGACCCTCAGAAAAAAGGTCTCGCTCTGCTTCAAGCTCTTGGCGAATCTCTAACTCTTGGGAAATATCTTCAAAAGTTGTCACATACTCTTTTTCATGCGTATCTGTTATGATTTCGTGTACACTCAAACGAAAAGTGTATATCTTCACATCTTTTTGTATCTTTACAAAATGACTTTTTTGGGGATTTGAGAGTATATAATCGACCCAATTTTGCCCATCTATCTCTTTTTGCAAATACCCCTCTTCGATAATGAAAAAATCACAAACACACCTGTGCTTTTTGTTAAAATCTTTCACACTTTTAAAACCAAAAAAATCCAAAAATACTTGGTTTGACTCTATAAGTTTTTTACTACTCTCTGTGACGATGACTATATTTTCTTGCGCATTGAGTATCAAAGTGGCTCTATTTTTAAGAAGTGTACTTATTTGGGTAAACCTATGGATAAGAACATACAAAAGTATAAAAACGCCAAATCCTATGAAAAGAAAAAGGTAAAAGCTCTTAGAGAGTGCTTCATCATAGTTATTGTAATGGTGCGAAAGGTCTTGAAAAAAGACAAACTCCCCTATAAAATCATCTTCAATCTCCCGAATGTCAAAAGAGTAGATGGCAATCGCCTTTGAATTGTGAAAAACGGTACTTTGTATTGGCAAATCACTGTGAATATTTTGTAAATACTCTTCGTAATGGCCCAACGATTTTGTTACATAATACGTTTGTGTGTCATGACTCTTTCCAAGCTTAATAATCCCCTCTATGTTGTTAAATGACGCAACATATTCAAGAAGTTTTTGCGGGTTTATCCCAAGTTCAAAAGCTCCTATATACTTACCCTGAAAAAAAAGCGGCTCTATCGTTCTATAAAAAAACCCGCTTTCCCCTTGTTCAAATCCACTCAAAGGCTTGTGTTCTTTATGAATTTTCCTTAAAAGAAGACGCTTTTTGGCTATGTCATCCCCGTAGGAATCTGTTTTATGAAGGCGTAAAAAAGTTTTGCCATTTGCGAGATGAAAATACCCTACTTGGATAAAAGGATCTTTTTTTATAAGCGCTTCAAACCGCTTCTGTACCAGATGCAAAAGTATCTCCCTTTGCTCTTTGGCAACAGCCTCTAATATAGCATCATCTACAAAGATAGAAATCTCTTTCGCGTAATGTTCTTGGAGATTTTTTTGAAGATTGAGTTCAAATGAGTGTGTGATTTTGCTGTAATACTCTTGTTTAATCTCTTCAAGCCGCGTCTCTTGAAAGTCCTTAAAAACAAGGTAAAACAGATAAAAGTAGATACCAATAATAGCTATGACTGCAAGAGTTATTTTTTTATGCAGATATTCTTGTTTTTGTAACAATTTGCCCTCTCCATATTTCTAACTCAAAGAGACATTTTAATTACATTTGTTTAAAATATCCCTTTAATTGAGAGAGGATTTATATCAATTGCAAATTTGGCTAGTTTGATACAAAAAATAAGCTTAAATTTGATTAGAGATTTTTTGTTATTTTTTTCACTTCTGCGATAATCTCTTTTTGTCTATTGTGTATATATTCCATTAAAATCGCTTCGATAGCGTTATCTTTAAGGACTTCACACACAAGTTTGCACTCAAGCTCTTGGCAAAAAATGAAATTAATCTTTGCTTCTGCCAAAATTTTTACGTACGAGTCAGCACTGCTTTTACTTGGGAGGACAAAACTTAATTGAACATTTTTCCCTTTTAAGCTCTCCACTGTTTTACCTTGTTTAACTTTTATAGCGATTGAATTTATTGAAATATCAATTATTTCTCCACTTAGAGTGCTCCCAAGAGAAGTGACGATAATAGGCGTTCTTACTAAACAGGTAACTCGGCCATACTTTCTGCTGTTTGCATTTGCATTTAAAAAACTAAAACCCTCTAAAATCGCTATTTGCTTCTCTATATTAACAAATTTTACAGCTGCTTTAATATCCCTGCTAAAGCTAGAAGATTGAAGAACAGTCTCTTTTTCATGTTTCATAGCCATACCCTGAAGGTGTTGAAACTTTACATATATAGTGTTATCAGCAATCTTAACAACCGAAGCCAACGTGTTGATACAGAGTCCTTTATAAATATTTAAAAGGGTGATTTCTGTCTTGTTTACGTAGACATTTTTTAAAAGATGCGCGATGAGTTCATCATCCCCCATCGCACCATTAAGAGTTGAAATATATTTAATTTTGTACGCAACAATATCTTCTTGAGAAATATTTTTTGTAGAAATAGCGTTTAAAATTGTTAAAATACTCTCAAGATCAAGTGTCTCCATCGGAAAAGCAAAAAGTTCCATATTGGGATTAAATTTGAGTTTGTCTAAAAAATCTCCCATTTGTTTTTGAAAATCTTCTAGCTTGGTTTTTAAATCTTTTTCTTCAATATTTTCGTACATAAGCGTATAAAAATCGCTCTCATATTGTGCAAAAATAAGATTTTCATCCAAAAATGAATCAATATGGAGTAAAAAATTTTGAAGAAATATCTCTAGTTCTATCTTGCTTGTGTCATATTGGAGTTTTTTAAAATTTGCTAAATGAATGGTCATGATTGTGTATGTTTTAGCGGAAGTTTTCTCTTGCAACACCTCTTGTAAAAACTCGATAAAAGATGATCTGCTTGATAAAAAATTAGGTTTATTTTCAACAATACTTTGTGCGATAAAGGGCTTAAAAAAAAGAAATTTTTCACTTTCATTATCTGAAGTGCTACTGTTTATATCATAATTTACTTGTTTTTTATCTCTCTGCAGCAGCTCTACATGAGCCCTGGAGTCCTCTAAAAGTAAATGTTTAACATCAAATTGTGAACATATCTTTTTCTCAGCTTCATCCAACGTTTCACACTCGAAATCTTCAAAAAACTTTTTGCTTGCAAAATGAAGTTGCTTATTTTTAAAAAATAAAAAAGATTCCAAAGAAAGTTGCGCTTGAGCAAAGAGCATCTTAATATGCTCATCTTCATGCTGCTTAAGGTCGCTTCTGAGTTTTAGTATAAGTTTATCAACATCTTGACTAGCTGTGATGATTGTTTTTGCATTTAGTAAAAAAGCTAACTGAAAAAGCATAAGATTATAGTTATTTGAAACGACAAAATATATGAGAGGGGAGATTTTATTTTTAAATAAATCTTTTATTTTTTCCGCTACAGGCTTTTCAATTTTGTTCAGCTCAATAATATAAATGCTGTAATGATTTATATTTTGCAATCCTGCAATATCAAAAGAGTCACTATTATCAAAAGAACTTACAATGCTCTTAGCTTGCAAAGAGATAGTCGTTTCATGATAGAGATGGCAAATGTTCATAATTTTACATCCAAGCAGAGCATGCGTTTATGTTGTTTTTTTTCATTAAATCGAATTATACATAAATTATCTCATTTTTGATGTTGAACGTTTATATAAAAAAGTGCGCCGATTTTATACTTGAGCGCACAGCATTACTTGATATAAGAGCAACAATAATCTACAAGCGTTATTACTTTTATATCAAATGAGGTATTTGCCTCAACTTTAAAAACACATGGGGCTTGCATAAAGACAAATGTATCGCTAGTTGGCAATTTTATCTCAAAAGTACCAGAGTAAATTTCCATAATTTCTTTATCTGCAGTATTGAATGTATAGATACCCTCAGCCATAATTCCTAAAGATTTCACTGAACCATCACTAAACTTAATTGTTCTACTTGTTACTTTGCCATCATAATAAATATTGGCTTTTTTTGTTACGCTTACATTTTCAAAATTTGACATTTTGTACCCTTTTTTATGAAATTATAGCTGATATATTATCCTGATTTAGAGTTTTTTTACCCTCTTGTAACCGAACTCTTTGTGAATGTGTTATTGCGACAGCCATAGCATCGGAGATATCAAAAGGCTTAATCTCTTTTTTTATATTTAAAAGCCTTTTTACCATAAATGCAACTTGCTCTTTTGTCGCTTTAGCTTTTCCCGTAAGCGCTTTTTTGACTTGCAATGCAGTGTACTCTTCAAACTGCCCAAACTCTTGAAGAAGTTTAAGCATAATTGCGCCACGAAATTGCGCCAATTTTATGGTTGTTGCAGGATTATGAGCATAAAAAATATCTTCCATAGCAACTTCATCAATTGTATGTCTAAGAAATATTCCCTCTAAAGCCTCAATCATTTGAGGAATTTGAAACTGTAAATTTTCTGCTTTCATTTTTATCAATCCTGCTTCAACAAGTGTTATTTTTCCTTTTTCAAGAAGTATTAAAGCATACCCCATGTTTCTCGTTCCAGGATCTATCCCTAAAATTATCATGTATCCTACTTTGCATGTACAAATTAATTGAGATTATATACAAATCCATAGCAAGATGCTGTGCTTCTTCAATGATTCACATGTTAGCATCACTTAAAATTTAATTATTCACATAAAATAGTTATCTTTTACTTTTTTTTAGGCAAAAACGGGATATTATTCACACGTAAATATATAGTAAACTTAATTTTCAAGGCTTTAAATGAGTACAGGTGAAGAGATATTATTACTCTTAAAAGAAGAAATAACGGAAGTAGAGTATAATAGATATATCAAGCAACTCGTATATGACACGATAAAATCAACAAATAATTTAGCAGTTTTTTATGCACCAAATACACTTGTTTTAAATTGGATAAAAAATAAGTATACCCATAAAATTGAGCATCTTTTTGAAGTAAAAAACGGTTCTAAAGTTACTGTTTCCATGACATTAAAAGATCACTTAAATGATGAAAAAATCAAAAAAGTAACAGAACAAAAAGCAGGTCAGTCACTCTTAAATCCTTCACATATTTTTAGTAACTTTATGGTTGGAGGATCAAATCAGTTTGCATATGCCGCAGTTAAGAGTGTAAGTGAAAAAGCAGGGGAACTTTACAATCCCCTTTTTATCTATGGAGGAGTCGGTTTAGGAAAGACACACCTTATGCAAGCTGCTGGCAATGTTTTTCAAAATCAAGGTAAAGTAGTCATTTACACAACAGTTGAGCAATTTTTAAATGATTTTATACGTCATTTACGCAATAAAACTATGGAAAGATTTCAAGAAAAATATCGCAAATGTGATGTTTTACTTATTGATGATATTCAGTTTTTAAGTAACAAAGAGGGTATCCAAGAAGAATTTTTTCACACTTTTGAAGCGCTTAAAGGTGCTGGAAAACAAATTATTTTAACAGCAGATAAACATCCTAAAAAGATAGGCGGCTTAGAAAAACGTCTTCAAAGTCGTTTTGAACATGGTCTCGTTGCAGATATTCAGCCTCCTGAACTTGAAACAAAAATAGCAATTATCCAAAACAAATGTGAGATAAATAAAGTAAAACTCTCAAAAGATATTATCAATTATATCGCTACAGTTATTGAGAGCAATGTTCGTGAAATAGAGGGAATTCTCTCAAAATTACATGCTTATTCACAACTTATGCATGTTGATATTGATTTACAATTTACTAAAAATGTTTTAAAAGATCAGGTTCAGGAAAATCGTGCAAATCTCACTATGGATATTATTACCCATAGTGTTGCAAAAGATTTAAATATAAAACCCAGTGAAATTCGCTCAAAAGGGCGAAGTCAAAATTTAGTGTATGCTAGAAGAATTGCAATATATATTTGCCGTCAACTCACGCAAAGTACTATGCCTCAACTTGCACAATACTTTGGTATGAAAGATCATACAGCCATTAGCCATACGCTGAAAAAAATTAATGAACTTATAGAAAATGATGAAGATTTTAAAGTCAAAATCGATGAATTGACAAATAAAATTACTTCCAATTCTTAAATGACAAAAAAAACAAAGATAAAAAAAGATATAATCACTCATGTGAACGGTTGTGAAAAGAGTTAGAGAGGTTTGTTACCTCGATATAACCCTTATTTTAGGTTCTATTGAATGTTTTACACATATTCACTTTAATCTACT
Organism: Sulfurimonas sp. UBA6014; assembly: GCA_002428085.1. Classification (GTDB taxonomy): domain Bacteria; phylum Campylobacterota; class Campylobacteria; order Campylobacterales; family Sulfurimonadaceae; genus Sulfurimonas. The sequence continues at coordinate 19,480 of DJAA01000023.1, read as the reverse complement.
ACTACGTACTAAAATTATATAAATTATATAGGATTAAATTATGAAAATAATTATTTCAAAATCAGTATTGGAAAATATTCTAGTTCATGCCATACCATTTTTAGAAAAAAAAGATACTTCACAAATTACATCTCATGTCTATCTTAACGTTTCTAATTCAAAATTAACTCTCAGAGCAACAGATTTTGAAATCGGGTATCAAGTTATAACTGAAAAAATTAATGCTATTGTAGATGGAAGTACAACTGCGAATGGGAAAAAATTTCTAGATATCGTTAGAATTTTAAAAGATGATGATATTCATTTAGAGGTTAAAAATGAGATGCTTTATATTTCACAATCTCATTCTAATTTTAAATTACCAACTTTTTCACATAATGAATTTCCCCAATTTCCAAGCTATGAAACAAAAGCAAATATTCTAATTGATTCCTATTTATTAATTGACTCTCTAAAAAAAATAACTCCCGCTATTGATAACAATAATCCAAAATTTGAACTCAATGGTGCCCTTATAGATATTAAAGAAGATGTCATTAATTTTGTCTCAACTGATACTCGCAGGTTAGCAGTTGTTACAATTGAAAATAAAAATTCACGTCAACTTTCAATAATTTTGCCAAAAAAAGCTATTGTAGAGATTCAAAAACTTTTTTTTGAAAATATTGAACTTTATTATGATGAGACAAATTTAATCATTCATTCAAATCAATTTACATTTTTTACAAAACTGATTAATGGCAAATTCCCAGAATATTCCAGAATAATCCCTAAACAAATTGCAAATACACTTATATTACCAAAAGCACTCATGATTGAGTCAATTAAACAAATTACAACTATCTCTTCAGATGTTAAAATTATATTTTCAAATAATGTCATAACATTTGAATCTCTTAGTGATGATAATATAGAAGCCAAAACTGAAATTGCATTTAATACAGGATTTTTAAATCCATTTACTATTGCTATTAACAGCAAATATTTATTAGATTTTTTAAATAGTATTAATAGTTTACAATTTAGTATAGGACTTAATGAAGGAAATTTACCTTTTATACTAAGTGATGAAAATTTTAAAACTGTAGTTATGCCAATCGTTATATAAAAATAAATATCGTCTCATTCTTTATGGGATGATATATTTCCAAATCCTCTAAAATTCCCCGAAACTTCTTTTTAGAAAAGTAATGATAAAATATCTCTTACTGTGTAAAAATACAATGGAGTATTTAATGGAAAATTATGGCGCTAGCAATATTAAAGTTCTTAAAGGTTTAGAAGCTGTAAGAAAAAGACCAGGTATGTATATTGGTGATACTGGTCATAGAGGATTGCATCATTTAGTTTATGAAGTTATTGATAATTCTATTGATGAGGCAATGGCAGGGCATTGTGATACCATACATGTGACACTTACAAAAAATGGAACATGTAAAGTTTCAGATAACGGACGTGGAATTCCAACAGATATGCACCCCACAGAAGGGATGTCAGCAGCAACTGTAGTTTTGACAGTTTTACACGCAGGTGGTAAATTTGACAAAGATACATATAAAGTTTCAGGTGGTCTTCATGGTGTTGGTGTCTCCGTTGTAAATGCACTCTCAAGTGATTTGCACATGACGATATACCGTGCAGGTGAAATTTTTGAACAAGATTTTAAGTTAGGAATCCCACAAAAAATTTTAGAAAAAACTGGAACTACTCGAAAAACAGGAACTACAATTGAATTTGCTCCAGACCCAAGTATATTTACAGAAACAATAACTTTTGAATATGATTTTCTCTCAAAAAGATTTAAAGAATTAGCCTATTTAAATCCATTCATCACTATTATTTTTCTAGACGAAAGGACAAATACGAAAGAAGAGTACCATTTTGAAGGTGGTATCGCTCAATATGTTACAGATATGAATAAAAAAACAGTAGTAGCACAGGTCTATTCATTTAGTGCAAAAGTTGAAGATATAGAGTTTGATATAGCACTCATGTACAATGATTCTTATGAGGAAAAATTTGCATCTTTTGTCAATAATATTCGCACTCCAAACGGAGGAACTCATGAAGCTGGTTTTCGTGCAGGTTTAACACGCGTTATCTCTAATTACAATACTCAAAATAGCAATGCAAAAGAAAAAGATGTCAAAATATCTGGTGAAGATACAAGTGAAGGTCTCATTGCAATAGTCTCCGCACGTGTTCCTGAGCCACAATTTGAGGGACAAACAAAAGGCAAACTTGGAAATACTTATGTAAGACCATTGATTCAAAAATCAACTTATGAAATTTTGTCTAAATATTTTGAAGAAAATCCAATCGAAGCAAAAGCTATTGTCTCCAAATCATTAATGGCGGCACGTGGTCGTGAAGCTGCAAAAAAAGCTCGTGAACTTACAAGAAGAAAAGACTCCATGAGTGTTGGAACACTTCCTGGAAAATTAGCAGATTGTCAAAGTAAGGATGCCACTATTTGTGAGCTTTATTTAGTTGAAGGGGATTCTGCAGGTGGTTCAGCCAAAATGGGTCGTGATAGAGTTTTTCAAGCGATTTTGCCATTAAAAGGAAAAATTTTAAATGTTGAAAAAGCAAGACTTGATAAAGTTTTAAAGTCTGAAGAGATTACAAATATGATAACAGCTATGGGTTGTGGAATAGGGGAGGATTTTAATGAAGAAAAACTTCGCTATCACAAACTCATCATCATGACAGATGCCGATGTAGATGGCTCTCATATTCAAACTCTTTTACTTACATTCTTTTTTAGACATTTTCGTACAGTTGTTGAAAAAGGGTATTTATATCTTGCACAACCGCCACTTTATCGCTATAAAAAAGGGAAAAAAGAGATCTATTTTAAAGATGATAGAGAGATGAATGACTTTTTGATTGATAATGGTGTTGAATCATTAGAAAATCAAACTTTGGGTCATAATGACTTAGTCTCTTACTTTAGAATGGTTGATCATTATGCTACTTCACTCATAGCGTTAGAGCGTCGTTACGCATTGGTTAAATTGATAAGATATTTTGTAGAAAATCCAGATATCATTGGACTTGATATGGCTATGATGTATAAAGAAATTGAAAAGTTTTTAATCTCTGTAAACAACAACATTTTAACCTCTTCAGTTTATGAAGATTCTATCCATCTTTTTGTCCAAACACAGGGTGGAATGGAGGAATTACTTATAAATGATGATTTATTTGCAGCGCCTCATTTTACTGAAGCCAATTTTGTATATAGAAAAATTCAAGAGTGGAATATCAGTTTTAATGATGATATTATTGATGTGCTTGAGAGTATAAAAGAGTATGCTAAAAAAGGGTCGTATATTCAACGCTATAAAGGTTTAGGAGAAATGAATCCAGATCAGTTATGGGAAACAACCATGACGCCTGAAAATCGTGTATTGCTTCAGGTAACTATAGATGATGCTGAACTTGCAAGTGATACCTTTACTTTATTTATGGGTGATGAAGTTGAACCTCGTCGAAATTATATAGAGACCCATGCAAAAGATGTTAAACATTTAGACGTATAAGTAGCATGTTATTACCAGAAACGATAGAAAGAGAGTACCGTTTTAAGTTAGCTCTTAGAATGGGACTTCCTATTTTTGCCCTTATTATCGCTCTTATTTCAAATACACTTATCACTACTTATGAAAGCCTTGATGCTATTTTTTATATCGAATCGATATTGCTTATCCTTTTTAGTGTTTATTTTATTTTTTATATCATATATAGCAGTTTTGATATAAAAATAACCGATGAAGTCTCTAAAGTTTTTACAAGAGAATATTTATATACATATTTAAAAAAAGAGATACAAAAAAATGCAGACTATACACTTATCCTTATCAGCATTGACAATTTAAATGATATCAATAATCTTTATGGGCTCAAAAACGGTGATAAAGTATTGCGTAGAGTCATTTTTTGGGTAAGTGAATATTTACAAGATAAAGAGATAAAAAATTTTCCTCTTGGACATATAAAAGGTGGAGATTTTGTTTTAGGTTTTAAAGGGAATAAAAATAATTATAACTCTATTTTGGAGCTCTTGTATTTAAAAAGCAATGAATTTAAAGTGGATGATATAGAAGTAAAAATATCAGGAGCTATTACAGATACAGCTTTTTCAAATCAGCTTGATTATCTTATTGAAAATTTATTTGAATTACAAAATAGAACAAAAAATTTAAAAAACAGTTCTAAAGAGGAGCATATAAGTCCCAATGAATTGGAATCTTTTATCATCAATGCAATACGAGAGAGAAAATTTTTAATCTTTACACAAGATGTGTTTGAAAATTCAAAACCCACAATTAAAGAGTGTTATGTAAAATTAAAAACACCAGACAATAAAATCATGCATCAAAAAAATTATATGAAAGTTATTAACAGACTTGGGCTTATGAGCGAATATGATTTTATGATTTTAGAGATAAATATTACAAAGCTTGCTCTCTTAAGTGAACAAAAATTTGCTTTTACTATTTCACCAACTTCTTTAAGAAATAAAAACTTTTTAACTAAGACGAAAGAACTCATAAACTCTCATCCACAAATAAAAAATAAAATCATATTTATTCTTGCAGAAGTGGAATATTATTCACAAATAAATAAGTACAACGCAACATTAAAATCACTTAGAGATATGGGCATATTAATCGCGATTGATAAACTTGGGTCCTTGCATACGAGTTTTTTATATTTAAGAGATTTAGAGATAGATATCGTAAGATTTGACGCTCTTTACAGTAAAGAAATGGATAAAGAAGAGTATAGAAGTATCGTAGAAGGCTTTAGAGTTATGGCGCAAAAGAAAAATATAAAAACATGGATAAAAATGGTTGAAAATGAGGTAAATTTACAATCAGCAATAAAGCTAGAAGTAGACTATTTACAAGGTAATTATTTAGCACCGCTAGAAAAAGTATATGAGAGCTAAGCTAAATATTTTTTTAACCAAATCATACCATCTTCATGAGAATGAAATTTTCCCTCTATTTGCCCTTCATACGCTTGTTTTAAAATAGTTGAAAATTTTTTTGAGGGAGATATTCCACATGCTAAGATATCCTTGCCTTTAAGTAAAGGGGGGATTTTTTTGTGTAATATTCCTAAAGTTTGCGCGCGCAAATGGTTTATCTCACATATTCTGTAGCGTTCATGGTCGGTCTCTTGAAAAACTGCTTTCGTGAGTGTTAAAAGGTCTTCAATTGTTACTTTTATTGCAAGCCTGTAAAGATCAGAGTCACTTAACAACTCAGTTATGGGATTTAAAACAAGAGATAAAACTTTATGAAGTATTTTTTTCTCATCTGTGAGTTTTATGATGAAACTTGTAGTTTTTTCCCTGCCAAGCTTATAACAAATCGCGGCTAACATTAAAGTGATGTTAGTTGTTTTGTTAGCGGTTTTTTGCTTTGCTAAATTGTCTAGTGTATGTAAAATTTGATTCCAATGACTTTGAGTTAAAAAGTGAAGTTCATCAAAGCTTTTTATAATGCCTAACTCTTCATAAAGCTTAAACCCCAAAGAGGGCATCTGTGCTTTTAAAAGTAGTTTTTCTATTTCTTGAAAAACTCTCTCTTTTGAGAGTTCACTTAGCATATTATTTGCAACCATCATGGAACATAATCCAAATAATTCTTTATCCATTTGCAAGCCAAATCTGCAACAAAATTGCACTGCTCTATAAACACGCAGAGGGTCTTCTACAAAACTTTTTTTATCAACAGCTCTTAGAATTTTATTTTTTAGGTCATCTATTCCATAAAATGGGTCAAGAATTTTTTTATGAGTAACGTCATAACCAATGGAATTGATGGTAAAGTCGCGCCTGCGAGCGGCAGTGGTAAAATCTATATCAGATTCAATATTTATCTCAAATCCAGTATGTCCAATCGCTATTTTTTCCTCAATTCTTGGTAAAGTAAAATCAAGTTCTAAATCTTGAAGATAAAGCTTGCATACACCAAAACTTTTCCCAACGGTGTTTATACTTCCAAATTCTTCCAAAATAATCTTTAATTTCTCAAATGATGAGACCCCATACACTTCAATGTCTATGTCTTTAGAATCAATTTGAAGCAATCTGTCTCTTACATATCCACCAACAATGATTGCAAACGCACCATTTTTTTGCAGTTTATCAAAGATTTTATTCAATTTATTTGGATAATCAATCATGAGTACCTTTTAAATCTAGATTTGAAAAATTTAAAATAAAATAATTACTCAAAAAGTGTTTGATTTGTAAAACATAATCTATTTTTTATGAGCCTACGCCCTTGCTAAACATGTATTTATATACGTAACAAGCGCATGTAATTTACAAGTATAACACTTCTTTTGTGATAATCTAACATTTATTCGGGTATAATCGCGAAAATTTTTACCCTAGTTTCATCCAGAATAAGAAACTAAATAATAAGGAATTCTATGCAAAAGATTAGAAATATTGCAGTTATCGCTCACGTTGACCACGGAAAAACTACACTAGTTGACGGACTACTTGAACAATCAGGTACGTACGGTGCGCACGAAGCACATTCTGAGAGAGCCATGGATAGCAATGATTTAGAAAAAGAAAGAGGCATTACGATTCTTTCTAAAAATACAGCTATCCGTTATAAAGACTATAAAATTAACATTATCGACACTCCGGGTCACGCTGACTTTGGTGGAGAAGTTGAGCGTGTTCTTAAGATGGTTGATGGTGTTTTAGTTCTTGTTGATGCATATGAAGGTGTTATGCCTCAAACAAAGTTTGTTGTTAAAAAAATGTTGGCACTTGGTAAAAAACCAATCGTTGTTATCAACAAAATCGATAAACCTTCTGCAGATCCTGAACGTGTTGTAGATGAGATGTTTGATCTCTTTGCTGCCATGGGAGCAACCGATGATCAGCAAGATTTCCCGATTATTTATGCAGCTGCACGTGATGGTATTGCTAAGTTAGATATGAGTGAAGAGGGTGGAGATTTTCAGTGTATTTTTGATGCAATTTTAAAGCATATTCCTGAGCCTGAAGGCGATAGAGAAAACTCAACTCAAGCACAAGTATTTACACTCGATTATGATAATTATGTTGGAAAAATAGGTATATCTCGTATTTTTAACGGTATTATCAGAAAAGGTGACAACATTATGCTTGCAAAAGCTGATGGAGAGATGGTTAAAGGTAAAATAAGCAAACTTATCGGTTTTCATGGACTTAATCGTATGGAAATTCAAGAAGCAGAAGCGGGAGATATCGTTGCATTTGCAGGTCTAGAGACTGTCGATGTTGGAGATACTGTTTGTGATCCTAAAAATCCAATGCCACTAGATCCAATGCACATTGAAGAGCCAACGCTTACGGTTATATTTTCTGTAAATGATTCTCCACTTGCAGGTCAAGAGGGCAAACACGTTACTTCAAACAAGTTAAAAGACCGTTTAGAGTTTGAAATGACAACAAATGTTGCCATGAAGCTTGAAGTTGTCGGTGAGGGTAAATTTAAAGTTTCAGGTCGTGGTGAGCTTCAAATCACAATTCTTGCAGAAAATATGCGTCGTGAAAACTTTGAGTTTGGCGTAAGCCGTCCAGAGGTTATCGTTAGAGAGATTGAAGGTGTTAAATGTGAACCGTTTGAGCATTTGGTCATTGACGTTCCCGAAGAATTCAGCGGTGCAGTAATAGAGAAACTTGGTAAAAGAAAAGCAGAGATGAAAGCCATGGTTCCAATGGGTCAAGGCTTCCAGAGAATTGAGTTTGAAATTCCTGCACGCGCACTTATCGGTTTTCGTGGACAATTTTTGACAGATACGAAGGGTGAAGGTATCATGAACCACTCATTCTTAGAATTTCGTCCTTACACAGGGACTGTTGAGTCAAGAACGTATGGTGCACTTATTTCAATGGAAAATGGTGATACCTTAGCGTATTCACTTTTTAATATTCAAGACCGCGGTGTTCTTTTCATAGGTCCGCAAACTAAAATATACGAAGGGATGATTGTTGGAGAACACTCCCGTTCAAACGATTTAGTAGTCAATGCTATCAAAGGTAAAGCACAATCAAACGTTCGTTCATCTGGTGCTGATGAAGCTATTAAACTTATTCCGCCACGTGACATGTCGTTGGAGCGTGCTTTAGAGTGGATTGAAGATGATGAACTTCTTGAAGTAACGCCTAAATCTATCCGTATTCGTAAAAAATATTTAACAGAATCAGAAAGAAAAAGATACACTCGTAAGTAGCATTTTTACCATTTATTTTCCACTTGCCTTTATCTTTGGCATGTGGAGGTAAATAATTCTTATATTTTTTATTAAAAAAAACGAAACCTTCCAAAGATATAATCACAAACTAAAAATTTTGGAGCAATGATGAAAAGAAAAACGATTTATAATCCAGATTCAACCGAAAATGTAAATGATAGAAGAGTTTTTGGCGGAAACCCGACAGGAATTTTTGAGCTCAATAATATTAAATATCAATGGGCATATAATCTTTGGGAAATGATGTTAAATAATACATGGTTTCCTAAAGAAGTAGATATGACGCGAGATGTAAATGACTATAAAAATCTCACCGATTCTGAAAAAACAGCTTATGACAAAGCACTTTCACAACTTATTTTTATGGATTCTTTACAAACAAACAACCTTATTGACAATGTAAACCCGTATGTAACTTCTCCAGAAATTAACCTGATTTTAGTGCGTCAAAGTTTTGAAGAGGCGCTTCACTCACAAAGTTATGCGGTTATGGTTGACAGTATCTCTACAAACTCTGCAGAAATTTATGACCTTTGGCGAAGAGACATGATGCTAAAGAGTAAAAATGATGCGATTGCGGCTGTCTATTTAGAACTTGCCAAAAATCCTAGCGAACACAATTTTGTAAAAGCATGTTTTGCAAATCAGATACTAGAAGGCATTTACTTTTACAGCGGATTTACCTACATTTATACCCTTGCACGTTCGGGTAAAATGCTTGGTTCTGCGCAAATGATTCGCTTTATTCAAAGAGATGAAGTAACGCACCTTGTCCTCTTTCAAAACCTCATAAATACGCTTCGAAAAGAGAGACCTGATTTGTTTAGCGATAAATTAAAAGCAGAAGTTATCGAGATGTTCAAACAAGCGGTAAAACTTGAAGCTGACTGGGGCAAGTACATTACTCAAGGGCAAATTTTGGGTTTAACGGATGCCATTGTCGAGCAATATATTCAACATCTTGCTGATGATAGATTGAATGCGGTTGGATTTGATAAAATTTACAATGTTGAAAATCCTATCAAATGGGTGAATGATTTTGCAAAATTTAATGACCAAAAGACGAACTTCTTTGAGGGAACTGTTACGAACTACTCAAAAGGAAGTTTGAGTTTTGGTGACGATTTCTAAAATGAGTGAGCATATACTGTGCTCACTTTCGTTCGTAACTACTAACAACACTAACACTAACTTACAAACGCTTCTAAAACTCATCGAAAATACATCTAATAAATCTATCATTGTTGCACCTGAAGTTTGTCTTACAGGTTTTGATTATGAAAATTTTGAAGCAGCAGCAGATTTTACTGCTAAAGCCATGACTGAGATAAAAAAAGTCTCTTTTGATAAGATAATAATTATGAGCGTTATCGAAAAAAGAGATGGCAAGTTTTATAATTTTGTAAAAGTTATACATAATGGTGAAGTGGTTCATGAAAGAGCCAAAGCAAAACTTTTCCGATTTGGCGCAGAAGACCAATATTTTCAAGAGGGTAATTCACAGAGTGTGCAAATTATAGAAGTTGATGGGGTAAAGATAGGGATTCTTATTTGTTTTGAGCTGCGTTTTAAAGATTTATGGCAAAAATTAGAGGGCGCTGATGTTATTGCTGTGCCTGCATGGTGGGGAGTTTTAAGAACTTTACATTTTAAAACTTTAACGCAAGCGCTTGCCATCATGAACCAATGTTATGTTATAGCAAGCGATAGCCTTCATGAAGAGTGTACAAAAATAAGTACCATCATTAACCCTCTCGGTGAAATATTTTTGAATGAGAATGGACCTTGCCTAGAGATTGCGTATCAAAAAAAAGAGATAGCCCTCATGAGGCGATATATGGATGTTGGAATTGGATAGAATCACTGCAGCTAAAACGGCACGGCTGGCCGAGGATTGTCACAAAAAATTTGCACTCAGCGACGGAGTCAAAAATGCCATAGCACAAACAAATCGTGAAGTGTTTGTCCCAGCAGGGCTACGTCATAGCGCCTATAAACTCGACGCTCTCCCTATGGGCGCTTCGCAGTGGATAAGCTCTCCCTTGACGGTTGCAAAAATGACGCAATATTTGGAGCCTGTGGGCGCAGATAAAGTTTTAGAAATAGGGTGTGGAAGTGGGTATCAAGCGGCAGTTCTTTCACATCTCTTTCGCGGTGTTTTTACTATAGAACGGATAGAATCTCTCATGTTAGAGGCAAAATCCCGCTTTCGAGAGCTGAAGATTAACAACATTCACACAAGAACCGATGATGGGCAAAATGGCTGGATGCAGTACGCTCCCTACGATAGAATCCTCTTTTCAGCAACCGCAAAGCAGATACCTTTAAAACTTTTTGAGCAGTTATGTGAGGGGGGAATTTTAGTCGCTCCTATTCAAAAAGGGACAAAGCAGGTTATAACTAGATTTAAAAAGAGCGGCGCAACCATAAAAAGTGAAGAACTAGAAGCATGCGATTTCGTTCCTATTTTAGATGGGATACAGAAATAATACTTTTTATAGTAAAATCATAAGAAAGCAACGGCCATGAGTGTTATTGCGAGCAAAGCAAGAAATTAGTAAAGTAAACAAAGCAGGAGAAAAAATGCAAGAGATGTACGGCATCAAATACTCTAAGCCCGAAGTAGTTCTTTTACAAGAGACGGGAATCGGCGTTGCTGAGACAGCGGCTAGGACGTGTTATGACTCTTTTGAAAATAGTGAAAATGAGGTGATGAAACATATCCAAGAGAATATGCCCAGTCGTGTCATGTGCGATGCTATCAACGATATAGAAGATTCCAATCTTTTAGATGACTTAGCTTGGACCCATTTTCATCACTCTATTTTAGAGCATGCAAACTTAAGCTATTTGGTTCGCGGCACTTCAAGGGGAGTTTTACAAGAACACGCCAGACATCGCATGCAAGCCATAAGTGTGCGAAGTACGCGCTATACTATGAGCTCGGTTATTAATGCCTTTGTTGCTTCAAAACACGGCGGGGATAAAGATTTTTTTATTGACAAAGTTTTAGGTTTTGATATGTTCGTCACCCTTGATGAAGCGTATAATACAATCGAAATCGGTGCCATGTATGACAAACTAGAGTATCAGTCAAAAATCGTAGAGGATTTTCACTCTATTGCAGTTGCAAAAAGCTCTATTGGCTTCATAGAAGCGTTACAAGGGGATGCAGAGGCACTTTTTGCAGCGCTTCAAGAGGGGAAGAAAAAACGCAATGTTGGGGATGCTTTTAAACATATCATTACGGATAATGTCAAAGTTGATATGGTTGTAACTTTTAATCTTAGAAGTTTGAAAAACTATTTGACTCTCAGAGACAGCGGTGCGGCCTACTTTCAAATACAATGGCTCGCTCAAGAGATGATGAAAGTTACCCCTTTGAAGTATTTAGATTTGATAGTCAAAAAGAAATAAGGAGATTTTCCTATGTGGAGATTAGTTATACTCAGTGTCTTGCTTTTGAGTGGCTGTTCATACTTTACGTTTAATGCTACAATGTGCGACCAAATAGCAACCGATCCAAATGCTGTCGTTCCACAAGAGTGTAGAAACTACAATGAAGAAGAGGCGCAAAAAGCGTTTGATAAAACAAAAGTTGAGCCAACAAGTGATGAAGTAATTTTAAAAGAGAGTATTAAGTTTGATAAGGCGGAGCAATAGCTATTTGCTATCCTCAGCTTTTTCAAGAGATTTGATATGTATTTTTCTCCCTGGCACTTTAGGAACATACTCTTTTGGAGTACCATCATGACGATGGTTTCTCTCTCCTGATTTTCCAGAAAAGAGTGCTTTTCCATTTTCATCTTTTCCTAAATATTTCGAACCTTTAGCCTCTTTTTTGTCCCAAGATTTTGGTTTATCAGCATCTTTATTGTACGGTTTTTTTGCAGGACGTTTATCATCTCTTTTTTCACCATACTTTTTATCACCACGCTCCTCAGTGCTTTTAGACTTGTACTCTTTTTTTTCACCTTTAAAATCTGCACTCTTAGGTTTGTACTCTTTCTTCTCACCTTTAAAATTCGGATTTTTTGGCTTGTACTCTTTTTTGTCATCTTTTGGTTTATACTCTTTTTTAAGAGGTTCCACTTTTGGGATGATGGTTTCAAAACCTTTGATAGTCTCTTGCAGAAGAGTTCTTCCTAAAAGTGTTTCTATGGGGTACAAAAGTGTTTCTTCCTCAAGCGATAGCAAGATTAACGCATGTTCACTTGAGCGAGCGATGCGAGCCATATACAAAATAGCTTTTTGCGGTAAGTTATAACTAATCATAAGCTCACATGTTAAATCAGAAGATTTTTCTAAATCTTCGTCACTGACAACGGTTACATTTTTAAAATCTTTTAGAGTATCTATCGTGACATCTGAAGTGACGACTAAAATAGTTTTATCACTGTTTTTATGAAGCAGTAAATGTAAAAGTTCTTGTTTTTGTTCAGGCTTGCATGGGTGAACGCGGTGATTGTGACGCTTTAAAGTTGTAGCAGTTGATGACATAAAAAATCCTTGAATAAGTGGCGAAATTATAGCGTAAAACAAGACTTAGGGGTTCATTTTTAAATCTATGCCTGAATTATGCTACAATGAAATAAATTTACAATAAACTTCTTGCAAACCTCAAAACTAAGCGAACGATTCTACAGCGTAAGCGAAGCCTTAGTGAGCGTGTTTTAAGTTTTGCAAGAAATCTAATGCTTTTAGGATTATATCAATGCCATTCAAACAACTCGGACTCTCAGAACCGCTCCTTCGTGCAATCAAAGAACAAGGTTATACTGAGCCAACTCCTGTTCAAAAAGAAGCGATTCCTATCATACTTGCCAAGAGAGACCTCTTGGCAGGTGCACAAACGGGAACGGGGAAAACGGCTGGTTTTACACTCCCCATGTTAGAACTCTTGAGTCGTCATAAGCCTCATGCTGGAAAACCTGTTGTTCGTGTGCTTATTTTGACCCCAACAAGAGAACTCGCAGCGCAGGTGGCTGAGAGTGTAGCTCTGTATGGGAAGTTTCTTCCATTTAAATCTTTAGTCATTTTTGGTGGAGTAAAAGTAAACCCACAAATTGTTGCGCTGAGAAAAGGTGTCGACATTGTTATAGCAACTCCAGGGCGACTTTTAGACCATGTTGGGCAAAAAACAATAGACCTCTCAAAAGTAGATTTTCTCATTTTAGATGAAGCTGATAGAATGCTTGATATGGGATTTATCAATGATATTAGAAAAATTTTAGCAATTTTGCCTAAAACTCGTCAAAATCTTCTTTTTTCGGCTACTTTTTCAGCCGAAATCAAAAAACTCACCGATAGCCTTTTAAAATCGCCTGCTTATGTTGAAGTTTCAGGGACGAACACCTCTTCTGAGCAGGTTACACAAGTTATTCATCCCGTAGATAAAGAGAAAAAACGTGAACTTCTCTCGCATCTCATACTTCAAGGAAACTGGAAGCAAGTTTTGGTTTTTACACGGACAAAACATGGGGCAAACCGCCTCAGCGAACAGCTTGAAAAAGATGGTATCACCTCTGTCGCCATTCATGGAAATAAGAGTCAAAACGCAAGAACAAAAGCTTTGGCGGACTTTAAAGCAGGCGAGGTAAGAGTTCTCGTTGCTACAGATATCGCTGCTCGCGGTATAGACATAGACCAACTCCCCCATGTTGTCAACTTTGAGCTGCCCAATGTTCCTGAGGACTATGTTCATCGCATCGGACGAACGGGGCGCGCAGGCAATTTTGGAGAGGCACTCTCTTTGGTGTGCATAGACGAGAAAGAACTTTTGGAAAATATTGAAAAACTCATCAAAAAAGATATCCATAAATTTGTCGTAAAAGGTTTTGCTCCAGACCCATCCATCAAAGCAGAGCCGATTCAAAAAAAAGGCTCAAGAGGCTCAAATAATCGCGCTCGACCAAGCAACAGAGCTCCCTCTTCAAGAGGACAAAGGTAGTGGCAATATTTTCATCCTTTGTGCTATAATTTTTCCCTTAAATGGCACGAGGAAGGATTACATTTGATTAAAAAACTTGAGACAGCACAGACTCTTCTTGAAGCACTCCCTTATATAAAAAAATATGCAAATGAAATTTTTGTCATCAAATACGGCGGTGCAGCACAGTTAAATCCTGAGCTAAAAGATAAGTTCGCACAAGACATTATTCTTTTATATCTTGTGGGAATAAAACCTGTTATCGTTCATGGCGGGGGAAATAAAATAAACGAAATGCTTGAGAGGCTTGAGATAAAAAGTGAGTTTGTTGATGGCATGCGAGTCACCGACGCACAAGTCATGGAAGTCGTCGAAATGGTTCTTGGCGGAAGCATCAACAAAGAGATAACCACACTACTCAACATGCACGGTGCAAAGGCACTGGGCATGACGGGAAAAGATGCAAATTTCATGACGGCAATCCCTAAAGATGATGGAAAATATGGGCTTGTGGGTGAAATCGTCAATATCGACAGCAAAGTAATAGCAAATTTATTGGCGGATAAATTTATCCCCGTGATTGCGCCCATAGCTTCAGCAAATGAAATCGGTCATCCTGGTTTTAACATCAATGCTGATCTAGCAGCGAGCAAAATTGCAGCTGCCATCGGTGCTCGAAAAGTAATCTTCATGACAGACATCATAGGCGTTCTCGATAAAAATAAAAATTTGCTCGATACGCTCACGCAGGGACAAATACAAGCCTATAAAGCCGATGGAACAATCAGCGGCGGGATGATACCAAAAGTCGATGCCTGCCTTGAAGCAATCAACGGCGGAGTAGAAAAAGCACACATCATAGACGGCAGAGTGGAGCATTCGCTTTTACTGGAAATACTCACAAGTCAAGGTATTGGAACCGTTATAAAAAAATAAAAAGGCAAATTATGAACATAGAAAAAGAGTTAAGTGCAAGAAGTGGCGGAGTTTGTGAGCTTTGCGGGAGCAGTGAAAGTTTAGGCATTTTAGAAGTAGCACCTTCAGATGGAAGCTCAGAGCAATCAATTTACGCTTGTTCCATATGCCAAGAACAAATCAAAAATGAAACTTTAGATGAAAACCATTTTAACTGTTTAAATGACAGCATGTGGAGTGAGGTTGTGGCCGTGAAGGTTATGAGCACCATTTTATTGAATAAATTAGGGCGTCAAGATTTGCTTGAGATGATTTATCTAGAAGATGCTGAACAAAAATGGGTGGATGCGGCTTTGATTGCTCCGCAGAGCAAGCTAGTTCACAAAGACGCAAACGGAGTTATTCTTCAAGCTGGAGACAGCGTGGTTATTTTGAAAGATTTAGAAGTAAAAGGTGCTGGTTTTACTGCAAAACGCGGAACAACCGTAACGCGCATAGGACTTCCAGCGGATATGGATGACCATATTGAAGGAAGAGTAAACGGGACAAAAATCTTCCTAAAAACAGAGTTTTTGAAAAAAGCATAATGAAGCCTCATGAAAGATTTTATAAAGTAGACGACGATTTTCGCTCCCCTTATGCCAGAGACAGAGACCGAATTATCCACTCGGGAAGTTTTAGAAAGCTTGAGTATAAAACACAGGTTTTTCTCAACCAAGAGGGGGATTTTTTTCGCACTCGCCTGACGCACTCCATAGAAGTTTCACAAATTGCCCGCTCTATCACCTCTTCGCTAGGGCTGAATGAAGCACTTGCCGAAGCCATCGCTCTTGCACACGATTTAGGGCACACTCCTTTTGGTCACATCGGCGGTGACGCACTAGATGAGTGTTTAAAAGAGGACGGTTTTGCAAACGGCTTTGAACACAACTTCCAAAGTTTTAGAGTAGTCTCCCGCTTAGAAAAAAGATATAAAGCGTATGATGGACTTAACCTCTCTTTTGCCACGCTTGAGGGTATTTTAAAACACTCTTACCCTTATAAAAAAAGCTTTTTACCGCCACACATTCATGAGCAGTTCAACCTTGAAACACACCCTTCCATAGAAGCCATGGTCGTTGACCGTGCTGATGAGATAGCCTATATAAGCCACGATATAGACGATGGTGTCAACTCAGGATTGATTCATTTTGATGATTTAAAAGAGAGCGAACTCATTTGTGAAATTTTACAAAAAGTTTCTCATGAAGGGGTCGGACTTGAAAATGACGAGATGTTTCGCTACCGATTTAGCTCTCATCTTATCAACCATCTTGTCTATTCACTTATGGAATTCTCTAAAACAAAGGTGCAAACAGGTGATATTTTATGTGCAACCATAGAGAGCGGATGTGATATTCCTATCGGTTTTGCCCCAGAACTAGAGACAAAAATCAAAAAGCTAAAAAAAATTCTTTTTCAAAAACTCTATCAGCACAAAAATATTATGATTAAAATGTTCGCAGGAAAACAGGCGATAAAAGGGCTCTATAGCGGACTCATGGAAGAAGAAAAAATGCTTCCGGAGTTTTACTACAAGCAGTTAGATGTCAGAGCCAAACACCGAGTCGTAGCCGATTACATAGCCAACATGAGTGACAGATATGCCCTTAGTTTTTATAATGAGATGTACGGGAAGTTATAAGTCTTGACTTGTGTTAATGCTTTTTCTCGCCCTTTGTGCTACTTGAACCCGAATTATGCAATAGGAAAAACTAGGGCTAAAAGCTTCGTGGTAAAAAAGGAGTTTCAGGATGGTTTTTAGTTAGGGATAAATAGGGTAGAAATGGACTTAAAAAGCGAACCAAAAAGGTGCTTTTAAAGCCCATAACTACGATGTTATGCGGTTTTTACAGTCTTGACTCGTAACGTCTCATCATATAGAGGCGTTTAAGCATTTTTTTACGAGATGCTATTTTGAACTTCTTCAACTTTTCAGTTGCTGTTTCATGGAAACGGCGAGCACGAGCTTCCGTCACAATTAAGTTACGGTCAGTCTGTTTTTTGAAACGGCGGTAAGAAGCATCAAAATTATCATCGCTTCGTAGTATAATACCAGGCATATCACATCACCCACTTTCTTTAAATTTTTGGAGACGGGATTGTATCATAAAAAAGGTATAATTTCCCCATGATTACTCAAGATTCCATTGAAGCTTTAAAAGCGAGACTCGATATTGTTGATGTTGTTGGCTCCTATTTGGAACTTAAAAAGTCAGGAGCAAACTTCAAAGCACCTTGCCCTTTTCACGGCGAAAAAACAGCTTCCTTTACGGTGAGCCCACAAAAGCAGATTTACCACTGTTTTGGGTGCGGTGTGGGCGGTGACAGTGTAAAATTTGTCATGGAGTACGAAAAGCTTAGCTACCCAGAGGCTCTTGAAAAACTTGCATCTTCTTATAACTTTTCACTCGGCTATACAGATAACAAACAAAACAAACCACGCTCACATCTGATGGAAAAAGTGAGTCAGTGGTACCAAAATCTTCTTATCTCCAAACCAACCGCGCTTGCTTACATAAAACAAAGGGGTATTTACGAGAGCAGTGTTGAGAAATTTGGCATTGGATATGCAGCAGATTCAAACGCAACGATACACTACATAAAATCGCAAATGTTCAATATGTCAGAAGCCATAGAGATGGGAGTTGTGGGTTATAACGAGGAGAATAAAACAACGTACGCCAGATTTATAGAGCGTATTACTTTTCCTATTCATGCGACCAATGGTACGATTGTTGGCTTTGGGGGAAGGACGATTACGGGACACCAAGCAAAATATATTAACTCACCAGAGACACCTTTTTTTAATAAATCTCGTCTTTTATACGCGTATCACCATGCAAAACAAACTATCTTTAAGCTGCACGAAATCATCATAACTGAAGGGTATTTAGATGTCATCATGCTCCATCAGGCGGGTTT
The DNA here is from genome assembly GCA_002428085.1 of Sulfurimonas sp. UBA6014. Lineage (GTDB taxonomy): Bacteria > Campylobacterota > Campylobacteria > Campylobacterales > Sulfurimonadaceae > Sulfurimonas. The sequence continues at coordinate 1,395 of DJAA01000023.1, read as the reverse complement.
TACCAATGCTGTTGCTACACTAGGGACAGCACTTACGGTTGAACATTTACCGCTTTTGAGAAAGGGTGAAGTAAAAGTTATCATGGCATATGATGGAGATAATGCAGGTCGCGCGGCAGCACTCAAGGCAGCAAAACTTTTAAGTGCTTCGGGTTTTGATGGGGGAGTGGTGATTTTTGAAGGCGGACTTGACCCCGCTGATATGGTTCAAAAAGGTGCGATTGAAGAGCTCTCTCTTATGTTTAGAACCCCAAAACCTTTTATAGAGTTTGTTATAGATGAGATTTTAGCGCTTTACAATCTCTCAGATCCAAAAGCAAAAGAAGCTTCCATGCATGAGGGGATTGCGTACTTAAAAACACTCTCAAGCATGTTACAAGAGGAGTATAAACCTTATCTCGCATCAAGACTCGGGATAAGCCCATCCTACGTTCGACTAACAAACAAAACACTCACTAACACTAACACTCCTTCTGGTTTGATGCAAAAAAAATCTCATGTAGATATGTGGGAGCTAAGTCTTATCAAAACAGTTTTGGAACACCCTGATTTGATAGATCAAATTTTAGATGTCCTTGACCCTTCCCTTTTACAGTTTCACTCAAGAGAGTTAGATTTAGCTTTAAGGGGACTTTATGAAGCCCCAGAACTTATGGCACTTTTAGTCGATGATACCATTGCAGCTCTTAGTGATGAAGAGGCGCTTCGTTCTGAGCTATTGGCTTTTTTGTCGAAACATTATGAGCGAGAGCTCAAAAAAGTACATAGTGAAAAAGCTATTTCGTTTGAGCAAAAAGCTTTTTGCATACGCAAGTTTCGTGACAAAATCGCAAAGTTAAAACGAGGGGAACTCGTCACTTCAAGAGATTGATGTCACAGTTTGAGCGTAGAAAATTTTAGCTATACTAACACCACTAAAAAAACAGCACCCACAAAGGAGAGACCATGGCGGGGATACATTTTACATTTGAAGACTATAAACCGTTGATTAGCTTAAGTATAGGAATTGCTCAAAGAATTGATGAGAGCCGAGCTGAAAGTTTTACGCTTCTTTATTGTGATTTTTCTGACATCGAAAAAAAAGTGCTCAAGGATTCTTTGGAGAGCATACTTAGAACATCTGATTCTATCATCAACTACGGCTCAGATTACTTTTTTGTCCTTCTTTATACGGATAAATATGGTGCAAATATTGTGAAAAAAACTTTTGATAACTTTTTAGGAGAATCTTTAAAATCTACTATGGTAAGTTATCCAATAGATGGAGAGAGAGAAGAGGAGTTGACAGCGAGCTTACAGCATAATGCTAAGTCATTTTGTAAAAAAGATTTATCATTTTTGGATTAGACTTCTTTTATTGTTCACATTTAGGTTGCTTCGCTTTGCTCGCCATGA
>DJAA01000063.1:13585-28907 GCA_002428085.1 Sulfurimonas sp. UBA6014 | reverse complement strand
TCTTGTTCCATCCAGTCCATAGTAGCAGCACCATCATGAACTTCACCGATTTTATGCTCACGACCTGTGTAAAATAAAATTCTCTCAGTCGCAGTAGTTTTACCCGCATCAATGTGTGCAGCGATACCGATATTTCTTACATCTTCCAACTTATGTGATCTTGCCATTTTTTGTACCTTATATGAATGTTTAATAGAGAGATGACCTCTTTCATAAGTAAACTTTATTAACTTATGAAAGAGGTGTCCATGTTTTATAGAGTTTTTAAACTTAGATTTGTCTTCAACAAAACCAAGCAAAAACGCCAAAGGAGAAATTTCCTTGACGTTTTAAAAACAAGCCTACCAGCGATAGTGAGCAAACGCTTTGTTTGCTTCAGCCATTTTATAAGTATCTTCTTTTTTCTTAAATGCATTCCCTTTATCTGAGGAAGCATCCATGAGCTCATTGGCCAATCTCTCAGCCATTGTTCTCTCATTTCTCTTACGAGAAGAGTCAATCAACCATCGAATAGCCAATGAAAGTTGACGCACAGGGTGTACTTCTACTGGAACTTGGTAAGTAGCACCACCAACACGGCGACTTTTCACTTCAATAATTGGCTTTATTTTATCAATAGCATCGTTAAATGTATCTATACCAGTTTTTTCACCGCGAGAGCTAATGATATCCATAGCACTGTAGATGATTTTTTCTGCTGTAGATTTTTTACCGTCATACATAATCTTGTTTATAAACTTTGTTAAAATTTTGCTTCCATAGACTGGGTCTGGCATAATTTCACGAACAGGGGCTTTTCTTCTTCTCATAGTATTTTTCCTTCTTCAATTTTTTCAAATTTACTCAAAATAAATTACTTAAAATTTATCCTGTAGCTATTGAACTTTTCTGGCGTAAACGCCGATACCACCGTCGCTAAAGCGTAAGTGTGCGTGTTTTCCTTTTAAAAAGGACTATTTTTTAGCTTTTGCTTTTTTAGTTCCGTATTTAGAACGCGCTACAGTACGGTTAGCAACACCAGCAGTATCTAAAGCACCACGAACGATATGGTACTTAACACCTGGTAAATCTTTGATACGACCACCACGAACAAGAACGATTGAGTGCTCTTGAAGGTTGTGACCCTCACCACCGATATACGAAATAACCTCAAATCCAGAAGTTAAACGAACCTTTGCAACTTTTCTTAAAGCCGAGTTAGGTTTTTTTGGTGTAGTCGTATAAACACGAGTACATACACCACGACGCTGTGGACACGAAACAAGTGCAGGTGATTTTGATTTTTTAACCACTGCTTTGCGCTCATTACGAATCAATTGATTGATTGTAGGCATACAATTCCTTTTTTTAAATTTCCAGTAGAATTTAATTTCCTAAATATTAGGAAATTATAGACACGTGATAATACATAAACAGTGATTAAAGTTAGCTTATTTTAAGTATAGATTAAAGTTTATTATTTGATGTGTGGAGATTTGTAGATTTTTTATAAATATAAAGAGATGAGGGGAATTTCCCCCTCATGGTTGGATAAAACGATTATTTTTCTTCTGATTTAAACACTATTCTCTGATTTTTGTATATACCAGTTCCCACAGGGATAGTGCGTCCGATAATAACGTTTTCTTTTAAGTTGTTCAAATCATCTGTTTTTGCTGAAACTGCTGCTTCTGTTAATACTTTTGTAGTATCTTGGAAAGATGCCGCAGAGATAATACTATCAGCCGAAACAGCCGCACGTGTAATACCAACTAAGTACGGTTCAGCAAGAGCTGGACGACCACCTAGACGCATGATTTTTTCATTTTCTTGGGCAAATTTAGATTTTGAAATCAAATCACCTTCGATAAATTTCGTGTCACCTGATTTGACAATTTTGATTTGTCGTAGCATCTGAGTAAAAATAACCTCAATATGTTTATCGGCAATATTTACCCCTTGAGAACGGTACACTTGCTGCACCTCGCTCACAAGATAATTATAAAGAGCTTTGACCCCCATGATACGAAGAAGTTCATGCGAGGAGATGATACCACTTGTGAGTCTCTCTCCAGCGTGAACAAAGTCACCATCATTTACAACTGCGATATGAGACTTATCAACAAAATAATCTTTAATGAGTCCATTTTCAGAAGAGACAATAATTCTAATTCTACCGCGTAAGAGTTTTCCAAAACTCACCGTTCCATCAATCTCCGAAATAAGTGCTGTAGCTTTTGGACGACGACCCTCAAAAAGTTCAGATACACGAGGAAGACCCCCTGTGATATCGCTTGACTTTTGGAGTGCTTTAGGAGTTTTTGCGATAATATCTGCTACTTTTACCGTTCCACCATCTGCAACAAACAGAGATGATTTAGGGTCAATTTGATAACGCAATAACTCTCCGTTTTCTGTTGCTAGAACGATTGTCGGTTTATACTCAACTGGAATATGGTCGTTTATCATCAAACGAGTTTTACCTGTAAGTTCATCAAACTGCTCAGTTGCGGTTGTTCCGATAATAATATCTTCATATTTGACTTTACCGTTTGCCTCAGTAATAACTGGATTTGAATACGGATCCCATTCGGCAATAACGACAGACTCATCAGATGAAGGCTTTGCAATGAGTGTTTTAACATCTACACTTTCGTTATCATCTGAAACAATCACGGAACCACGCGCGATATAATGTCTTACTGCTTCACGGTTATTATTATCTATTACAGCTGCAAATAACCCTTTTTCTACAACTGCATATCCTGATTTAAGCCCTTCAAATCTCTCTAAATAATCACCTTTAAGTAGAAAGTATTTCACAACACCTTTTTCTTTAGCGAAAATCTTTTGTGTAACCGGAGCTCCATTATCAACAAGCAATTCAGATGCATATGGGATACGACTTGGGACATTCCAGCCATCTTTAATCGTCTCAACAATAGACTCGTGTTCTTTTACATCCATCCCATTTTCATACGGAAAGTAGTATTTCCCCTCTATTTGCCCGCCAACACCAGCGAGTTCATTTGGTTTTGCTATTTCAATTTTGCGAAGCGCATAGCGAACCGTTTCTGTTTTTGAAGTTACACTAATAACAACTTCATCATGAATAGTTTGAATCTCAAGCTTTCCATCAAAAGGTGCTTTTATTTTAGGTTCAACTAAAAGTACAGCAGCATTTCTACGGTTAGCTACAATATTTTTTCCATCTTTTGAAACATAAGTTTTAAGGTTGTAGTAACGGATAAAACCCTCTTTTTCAGCGACAACTTGTCTCTCTTGCGCAGTTGAAGAAGCTGTTCCTCCAACGTGGAATGTTCTAAGTGTCAACTGCGTTCCAGGCTCACCAATAGACTGAGCCGCTACGATACCGACAGCTTCACCTGTACGAACGATATGACCCGTCGCAAGATTCACACCATAACAAAGGGCACAAATGCCCTCTTCACTTTTACATGTTGTAGGCGTTCTGATGTGTGCTGTTTTTATTCCGGCTTCTGCGATGATTTTCGCGCTTACTTCATCAATAAGCGTCCCCTCAGCATATAAAATTTCATTACTGATAGGGTCTATAATATCATCTGACAAAACTCTTCCATTGAGTCTATCTTCGAGGGACTCAATCAAAGTGTTTTGATCACTAATGTCAGATATTTCAATCCCTTCATGGGTATGACAGTCATGCTCAACAACTTTAACATTTTGGGCAACATCGACAAGTTTACGAGTCAAGTAACCTGCATTGGCTGTTTTAAGTGCGGTGTCNNGCACCGTGAGTAGAAATAAAGTACTCAATTACATTCAGACCCTCTTTAAAGTTAGAGATAATCGGAGTTTCAATAATTTCACCGCTTGGTTTAGCCATAAGACCACGCATACCAGCAAGTTGACGAATTTGAGCCGCAGAACCACGAGCACCAGAATCTGCCATCATATGGATTGAGTTAAATCCATCTTTATCCGTCTGAACCAAATCCATCATCTGTGTTGCAAGGGTGTTATTGGTATCTGTCCAGACGTCGATTATTTTGTTGTATCTCTCTTGTTCTGTTAATAAACCAGCTTCATACTGTTTCTGGATATCGATAACTCTGTTTTTAGAATCAGCGATTTTTGCCGCTTTTGTCTCAGGAACAATGATATCCGCAATCGAAATAGAGACTCCAGACTCTGTAGCATGTTTAAAACCTAAGTTTTTCAAATCATCCAAAAATCTTGCAGTAATACCAATACCACCATGTTTTTGAACATAATCAACTGCTTCGTTGATATATTTTTTCTTCATGACTCTGTTCCATATCTCAACAGGGACAAAAGGAGGCAAGATATCTTTTAGAAGCATACGTCCCGCAGTAGTATGAATAATACGTCCATCTACACGGGTTCTAATTTTTGCATGTAAATCAAGTGCCTCATGTTCGATTGCGATTCTTACTTCATCAACGTTTGCAAAGAGTTTATTGGAACCCTTTACCCCATTTTTTTCTAAAGTAATATAATAAATACCAAGAACCATATCCTGAGAAGGTGTCGCTATCGCTTTACCTGAAGCAGGAAGCAAAATATTCATAGACGCGAGCATAAGCACTTTTGCTTCTGCAATTGCTGCAGAGCTGAGTGGAATGTGCACAGCCATTTGGTCACCGTCGAAGTCAGCATTGAATGCCGCACAAACTAAAGGATGGAGCTGAATAGCTTTACCATCGATGAGCTTTGGATGAAACGCTTGAATAGAGAGTTTATGAAGCGTTGGTGCACGGTTAAGGAGTATCGGATAGCCATCTACAATTTCAGCTAAACACTCCCAAACTTCATTTGTTTTTGCCTCTATCATATTTTTAGCTGCTTTGACAGTTGTTGCATAACCCTTATCTTCAAGTTTTGCAATCAAATGGGGCTTAAATAGCTCCAGAGCCATTTTTTTAGGCAAACCGCACTGATCCATTCTTAAAGATGGTCCGACAACAATGACAGAACGACCCGAAAAGTCAACACGCTTTCCAAGGAGATTTTGTCTAAAACGCCCTTGCTTTCCTTTGATGATTTCACTTAAAGATTTAAGTGGACGCTTGTTGGCACCCTTGACGGCATTTGCACGGCGACCGTTATCAAAAAGTGCATCGACAGACTCTTGAAGCATTCTTTTTTCATTTCTAACAATAATCTCTGGTGCTTCAAGCTCTACAAGGCGCTTAAGTCTTTGGTTACGGTTGATAACACGACGGTATAAATCGTTTACATCCGAAACTGCAAATTTTCCACCATCTAAAGAGACAAGAGGTCTTAAATCGGGTGGAAGAACTGGTAAAACAGTCAGCATCATCCATGCAGGATTGTTTCCTGAATTGAGAAATGATTCGATAACTTTCAATCTTTTTGCGATGGTTTTTCTTTTTGCATCAGAATTTGTAAGTTCTATCTCCTCTTTGAGTGTCGTAAAGAGCTCAACTAAATCGATAGAATCAAGTAAATCACGGACAACTTCACCACCCATGCGAGCTTTAAAACCAAGCTCTCCAAATCTTTGCACCAAAGTACGGTATTGCTCTTCATTTAAAACATCATATTTTGCTACAGGTGTTTTAGCTTCAGCATCATAATATGCCTCACCACCAATCTCAACAATATAGGCTTCATAATAGAGCACACGCTCTAAATCTTTCATCTTGATACCAAGTAAAGTACCAATCCTTGAAGGCAATGAGCTGACATACCAAATATGGGCAACTGGCGTAACAAGTTCAATGTGCCCCATACGAGTTCGGCGAACTTTTGTGCTTGTTACTTCAACACCACATTTTTCACAAACAACCCCTTTGTAACGCATCTTTTTGTACTTTCCGCACAAACACTCATAGTCACGAACTGGACCAAAAATCTTTGCACAAAAAAGACCATCACGCTCAGGTTTAAGCGTGCGGTAGTTGATAGTTTCAGGTTTTTTAACTTCCCCATGACTCCATGAAAGAACTTTTTCAGGAGAAGCAAGACGAAATTTAATCTGCTTAATATCTACTGGTCTATTTTCTTCATTTACTTGTATTGGTATTAATTTACTCATGGTCTTCAACCTCGTCAAAAATCTCTACATCAAGCGCCAAAGATTGGAGCTCTTTCGTTAAAACAAAGAGTGTTTCAGGAATCCCTGAAGCTGGCACTAACTCACCTTTTGTAATTGCTTTGTAGGCACGAACACGTCCATCAACATCATCTGACTTGATAGTAAGCATCTCTTTAAGAACAGCACTTGCACCGTATGCTTCAAGAGCCCAAACTTCCATCTCCCCAAATCTTTGTCCACCAAAGAGTGCTTTACCACCGACTGGTTGTTGTGTAACAAGAGAGTATGGTCCAGTAGAACGCGCATGGATTTTCTCATCAACAAGGTGATGAAGCTTGAGGATATACATATAACCAACATTGACACGCTCTTTTATTTTTTCGCCTGTCAAACCGTTATAGAGGACTACTTTACCATCCATATCCATTTTTGCTAACTCAAAAAGCTTAGCAAACTCAACAGCATTAACCCCTTCAAATATCGGCGTAGCAAATCGAACTCCACCTTTCGCCCAATCTCTAGCATATTTTAAAAATTTCTCATCACTCATCTCGCCTATGACTTTTACTGCATTCATCATCCCAGCGACATCGGCAATAGTAGCCATTTTTACACGAAGATTTTGTATAAAATCTTTTTGTTTGAGGGTAAATTGCTCTTGTATTTGGTTCCCAAGTTCACGACCCGCCATCCCTAAGTGCATCTCTAAAATCTGACCAATATTCATACGTGATGGAACACCAAGAGGATTCAGACATACATCCACACTTCTTCCATCTTCCATATAAGGCATATCAACTTCAGGGACGATGATAGAGACGATACCTTTGTTTCCATGACGACCTGCCATTTTATCACCGACTTTAAGTTGACGTTTTGTTGCAATGTAGACTTTCACATACTTGACAACACCATTTGGCAAAATATCGTCTTTTTCTAAAATAGTGAGTTTTTCTTCATGTTCGTCACGGAAAACTCTTTTTTGTTTTTGAAAATAATTTTTAGTTTTGGTATATTCCGATTGAATCTCCTCACTAAAAGACTTGACAATAGCATTCATAGCAAAACGGTTCACTTCAACTAAGTCACTTCCGTTGATGATATCGCCCACTTTATATTCAGTTGAGCCGATTTTAATATCTGCTGCAAGTGGCTCTTTAGTTAAGAGCTTTGTAATTCTGAGAATCTCCTCTTTATCTATCATAAGAAGTCGGTCGTAATGTTCACGCTCTAAATAATCACGCTCTTCTTTTTCAAGCTCAAGTGTGCGAGGGTCTTTGTCGTACCCTTTTTTTGTAAAAATCTTTACATCTACTACAACACCCTCCATGCTTGGAGGGCAATAGAGTGATTTATTGATAACGTGGCCCGCTTTTTCACCAAATATGGCACGTAACAATCTCTCTTCTGGAGTAGGCTTTACTTCACCTTTAGGAGAGACTTTTCCAACAAGTATCATGCCACCAAATACATTCGTACCGATTTTTACAATACCGCTCTCATCAAGATGAGATAACTCATCATCTCTTACGTTTGGAATATCACGCGTAATCTCTTCAACGCCATGTTTGAGCTCTCTGGCTTCAACCTCTTTTTCATAAATATGGACAGAAGTAAAAGCATCTTTTCGAATCAATCGCTCTGAAATAACAATCGCGTCCTCAAAGTTGTACCCATTCCATGGCATAAATGCAACCATAGCATTGACCCCAAGAGCGAGTTCTCCCTGATCCATATTAGGACCATCGGCAATCACTTGATTTTTACTCACTTTTTCACCTACATTGACGATAGGTTTTTGAGCAAATGATGTGTTTTGATTTGTACGAAGATTTTTTTGCAATGGATAATAGTCAATATAAATCTCACCATCCTCATCACCCATGATGTATATATGTCTTCCGTCAACTTTTTCAACGACACCAGAGCGTTTTGCTTTGACACACTCCCATGAATCACGAGCTACGAGTTTTTCTACACCCGTTCCAACCATCGGTGCATATGGTCTCAAAAGTGGCACAGCTTGGCGTTGCATGTTCGAGCCCATAAGCGCACGGTTTGCATCATCGTGTTCCAAAAATGGGATTAATGAAGCGGCAACACCAACAACCATATGTGAAGATAAGTCAGCAAATTCGCATTCACTTGGTTTACCCATCAAAATTTCGCCATCTTGTCGTACTGAAATAATATTTTCAATAAATTGACCATGCTCGTTTAATTTATTTGAAGCTGCGGCAATCTTTTTCCCTTCTTCTTGGGTTGCAGTGAGATAAATAACTTCAGAGGTTATTTTTCCATCTTTCATAACTTTATAAGGTGCTTCAATAAACCCATGCTCATTAACTTTAGAGTACGTTGCAAGGGTATTGATAAGACCGATATTTTGACCCTCTGGAGTCTCAATAGGACAAATACGTCCGTAATGTGTCGGGTGAACGTCACGCACTTCAAAGCCAGCTCTCTCTTTGACAAGTCCGCCCTCACCGAGTGCAGATAGACGACGTTTGTGTGTTACTTCTGAGAGTGGATTTGTTTGATCCATAAACTGAGAGAGTTGTCCGCCAGAGAAAAATTCCATGATTGTTGACGTAATCATTTTTGAATTAATCAAATCATGAGGCATAAGCTCAGACATCGGTCCGCTCATGGTCGCTAATTTGTCACGAATTGCTTTTTGCATCTTGATAAGACCGTTATGTAATTCGTTGCCTAAAAGCTCACCGATTGAACGAATACGGCGATTCCCCAAGTGGTCTCTATCGTCAATATGCCCTTGTCCATTTTTAACTTTAATAACATATTTCACAGAGTTGATGATATCTTCATGCGTTAAAACGGTCACATATTCAGGGATACTTAAACCAAGTTTGTGATTCATTTTCATACGACCAACTTTTGTGAGGTCGTATCTCTCAGGGTCAAAAAACAACTGGTTTACAAACGCTTTTGCAGCATCTTTTGTTACAGGCTCACCTGGACGCATGACTTTGTAAATACGAATTGCAGAGAGATCATTTTCATCTTCAATATCTTCTGTTTGTTTGAGCAGTTTCAAAGAGTCCGTATCTGCATTGAATGCATTAATGATAGAGCTATCAACGCCTTCAGCTAAATCATTGGCGATGCTAAACTCTTTCACTCCTATTTCTGCCATTTTTTTGAGCTTTGCCTCATCAATGTGTGTCATGGCATCAAAAAGTATCTCCCCTGTTTCAGGGTCAACGATAGCTTGAGCAAGGTAACGATCTAGTAAAACTTCCAATGGATACTCAACAACTTTTAATCCATCATCGATAAACTTTTGCGCTTTTTTTGCAGAGAGTCTCTTGCCAGAAGCGAGTAAGATTTCCCCTTTCGTATTGACAAGGTCATACGTCAATCGTGAAGAGTAATTATTAGGATTAAAATCCATTGAGAATTTATTATCAAGAATCGTTATTTTTTGAATCGGATAAAATAATTTTAAAATATCTTGTTTAGAATATCCTAACGCACGAAACATAATAGTTACAGGGACTTTACGACGTTTGTTAATTCTCATATACAAAATATCTTTTGGATCATACTCAAAATAGAGCCATGAGCCACGATCTGGGATTATTTGACCCGTATAAATGAGTTTATTACCTGCAGTTGTTGACTCTTCTTCTTTAAAAATAACCCCTGGAGATCTATGGAGTTGGTTCACAACCACTCTCTCAACACCATTGATGATAAAAGAGGTTCGCTCAGTCATGAGAGGGATATCACGAACAAATATGCTTTGCTCTTTGATATCTTTGACACCAAGTTTTTCCTTTGTATTTTCATCTCTATCCCAAATTACAAGACGTGTTTTCATCCTGAGTGATACAGCATAAGTAAGCCCACGCTCCATACACTCTCGAACTGTATATTTTGGTTTTGCGACTTCACTCCCTAGGTATTCAACAGTGAGTCTATTTTGTGTGTCATGAATTGGAAAAACTGATTCGAAAACATTTTCAATCCCACTTGTTGATCTATCTTTTTCTTCAAGCATTAAAAAATTGTTATACGAACTTTGTTGCAGTTGTAATAAGTTTGGTACTTCAATCTGTTGAGGGGTTTTAGAAAAGTCTACACGAAGGCGGTTTCCAGAGTATAAAGTGTTTAACATAGCTACCTCGATAAGTTGTTTGTTAGGGCTTAATCATGTTCGATTAAGAATATCGTATCTAGACGTCTCTAGATAGATTTATAATACAGTGCTTATAAACGACATAAGGGCACTTTTATAACATGACCGAAATCATATTGCAAAAGCGCCCGGAGAATCAAGATTTAAACAGCCACATCAAGCGTCTGCCTAAATCTTTGAAGTGTAAAAATTATTTAATTTCTACTGTTGCGCCTGCTTCTTCAAGCTCTTTTTTAGCAGCCATTGCAGTATCTTTATCAACACCCTCTTTGATTATTGAAGGGAGTGCTTCAGTTGCATCTTTTGCCTCTTTAAGTCCAAGACCAGTAAGAGCACGAACCGCTTTAATAACACCGATTTTTTTAGCACCTGCATCAGTAAGGATAACATTAAATTCAGTTTGTTCTTCAACAACAACAGCAGCTACAGCGCCACCAGCCATTGCAACAGGTTGAGCAGATACACCAAATTTTTCTTCAAACTCTTTAACCAATACAGAAAGTTCCAATACAGAAAGTCCTGAGATAAACTCTAATACATCTTCTTTAGTTACAGCCATTTCTAGCTCCTTATATTTATTTTTATTTTGTGAAATACATCACGCTTACAAAGAAGTAAAGACTAAGCTTTCTCTTCTAGTTTTTTTCTTAAAGCATCAATTCCAATAGCTAAGTTAGTAATTGGCGCCATCCAAGTAGCAGCGAGCATACCAAGTAATTCTTCACGATTTGGAAGTTTAGCAAATGCTTCTATTTTTGCTACGTCAGCTGGTTCTTTATCTAGATAACCCGCTTTTAGTATAAATTTATCATTTGTCTTAGCAAAATCAGCCGCTACTTTTGCAGCACTGATAACATCATCTGACCAAATGAATATATTTGTATCTTTGATATCTACACCGCTCATGCCTGCATTTTTCAATGCGATTGTGGCGAGTGTATTTTTTACAACCTGAACACTTGTGTCCTTTGCTCGAGCAGATTTACGTAACTCTTCAAGTTGACTTACCGTCAACCCTCTATAATCACATATTACAACTGCTGTTGTGTTTACAAACGAAGTAGTTAATTGCTCAATTACTTCAGCTTTTTTCGATTTAAGCATATTTTTCTCCTTTCTAGACATAAACTTCAAGCGGGGAGGGAAAGGCCAATTAAGCTCACTACCAACTCGGCAGATACCCCTACTATCTTTAGTCCAAATAATTCAGATTTTTATTTTAGTAAAAATCTTTAGTATAAAATAGACCTATTTTATACTAAAGATTTCAATATAAATACGCATCAAGAGAGCTTGATGCGTATAAAAATTATTTAATATCCATCAATGCCATAGTATCAAGTTTTACAGCAGGACTCATGGTCAATGAAATGGCAGCATTTTTAATATAGCGACCTTTTGCAGTTGAAGGCTTATGTTTATTGATAGCAGCCACAAATGAGCGTAAATTTTCTACAATTTTATCTGCATCAAAACTTACTTTACCAATTCCAGCGTGAATATTCCCTTTTTTGTCAACACGGAATGTTACCTGTCCACCTTTAACATTTTTTACAGCAGTAGCAACATCTGCCGTAACTGTACCAGTTTTAGGATTAGGCATCAAACCTTTTGGCCCTAAAATACGACCAATTTGACCGACAAGTCCCATACAATCTGGTGCAGCAACAACAACATCAAAATTGAAAATGCCCTCTTTAATTTGTGCAACTAAATCATCAGTTCCAACAATATCAGCACCTGCAGCTTTAGCTTCATCTGCTTTAACACCTTTAGCAAATACAGCAACACGTACTGTTTTTCCTGTTCCATGTGGTAAAACTACCGCGCCACGAACCATGTGGTCTGCATGTCTTGGGTCAACATTTAAGTTCATGGCTATTTCAACAGTCTCATCAAACTTTGCACTCTTCAAATCTTTAACAGTAGTAACTGCCTCTGAAACCTCATATATTTTTGTGTTATCGTATTTTTCTACTAATTGTTTATATCTTTTGCTCATTTTCAAATCTCCTATAAATTCTGCCACATTTCTAAATCACTGTGGTCGGTGATTGGATTATTTTTTAGTCTACTACGTCTATGCCGATTGAACGGGCGGAACCAGCTATTGTGTTTGCAGCCATTTCAATATTCGTAGTGTTTAAATCTTGAATCTTTTGAGCTACAACTTCCATAAGTTGTGCACGAGTAATGGTTCCAACTTTATTTTTAAGAGGATTATCAGTCCCTTTTTTGAGTCCTGCTGCTCTCATTAAAAGTGCAGATGCTGGAGGCTGTTTTGTTATAAACGAGAAACTTTTATCACTATACACTGTGATAATAACAGGAACTTTGAACCCCATTTTATCTTTTGTTTTCTCATTAAATGATTTACAGAATTCCATGATGTTAACACCACGTTGTCCTAAAGCTGGTCCTACTGGTGGTGCTGGCGTTGCTGCACCAGCATTAATTTGTAGCTTTATATAACTTGCGACTTTTTTTGCCATTGTCTTTCCTTTTTTTTAATTAAATAATTTTTTCCACTTGTGTATAAGCGATATCCACAGGTGTTGCTCTACCAAAAATTGAAACATTGAGCTTCAATGTTCCATGTTCCAAATCATACTCATCGACAGTTGCCGTAAAGTTTGCAAACGGACCGTCTATGATACGTACCGTCTCACCATTATCAAAAAATACTTTCGGTTTAGGTGCTGCACGGTTGTTAACACGATCTAAAATAACATTGATATCATGTTCACTTAGTGGTGTTGGCGTATTGGCTTCACCAATAAAACCTGAAACTTTTGGTAAAGATTGAATCAAATGTTGTATCTCTGTATTGAGATCTATTTTTGCAAAAACATATCCTGAGTATAGAGATCTCTCAGTAATCTTTTTCTTACCCTCTTTGACCTCTATGACATCTTCTGTTGGAACAATAACTTCTTCGATGCGCTCTTGAAGCCCCATCTCTTGAATCATGTTTAAAATTGCTAAACGAACCGTTCTCTCATTTCCATAGGTTTGAATGGAGTACCATTGGTGTGCCATATTTACTCCTTACCCTAAAATTGCAGTCATAATCGACGACATCACTAAATCAACTAATGCTAAAAATGCAGCCACAACAGCAACAACAATCATGACTGCTATATATGCTTGTTTGACCTGCCCTTTAGTAGGAAAGATTACTTTAGTTAATTCTGCTTTAGCATTTTTAAATTGTGTATTTAAATTCATTTTTCTTTCCCAGATTACATTAATTATGAATAAAGCTCTCAAGCCACACTCATAATAAATGGTGCAAATAGTGGCAGGCGTGGAGGGATTCGAACCCCCAACACTCGGATTTGGAATCCGATGCTCTACCATTGGAGCTACACGCCTAAAACTAACCCGAAGGTTAGTTTAAAACAGTACTATAATTTCATCTCTTTATGAACTGTATGCTCACGACAAAATTTACAATATTTTCTTACTGAAAATTTTTCAGTATGAGTTTTTTTATTTTTAGATGTATGATAGTTGCGACGTGTACACTTCTCACATCCCAAATGTATAGTTTCTCTCATTTATATTACCCTTTAATACGATAAATGCAAATTCGCAAAAGCGAATTATGCAAGAATCTCAGCTACAACACCAGCACCAACAGTTCTACCACCCTCACGGATTGCGAACTTAGTACCTTTTTCCATAGCGATTGGGTGAATTAATTCAACAGTAATGCTTACATTATCACCTGGCATAACCATCTCAGTGCCTTCTGGTAAAATGATAGCACCTGTTACGTCTGTAGTACGAACATAGAATTGTGGACGGTAGTTTGTGAAAAATGGCGTATGACGACCACCCTCTTCTTTACTTAGTACATAAATCTCTGCTGTAAATTTCGTGTGAGGAGTGATAGTATTTGGCTTACAAAGTACTTGACCACGCTCAACATCATCTTTACCGATACCACGAACCAAAATACCACAGTTGTCACCAGCAAGAGCTTCTGTCATCTCTTTACGGAACATCTCAATACCTGTTACAGTAGATGCTTGTGTATCTCTAATTCCTACGATTTGAATCGCTTCACCAATTTTTACACTTCCACGTTCAATACGACCTGTAACAACTGTTCCACGACCAGAAATTGAGAAAACGTCTTCCACTGGCATCAAGAAATCTTTATCAGTTTCACGAGTTGGCTCAGGGATAAACTCATCTACAGTTTTCATAAGTTGTTGAATTTTAGCTGACCATGCACCAAGAGTACCAGTTTTAGCTTCAGCAAGTGCTAAAGTTGCAGAACCTGTAGTGATTGGAGTATCGTCACCTGGGAAATCGTACATATCTAAAAGCTCACGAATTTCCATCTCAACTAACTCTAGAAGTTCTTCATCATCAACCATATCTTCTTTGTTCATAAAAACAACCATCGCAGGAACACCAATTTGCTTTGACAAAAGGATGTGCTCACGTGTTTGTGGCATCGGACCATCTGCTGCAGAAACAACAAGAATAGCACCGTCCATTTGAGCAGCACCTGTAATCATGTTCTTAACGTAGTCCGCGTGACCTGGACAGTCAACGTGTGCATAGTGACGATTGTCAGTCTCATACTCAACGTGTGAAGTAGCAATAGTGATACCACGCTCTCTCTCTTCAGGTGCATTATCGATTTGATCGTAATCCATAAGTGCTGCACCGTTTGTTACTGCTAGTACCGCAGTAATCGCCGCTGTTAATGTTGTTTTACCATGATCGACGTGACCAATAGTACCTATGTTTACGTGTGGTTTATTACGCTCAAACTTTTCTTTTGCCATAGTGTCCTCCGACTTTGTTTATGAATTGAAACGGGATTATACCCAAAAATCATTCAATTATTGCTTAATCATACGAATAAAAATAAATGCATATTTTATGGAGCTCACGAGCGGATTTGAACCGCCGACCTCTTCCTTACCAAGGAAGNNGGAAGTGCTCTACCCCTGAGCCACGAGAGCATAAAAAAATGTATATAACAAACAATAATTGAATAATTTTTAACAATAATATTAGTAATGGGTGTAGATATTTATATATATCTTTTTATATAAATACGAATGAAGTAAGGTAGAAATTGTACTTCAGCTTCC
>DJAA01000063.1:0-13546 GCA_002428085.1 Sulfurimonas sp. UBA6014 | reverse complement strand
CAGCATGGCAAGCTGTCGCTCTAGCCAACTGAGCTACGCCCGCATGTGCCATCGAATGGTGGTGAGAAGAGGAGTCGAACCTCTGAACCCGTAGGGAGCGGATTTACAGTCCGCCGTCGTTGGCCACTTGACTATCTCACCATGACATATTTAAATGTCTAAATCTGGTCTAACACTGTTTCTAATATTCAAATTTCAATGGTGCCGGCACGAGGATTCGAACCCCGGGCCTGCTGATTACAAATCAGCTGCTCTAGCCAACTGAGCTATGCCGGCATCGAAATTGAGCCAGAATTATAGTCAATTATGTTTTCATTGTCAAGTATATTTTCTAGAAGTTTATTATTTCACCATCTTTTACGATTTTAGGCTTCCATTGAACACAATATTGCTCGATTTCTTTTGTAATCTCTTCTAAAAAAAGTGGTTTGACATGATTGATATAAATGGTCATATCAGTTCTTTGAAGCCCTTCAAGCATTTGTGAGAGCAATTTTGGTGTCAAATGTTTACTCTCTTTTGCAAGAACATCCATAGAGGAGGGAAAAGAGCATTCAAGAACAAGGGACTTTATACTTAGGTCATGATTGGCAAGAAAGAGTGCATTATCTAAAGAGTACGTATCAGCAGTTATCAAAACAGCGGTATCATTTTTTTTGTAGATATACCCACAACTTGGGACTGTGTGATCAGTTTCAAAAGCTTGGATGGATTCAGTTGGCGACAAGGCGTATTGTTTATTTACCTCTATTTCTGTATAGCTAATACACATGCCTGTTTTATTGGCAAGCGTTATTTTAGAAAAATCAGGCCAGATTAGATCATTTAAAAAATGTTTTTGGAGTGCCTGCAAAGTTGCTGGAAGTCCACAAAGATTGATAGTTTTGTCGATGGTTCCATAATAGTTATCGATGATATAGGCTATATCACATATATGATCAAGGTGTGAATGGGTTATCCATATATTTTCTATTTTTGCCGATTTCTCTTCAAGCCCCGCTAAAAGATTGCCTGCGTCGATGACATTTTTTTCATTAAGATAAAAAGAGCTCGTTCCAAAACCTTTTGCTTTTGTACCAAAGGCACCTAACACTGTTATTTTATTTCTTACATCTTCTTCTTTAATGTGTGAGCCTAGATACTCGTCTTTAAAAGCATCTCTTACTGCAAAAAATTTATCAATATTTTCAAACAATAAATCTACAAGTTTAGGATCAAAATGCTCTCCTCTTTCTTCTTTAAAAAGTTTGAGTATTTTTTCATCTTCCCACGCTTTTTTATAAACTCTATCACTTCCTAATGCATCAAATACATCTGCAACAGCGGTTATCCTTCCAAATATATGAATATCTTCGCCAATTTTCCCTTGTGGATAGCCTTTGCCGTTATACTTTTCATGATGCTCATACGCCACAATGGAAGCGGCTTTTAAAAGAGGTCTTTGGGAGTTATTTGTCATGTTATAACCAAGCTCAGCATGGGTGTCCATGATTTTTCTCTCTTGGTCATTAAATCTTCCAGGTTTGTTGAGTACCGCATCAGGAATAGCTACTTTTCCTATGTCATGCATAGGACTTGCTTGTTTTAAAAGTTCTGCTTGATTTTGAGACAACCCATACGCAAGGGCAAGGATTTTTGAATACTCGGCAACTCTTTTAACATGGTTTCCTGTCTCTTTGCTTCTGCTCTCTCCAACAGCTCCCATAGTAAAAACGACTTCTCTTTGTGTATCTTCTATCTCTTGGGTTAGCCTTGCAGACGCGAGTGTCTCAGCGGCATATGTACTCGCAAGCATCAGTCTTTGCATGTCTGATTCATCAAAAACACCACTCTCTCTTCTGCTGTTTATTGCTTGAAAAGCACCAATGATTTCATCATCACTGTTAAACATAGGGATAACCATCATGCTTTTAGTTTTGTAGCCTGTTTTTTTGTCAACATCGGGATTAAATCTATCATCTTGATACACATCATCAATCATGATTTTTTGAGAGTTAGCTATTGCAGTTCCAACGATTCCTGAGTGAATAGGAATCTCAATAGGGTCAATGCCGTGTGCGACTTTAGTCCAAATTTTTCGTTTATCATCACTGACAACCCAAACAGTACACCTATCGGCACTTGTAAGTGTCCGACCCATATCCGCAAGAACCATAAGAATATCGTCATGATTTCTAAGCGATGTTACTTCGGTCAAGTAAACAAATATAAGCTCTAGTATATCGTTGGCATCCAAATTTCTAGCATATTTTGTCATTATATCCAAGCCTAGCAAGAGAGTTTATTGACCATTATAATTAAGAATTATTAATCTGCCATAAAAAATAAACGCTCTCGTGACTCTTTATATTTTTCTTCGTGGCTCTGCAGAGGGTTTTCCAAAATAATACCCTTGTGCCAAATCAGCTCCTTCTTTAGCACAAAATGCCAACTCTTCAGCGCGCTCAATCCCCTCAGCTAGGACGATAATGCCATTTTCTTTGGCTATTTGCGTAATGGCTCGAAAAATAGACTGATTGACACTATTTGTATCAATCCCATCGATAATAGCACGGTCAATTTTGACAATATTTGGAAGGAGCTTTGCTATCATGTTGAGTGAAGAGTAACCGCTTCCAACGTCATCAAGGGCAACCATGAAGCCTTGAGATTTGTAAAATTCCAAAATACGTTTGAGATGGTCTAAGTCTTCTACATAATCACTCTCAATCACTTCAAAAATAATATTTCTAGGGTCAAAATCGAGCTGTTTAGCCCACTGAACTGTTGATTTTAAGCAGTGTGCAGGGTCATAAATAGCAGTTGGTATAAAATTGATAAATACTTTGGAATGGATATTTTTTACCGCAGCGGTTTTAAGCGAAGTCTCACGACACGCACGATCAAGATAAAAAAGCATATCTCCCTCTCTTGCCCAACTAAAAAGTTTATCAGGAGAGATAAGAGAGTTGTCCTCGTCAACACCCCGCGCAAGGGATTCATAACCATAAATAGTATTTGATTTTATGTCGATTATAGGCTGAAAATGTGTTGTCAGTGCACCATTTTCTATGATACTCGCAAGTTTTTTGGTCCCTATCAAATCTTTGTACTGCTGCATTGTTTTCATGCGCGTTAATTTGGTTGCAGTAAAAATCTCCGAATTTTGTAAAAAAAGCAGACTCACCCCTTCTCTCTCCACTTTGCTTAAAAAACAGGTGCTACACAAATCCTCAAGCATACTTAAAAAGCCCTTGACTTGTACCCAGAGCGTTTGTTCATCCTCAACTTCAAATGCAATACCATTTTTTGAGAGATACTGCACCATCTTATCAGCAAGCTCGCTCACACTACAACTGACAAGCAAAGTACCATTTTCATCTTCTACACGTGGAATCGACTGACATTTTTGACAAGCCATTTTGCATCTCCTTATTAAATTCTTNNTGAACACTATTTTACCTTTCTGAAAATGTTTTTGTAGTTTTAAAATGACTTTTAATCAAAAAATTACTTCGTGGTCATCTTATGAACACCCCATGGACGATTTTCGCTAATAAGCTCTAAAAAATATTTTGAAGGGTAATCGTCATACTTTAAAACAAGCTCGCTAAACATCTCTTTTGCTCTTGCTAAATCTCCCTTGATATAAATCTCCAACGATTCATCATAAAGTTTTTTCAACTCTTTGGATGTTTGGGTTGATGGCATGAGCTCATAAAGGAGCACCGCTTCATCTTTGCCTTTTACTTTGACTGGTTCTATTTTTCTATAAACAAAATCTTTGGTTAATTTTGCAACGGTAAATTCGGTTATCAAGATACTCACACCATAATTTTTTGTGAGCCCTTCGACTCGGGAAGAGAGATTCACGCCATCACCGATAACAGTGTAGTTAAACCTTGTATCTGAACCCATGTTACCTACAACGACCTCTGCAGTGTTNNAGTCCTATGCCGATTTTAATTGGAGGAATCCCCTCTTTTGCAAGTTGCACATTTAAGATATCGAGTTTTTCTATCATCTCCAAAGCCGTCTCACACCCTGCATTTGCATGCTCTTTGACATCAACAGGTGCATTAAAAAATGCCATCACTGCATCTCCGATATACTTATCAAGCATCCCGCCATGTTTGAGAACAGAGTTTGTCATGGGGGTAAAATATCTGTTCAGAAGTGTAATCAAACTCACAGGATCCATCGATTCTGAGATCGTTGTGAACCCTCGAATATCACTAAAAAGGATTGTCAACTCTTTCTTCTCACCTCCAAGAGCAAGTGCCTCAGGATTTTCTATAAGTTGGTCAAGTAAATCCGCTGAGAGGTAGCTTGAGAAAGCATTTCTCATAAAACGTCCCCCTTTTTCTTGGATATTAAATGCAATTGCCTCAACAGCTACAACGCTCAGAATAAGCGCAACAAGTGGGTAAAACAGGTCTATATAAATCATGTCATGGACAAAAAGATACCGTATTAAAACATAAAGCATCAAGTAAGCAGTGATATTTAAAATGGCCCGATAGAGAATTTTTTTAAGAAGCAAAACTAAAATAAAAGGGAAGAACACCATACATATCATGAGTATTTTTGAAATATGTTTGGGTTCAACTATAAGGTGATTTTCGAGTAAATTTGAAAGAAATGTGTAGTGTAAAAGCGGTCCAGGCATAGAGCCCATCGGAGTACTTACAACATCCCCCGCACCCACTTCAGTGATACCCAAAATCACAATTTTACCTTTAAAATATTCAGGCTTTATTTTTTGCTCTGCGACATCCAAAAAGGAGATTGTTTTATAGAGCTCAGGCTTGTAAAAATTGAGTCGGATAAAACCTTTGTCATTGAGTCCAATCACTTTATCGTTAATCTGGACATGGGTTGCATCTACCCTTTTTACATCGGTATCAAACTTCAGTCTTAAACCTTGCAACGCCAAAGATGGGTATAAAAGATTTTGAAAATAGACTCCAATCGGGTATGAGCGAAGCAAATGGTCACTCTCTGAGAGGGTAGAAAAACTTCCCGAGAGGCTACAAGCCTCTAAAACTCCTAAAATATTCATCTCTGCATAAGGGGCCGATATGAAAAATGGATTTTTATGCTCTTGGACTTGAGACTGAAGAAGATCCAAAGAGGAGTCGCCGAGCACTTCAAGCTCTGCATCAGTTATTTGTTGCGTAGCATTGTGTCTTAAGAAAAAACCGCAAACACTGCTGTTTAGGCCCGATATCGCCTCAGCGAGTGCGCTATCTTGGTCTTGGCTTGTAGGTTCTGAAAATATCATATCGAGCAAAACAACATCTGCTTGGTTTAAATTTTCAATCCCTTTTGCGAGTATTTCTCGATTCCACGGCCATCTGCCATAGACGTTGACGCTAGGCTCATCTACTGCAACAAAAACGATATTTTCGTTTGGAGTTTTCTCTTGGAGTGCGAAATTTATATCATTGAAACGAAGTGAAAAACTCTCAAAAGGTTCCACTTTATATATCTGCAACAAGAGCGTCACAACCAAAAGTGGAACAAGCAACCCTAAGTATAGAAGTTTCTCTTTCATGACTTTATTTGAAGGCGTTTATCAGTTGTTCAAAACGCTCAAACTCTGCGTCATCTTCCTTGCTCCAAGCATCTTCGTTGACTTTTTGACCGCTAAATGAGATTCTATTTCCCGCTTCTAAGTCAAACTCTTTGGTTGCTTCTGCAACGGCATATTTATTTTGCTCGTTTTTATATTTTTCAAACTCAGACTGTTGGTCTGCGATGAAGCTGTTAAACTCCTCTTGGACTTTTTTTCTATAGAGTTCAAACTCCTCTTTTATACTTGTAACCCCAATCAGACCCTCTTTGAGTGTCACGGAAGCGTTCTCAGTTGCATTGACCACAAACGTTGTCCCTTTGATACCGATAATGGCAAAAGGTGTTTTGATTTTAAGTGCATTTTTGGCATCTCTGGATGTTATTTTATAAAAAATCTTCCCGCCTTGCTGCTCTATAGTGTCACCAGACGCAAACAAAACACTTGAACTTGCATCCAAAACAACGGCTGAGCCATCTATGAGTTTGATCAGTACCGATGCTTCTTTGGCAGTTGTGAGCAAATCTCCAGCTTGCATCTCAAGCCCTGCATTGACACTATTTTTTTTGATAGAACCTTCGTTCTTGACCTTCACATTTCCCGCAACTTTTTGGACAGTTCCAACTACTAAACCTGCATTAGCCCATGTAAAAAGAGCTGACAAAACAAATAATAAAAACAGTTTCATACCAAACCTCGCTTGTAAATTTGGGTTGATTATAGCATTAAAATTGATACAATGAGGTAAAATTTTATTCATCTATTGCATAAGGCAAACCTATGTTAAAAGTACTATTTTCGCCCTCTGAGAGCAAACAAAGCGGTGGAGACGAAGGGGCAAAAGAGCTGCTAGGCTCAAACAAAGCAAGAGAAGAAATCCTCCAAGCCTACAACGATTTACTCAAAACCGCCAGCCAAGAAGCAATATGCAAACTTTTTGGATTTAAAAAATTTAGCGAGTGCCAACCCTACATGTGTGATCTTTTTTCCTCACCCCTCATGTGCGCGATTGAGAGGTACCAAGGGGTTGCATATGAGGCACTTGATTTTGCTTCGCTGGATGAAAAAGCTCAAAAATATCTCAAAGAAAACACGATTATTTTTTCCAATCTTTACGGTCCAATCTTAGGAGGCGACCCCATTGCCAACTATAAAATCCAACAAACAAATACCTTAAGAGAATATGCTCCTGAGAAATTTTACTCCAAGCGCTTTACTTATCAACTCGATTTGCTCTTAGCAAATGAGGAGATTTTAGACCTTCGGGCAGGATATTATGAAAAGTTTTACAAACTGACAAAACCCTTCATGACGTTGAAGTTTTTAAAAGAGGGCAAAATAGTCAGTCACTGGGCGAAAGCTTACAGAGGCAAAGTTCTGCGGGAAGTTGCAAAACATAATATAGACTCTTTAGATGCGTTTATGGGACTTGAAATCGAAGGGCTACACGTAGAGGAAATCAAAATCACCAAAAATAAAAAAGAGATAGTTTACGCTATCGTCTAAATTTCTAGGCATATAAAACGCGCAGATTCACGCCAATATATGCTACCATGACACCAATTCACACAAGGGCATTTCGTGCAAGATTCACAAGAGTATTTACATAAAAAAGCGTATTTTGACAAGGTCATAACACTCTATGGCAGAAACGTTGTTATAGAGGTTTTGCAAGACGATACCATCAACATTCACAAAATTCACTTAGCAGACTCCAACAAAACTGACGGAGCGGTGGCTACGATTTTGTCGCTCGCACAAAAAAGAGGGCTTGAAATCTCCTACCACTCCAAACAAGCTCTCAGCCGCATCAGCAAAAATGCCAAACAAGACCAAGGCGTCGCCATCGACATCATCGCGCAAACCTATAAAAATGCAAATGAAATCGCAAAACTAAGCTCTTTTAGACTTATCGCCCTTGATGGCATCCAAAACCCTCAAAATCTTGGGATGATCATCCGTTCATGTGCGGCTGGAAATGTTGATGGTATCATCTTGCCTAAAAAAAACAGTGCGAAAATCTCGCCGCTTGTTATAAAAGCGAGTGCGGGAACACTTTTTAAACTCCCCATCTATTTTTGTGAAGCGATTGAAGATGTACTCAAAACACTTGGCGACACTAAAATATATGCTCTCTCTTCTCATGCCAAACACAGTATTTACGAACTAGTGCCGCACGAAAAAACAATTTTTGTCATAGGCAATGAGAGCGAGGGAGTCTCCAGCGAAGTTCAAGTGCTTTGTAATGACACCCTTAGCATCCCCATGAATAGAGGCGTAGAATCTTTAAACGTCGCCATAGCTGCCTCTTTACTTGCTTTTATGCAGTAGACTTCTTTCAAACCAAAGATTGCTTCGTCGGTGCCTCGCAATGACCGTCATTGCGAACGAAGTGAAGCAATCTAAAAGTGGGTTATGCAAGAAGTCTAGTAGATTTTAGCGCAGTAGTTCGTTTGAAGAGAGGTTGAGTTTGCCGTATCCGTAGTAGTTATTTCTCCCATTAATATAGGCTACGTAGCCGATTTTGTCGCTACTTTCGTGGAGGATATTTTCAACCTCAACTCTTGTAAGATTTGGGTCTCTCTCAAGCATCAAGGCGATTACTCCACTCACTAAAGGGGCTGCGGCAGAAGTGCCAATAAATGCGTTTACATCATCATACAAAAGATAATTTTCCTCCAAAGAAGCCACTCCACTCTCATCCATCGGATCAAGCGTTGTTATCCCCAGATAATAGCCTCCAGGGGCAACTAAATCAAGATTTTCGCCGTAGTTGCTATACCATGCTCTGAGATTATCTTTATCGGTAGCACCCACAGAGATGACTTCCAAAATAGCCGACTCGTCATTACCCATGTCTTGGTCGTCATTGCCACTTGCAAAGACAATAATCATCCCCTTACCGTCCCTTGCGTTGATAGCCAAATCTTGTATTTTTTCTTTGACAGCCACTGAGACATCATTTGTCCCCCAGCTGCAGTTGATGATATCGGCACCAAACTCTTGTGCTTTGTTAAAAAGTTCTATCGTTTGGCTATCGCTCATCTCCTGTGCATATTTCAAAAAAATAATATCAGCTCCACTTGCAATGCCATGAATCCCCTTGCCATTAACCCTAGCACCGATAATTCCTGTAACAGCAGTACCATGAGAGTCATGAAGATAGGTATGCGCAACATTTGTTGATTTTGTAATGATGTCAAACGTCTCAACCACAGCACCCGCCAAATCCTCATGCGACTCATCAAGCCCATCATCTATGACAGCGATGCGAACACCTTTGCCAGTATAATTTTTAAGAACACTCCCTGCGTGGATATGCGCATTAGCATCGATTCTATTGCGGGCATACACAGTCGCGTTGTAGTCCAAATACCACTGCTTGCTATAATACGGCTCATTCGCAACCATGTCAACAGCTGTTGTTGTAGTCCCATTATTGGCACATCCGACCAAAAAAAATAACCCAAACACTATCAAAAAAATCCTCATCTTCACGCTACCTAGGTAAGATTTTTTTTACAAAGTCAGGTTGCGCATACACAACTCCTTCCTCTTGGCTGAGGCTATTTGCACTCTGCAATGTCAAGTTTTTATGCGTAGCTTGAAGCAGATACAAATTTTCAGAGAGGTTTTTCACAAGTTCTAAGTCATATTTTTTCATAATTGCTTGTATACTAACCCCACTTTTTACTTTTACCACAAGCGTATCACTCACACCCAAAACCACCCCTTTGTCATTGGTGTAGTAGTCGATATTTTGAGCATTTCTCAGAGAGTTATCATGAGGCAAAAGAGGGATTTTTTCCCCATTTTGGAGATAATATGTCTCACCCGCACACCCAAACTGCACCATCATAAGGATGACTAAAAGTATCTTTTGCATATTTTGCCCCTGCATATTCTCCTCTCATAAAAGTCTCTTAAGGAGTTTTAAATTTAAAAAATATACTACCTAACATCACTTTAGAAGCTACTTTATTTCACATGAGACTATACTAGACTCCACTCAAATTGACAATAATGGCACGAGGCGGCTATAATAAATAGATTTTTTTGTAACCCTCTTTTAGATTGCTTCGCTTTGCTCGCAATGAGAGTCATGCAAAATAATCTTTGGTTTGAAAGAAGTCTATTGACAAAAAAATGCGCAGCATGCTAGGAACTCTTGGAAATGCAAAAAATAACTTTTATTTTCTGGGTTGCAGTTTTATTCTCATCGCTTCATGGTGAGGAGTTGCTGTTAGATGCTTTGCAAAACACCACACCTATAGGCTATGCGAAGGTCATGTATGTGCATGATGAGAGAATTGCGCCCAAACTTAGTCAGTCAACTTTTGGAGTAGGCGGAAAACTGGGTGCAAAGACGGGGGAGTGGCAAGGTCTTAAAGCGCAAGCGGCATATTATATTACCAGCGATTTAGGTCTGCGAGACGATAACCCTAAAAAAGTTGATGCATATATGTTTGATGAGAACAAAAAACCTTACGCTCTTTTGGGTGAAGCCTTTTTAGAGTTCGCAAAAAGCAACTCTACCTTTAAAGCAGGACGTCAAGAGATTGACACGCCTATCGTTGCGACTTATGATTATAGAATTATTCCCAACCTTTTTGAGGCGTATACTTTTACAAATAAAGATGTGCAAAACACCACAATCACCCTCTCTTACATCACAAAAATGTCTGGGCTCGATGGACTAGTGAGCTTTAAAAACTTTGAGAGCATGTCTGCACAAACATACACTTCTCTCTCCATGAGCGACTTACAAACTATAGACGCAAACGAGGGCACGACCCTTGATATATCGCAAATATCAGGCAATCAAGGCGTTTTCATGAGCGGGCTTGTTTATGAAAACGCTCTTAAAGCCCAAGTTTGGAACTACTATTGCCCCGACGTTCTTGATGAGTTTTATCTTGATATTGCCTTGCCTTTCATGATTGGCTCTGCGCTTGAAGCAACGCTTGAAGTCCAAGGGTACGGTGTAAGAGAAGTGGGGGAGTTTAAAGATTTTCTTCGCACTTTTGGTATCAATGGAAGTTATGAACTCTATGGAACAAAGTTTTCACTTGAGAGCAAAAACATCGGTTTGACGACCTCGCTGGCTTATAATTTTTTTACGGGCGATACAAAAACAGTAACAGCTTTTGGAAATTGGGGAGGCTATCCAGAATATGTCACCGTCCCTTATATGTTTGCACAAGATGACTCGCTCTCTGCCATCGCAAAAAGCAAAATGGGTAAAATTACTTTCAAATATGATTTAAAAATGGTAGGACTTGCAAACCAAACTTTGATTGCAGGATATGCGCGCATCGATTTGGATGAGACGATTATGCCTCAAAGTGACATCGGTGTGGTAAACTTTCTCTATAAAGCTTCGCTCAACAAGGCTTTTCATTTAAGAGCACAATTCGAGCTGAGAGATTCTAAAAACTATCGCTATGGGGATGATATGCTCACACTCTCGGCAAGTTATGTTTTTTGATGCAGTTGTATTTAGATTGCTTCGCTTTGCTCGCAATGACGGAGGGATTACTCGCAATGACGGCTATAAAACAAAACCCCTTTGTCATGGCGAAACCTCTCCGTCATTGTGAGGAACGAAGCAATCTCTGGATTTTAAAAAGATACCATACCAAATAAGGAAGCCCATGCAACACATTTTTCTACCACTTTTACTCATCTGCTCTCTTTTGCTTGCACAGCCAGCCGTTCATCTCTCAAGCCAAGAGCGCGCATATCTTCAAGAAAAAAAAGAGATAACTATGTGTGTTGACCCTGACTGGGAGCCGTTTGAAGTGATTGAAAATGGGAAACATGTGGGGATTGCAGCAGATTTGGTAGCGTTGGCAGCAGCGCGTGCAGGAGTGAAAATAAAGCTAGTAGAGACTAAAACATGGCAAGAGACGCTCTCTTTATCCAAGGCAAAAAAATGTGATATTTTAAGTTTTGTCAACCAAACGCCCGAGCGTGAGGCATGGCTTATCTTTACAAAGCCCATTTTATCTGACCCAAATATTCTCATTACCCGTGAAGAGCACCCTTTTATCGCAAACCTTCATGGCGTAGACCATGAGAGCGTCGTGCTTCCTGCGGGGACGGCCATCCTTGAGCGCTTTAGCAAGGATTTTCCAAACCTCAAAATGATAAGCGTTGTCTCAGAGTCTGATGCCATGCGAATGGTTTCAGAAAAAAAAGCAGATATGACGGTGCGCTCACTCATCGTAGCCGCTTATGTTATCAAAAAAGAGGGATGGTTTAATCTTAAAATCTCTGGTCAACCGCAAGGGTATGAAAATCATCTTCGCATCGGGGTGCTCAAAGAAAATACTCTATTGCGTGCTATTTTAGACAAAGGGATTGCCACCATGACGCCCATTGAGCGGGAGACAATCATCAATAAACATACGGGGCTTACTATTCAAGAGGGGATCCGTTACGAAACTGTTTTGCAATATCTTGTATTTTTACTTCTTGGTGTTTTTTTCTTTATGTGGCGTTATTATGTTCTAAAACAGCACAGCGCTAAATTGCTTAAACTCTCTATTACAGATAAGCTTACAGGACTTTACAATCGTGTAAAAATCGATGAGGTACTCCAAGAAGAACAAAAAAGAGTCTTTCGCTACAAAGAGTATGCAAGTAGTGTCATGATACTTGATATTGATTTTTTCAAAGCAGTCAATGATACTTTTGGGCATCTCAAAGGGGATGAAGTGTTGCAACAATTAACACAAATTATGAGAGATAATTTACGCCAAACAGATATTATCGGTCGCTGGGGAGGCGAAGAGTTTATCGTGATTCTTCCAAATACCTCTCTTGAAGAGGCGCACAAAGTAGCTCAAAAACTTCGCATTACAATAGCTGAAAAAATGAAACCTCTTACAGTCAGTGTAGGATTAGGTGCTTTTTTAGCGCATGAAACTACCGATGCCATGCTACAACGCATTGATGCGGCTCTGTACTATTGCAAAAAACATGGGCGCAATCAGGTGACTTTGGCTTCAATGATTTAAGGAAGTTTTGCCAATATTTGCGCAAGCAAGGCTCTTGCCTCTTCAAACTCAAACTTTTCAATCGCTTTTTTGATTTTTTTGATGGTGATGCCATATCCAAGGGCGACTAAGCTATCAAAAAGTTCCTCTTCAACTGTTGCTGCTTCTGCATCAAGTTCTTCTAGAAGTTTATCGAGCTTTTTAAGCGCCTCTTTTAAGTCTACTTTCTCTATTTGCGGTTGTGCTTTTGGGACTTGTGTTGGTTCTGGAGTAGCGACTGAAATTCTATGCACAATAATTGAGAGTTCATTTTGAGTGAGCTCCAAACAACGCTTAAAGTTTTCAGTTTCACCCTCTTTTAATACCCTCTCAAGCTCTTGCGCATAGTTCAAAAGTACATCTGCACCAATATTTCCCGCCAACCCTTTTATCGTGTGTGCTTCTCTTATTGCAGTTTGCATATCCTTGTCTTCGATGGATTTGCGGATACGAACCATCGCATCTGATTGCGTTTGTACAAAGCGGTCAAGGAGTTTGTAAAGAAGCTCCTTATTTCCCCCAATGCGCCCTAAAGCACTTTTTATATCCATCCCTTCTATTTGCAATATCTCATTTGCTTCTGCATTCTTAGGTTTTATCCACCGTGCCATTGTGAGAAAGAAATGTGCAATATCAATTGGTTTGGCAATATGGTCATTCATTCCACATTCAATACATTTTTCTTTATCTCCTGCCATAGCATTTGCTGTCATGGCGAGGATTGGAAGAGTGGACAATCTTGAAATTTTGCGTATTTGACGTGTCGACTCAAACCCATCCATCACAGGCATCTGACAATCCATTAAAACACCGTCGTACTCAAAATTTTGCACCATTTGCAAAGCTTGGGCACCATCTTGGGCAACATCCACTTTTATGCTTGCATTTTTCAATAACTCAATAGCTAACTCTTGATTGACAAGATTGTCTTCAACCAGCAGTAAATGGGCAC
>DJAA01000062.1:34656-34813 GCA_002428085.1 Sulfurimonas sp. UBA6014 | reverse complement strand
CAGACGGTTTAGTCACTTCGGCAATTACGGATGCAAGTGCACTTGTCGAAGAATTACTCACTTTATTGGGTACTTCTTCAGATAGTGTCGGATTTTCAACTGGGGCTGGCGAGTACTATGTTATTCAAGGTGATGGTGTAGTGGGAGTGCAAGATAG
>DJAA01000062.1:32518-34514 GCA_002428085.1 Sulfurimonas sp. UBA6014 | reverse complement strand
CCAAGCTATTTCCAGTCGCTTGATAACCGTGTGAGAGATTTTTACTTTAACTTTCGTGGGAGCGAGAGGGTGAGTGATGCGGTTGTTATTGTTGATATTGATGAGAGAAGTATCAAAGAGCTTGGGCAGTGGCCGTGGGAGAGAGATAAATTTGCAAAGATTTTGACCAACTTGCATGAGAGCGGAGTGGGGATTGTTGGGCTGGATATTGTCTTTAGCGAGGCGGATAAAACTTCACCAAAACGGTTTGCAAAAGAGTGGAATATACAAAGAGCCGATTTGCCTGATTATGATGTCATCCTCTCAGAGGCGGTGGCTTCCACGCCCACTATTTTAGGGTATGTTCTCGATTTTGACAAAACAAATGCGCATGAGGCACCGACTATTCCCGCTATATTTGTCGAAAAAAACAAACAAGAGAGAGAGTTTTTTCCGCATGCCAAGGGAGTTTTGGCTAATCTTGACACCATTCAAAGTGCAGGGTACTCAAGCGGATACATGAACAACATCCCCGACGAGACGGGAATCATCAGAAGTGTTCCGCTGATGATTAAGTACGATGAAGTGCTGTACCCCTCCTTGGCGTTTGAGCTTTACCGTATCATGAATGAGGCAAACAAAGTGGTTGTCTCCTACGGGACTTCGGGGGTGGAAAATGTAAAACTAGGCTCCAAGAACATCCCCACAGACAGATTTGGACGGCTTTATGTCAACTTTAGAGGCGCTGCAAAAAGTTATACCTATATTTCCGCTGTAGATATTTTCAACAACACTTTTGAAAAAGCTTCTATCGAGGGGAAAATCGTTCTTGTGGGAACCTCTGCCTATGGGCTCATGGATTTGCGTTCAACTCCTATGGACAGCGTTATCCCAGGGGTAGAAATCCATGCCAATGTTATCGATAACCTTATCAACGAAGATATGCTCCAAAAGCCTTCCACGGGCGAACTTATAGATATCTTGCTTATCATTTTCATCGCTTTTGTGGTTGTCATGCTTTTTGCACGTGTTTCACTTTTGTGGCTGTTTTTTGTTTATACGCTCTCTTTGGCGGCGCTTTTTTCCCTAAACTACCATTTACTTTTTACACAACACATCATCATCAACACAATCTTTCCGCTTTTTTCGGTTATTTTTTCTCTTATCGGTATTTTGGGTGTCAACTATATGTTTGAGACACGCCAAAAAGAGTTGGTTAAAAGTAGCTTTTCAAAAAAAGTCTCTAAGCAGGTTATGGATGATTTGCTTGCCAATCCTGATGCGACAAATTTTAACTCAAAAGAGTTGGAGGTGAGCATCTACTTTTCCGATATCCGTAACTTCACCACCATTTCAGAAGAGTTGGCTTCTCCTAAAAGAGTAACCGACTTTTTGAATTTTTACATGAATGCTATGGTTGTCTCCATCGAAAAACATCAAGGAACAATCGACAAATTTATAGGCGATGCCATCATGGCATACTGGAACGCACCGCTTGATGTCAAAAACCATGCTGATGAGGCGGTTAAAAGTGCACTTGAACAGGTTGCGCAAAGAGATTTTTTAAACCAAACCATCAAGAAAGAGTTTGGTTTTGATGTAGATTATGGCATCGGCATCAACACAGGAGTCGTCATCGTCGGAGAGATAGGCTCTCATGGACGCTCCGACTACACCATCATCGGCGATGCGGTAAACCTTGCCTCACGCCTTGAGGGTTTATGCAAGCCCTATAAAGTGCGACTCATCATCTCGGAGTTTACAAAAGCAAAATTGACACAGAGTTATGTGACGCAGCTCTTAGACAAAGTGCGAGTAAAAGGCAAATCCGAGCCTGTAGAAATTTATGAAGTTTTATCTCTAGGTGAAGCCGACGCACAAAAACAACAAGAGCTCGCAGACTATGACAAAGCGCATGATTTGTACCTGCGCGCCGAGTTTGCAAAATCCAAAGAGCTCTTTGACGTTCTTCATGAGCGGTATAAAAAATATCTCTACGAACTCTACGCACAACGCT
>DJAA01000062.1:32068-32473 GCA_002428085.1 Sulfurimonas sp. UBA6014 | reverse complement strand
GAAGCAATCTTTGATTTGCACAACAAATCGAAATAATATCGATTCCCTAGGCACTATCAACATTTTATACTGAATAAAAGATACTTTTGCAGTTTGGCAAGTTATGCAGTTTTGTAACACCATAATCTTCAACTAATATGGAGCTTATAGCATGACATAGTATGTCGATAAAGTATCATTATTTATATAGATAATCCAATATTATTGGATTNNTATATAATATTATTGATTTTATAGTATAATAACCTCTATGAAAACCATAGAATTAAGAAACGCTTTGCCATTGTCCATATTTTCACATGAAATGCTTTATTCTTTACTTGAAAAATCAGTAAGTAATGTTAATGATAAAATTGCTAATCTTGTAAAAAGTGGTGAATTGATAAGACTTAAAAAAGGTTTTTA
>DJAA01000062.1:31592-31959 GCA_002428085.1 Sulfurimonas sp. UBA6014 | reverse complement strand
TCTGCTACAAGTAAAAACGAAAAACTTTTTGATACACAAATAGGAAGATTTAGTTATAAAAAAACACTACTTCAAGCTTATTCTTTGGGCGTTGATTGGTTTTATGATGAAAATGATGGTGGAAGATTTATTGCAACTCGTGAAAAAGCTTTATGTGACAAGATACGCTACGATAGAGGTATTGGCACACTTACCCAAAATGCAATGCTTCAATATCTAAAATATGACTTAAGACTTGAAATTACAACCCCATTAGATAACCGCCTTATAGAAGAGATTGCAACTGCTTATAGATCTAAAAATTTAAAAACATTAGCACAACTAGTCTACAAAGGAAAACTATGACACATCCAGCACTTTTAAAAAT
>DJAA01000062.1:12731-31557 GCA_002428085.1 Sulfurimonas sp. UBA6014 | reverse complement strand
ATAGGCAGTATGAAAGCCGTGATGCTGATATTGTTTAGGTGTCTCATATGCTCATGATTAAAATGTTTCAGTTACACTCTCAACATACACAAAATTTATCAAAGAAGTGCTAAAGCCTTAAAAATAGGAGTTTATAAGATGCAGATAAGGGTCTATTATGAAGATACAGATGCGGGTGGGGTTGTGTATCATTCCAATTATTTGAACTTTTGTGAGCGTTCTCGCAGTGAGGTTTTTTTTAAAAAAGGGTTGAATCCTGTTTTGGAAAATGGTCATTTTGTAGCTAGAAAGCTTGTTGCAGATTATGTAGCGAGTGCTAAATTAGGGGATTTGTTGGTTGTTACCAATGAACTTCTAGAGATGCGAGGTGCTTCATTTACACTGCTCCAAACGATACATAAAGAAGGGGAAAAGATTTTTGAGATGAAGATAACTTTAGTGTATATCACGCATGAAGGGAAGCCTCAAAAGCTAGGAGGGAAGCTTAAAGAGCTTATCTTATCACTCTTTGAGCTTTGATTCATAGGTTACAAACCTTGAGACTGATGGTTGCATCAGTTCAATTGGGTAAATCATTTGGTTCTCTTTCATTGCTATGTTGTATTCACGCTCATCATTTGTGATTTGATTAAAGAAAAAATCTATCCCTACCGTTGTTGTATAGTTAATCCAGTCATACATGATATCGTTCTCAAGGAGAGCATTGGTCTCTATTAAAAGATTGCTATTTTGTGTTATGGAGTTTGCGATTATCATATTTTTACGGTCTTTATACTGAGTCATAGAGAGCATAAGAGGGTCGTAATTTATTTGCGTGGAGAGAATATTTGCCGCCTTGGTTCCATATAAAGTGATTTGTGACATTATCATGGCACTCTTAACTATGGGGGTGTTTAGGAAAAAAGAGCCGTATTGAATCGCTCCGTTATTTTTAAGTTGAGTTTCCAAGTTCGTTGTTCGTGTAGGGATAAGAAGTTTGATGACATTTTGACTCCCTGTGTCGGAGTCATTTTTAAACCGTTCTTCTTCATATGTGGCAAGCTTATTTCCAATCGCCGACTGGTCATAAAAAATCACAAGGGGAGAGTGCGCTTTTTTAAGGAGTTTATCACTTTGAAGTCTGTAGTCAATCCCGCCATAGTATAAATAAGAGGAGCTCTCTTGTGTGTCTTTTTTGTTGACTGTGGGAAAATAGACATACAGTTTAGGATCGATTCTCGAGACTGCGTTTGCCCCTTCTTGAGTTAAAGGCGCTATAACATGATTGAATCCATCTCTTTTAATCTTTTCAAGCGTAGCGGCAATCTCTTGAGCACTTTCACTCTCTATTTGGTAACTTTTGAGTTCAAAAGCTCTATTTTTAGCGATGAGATAAGCAAAAGAGGCGTTTGTTGTTGATGCTGTGTATTTGCCGATGATTTTATGAGGCAATAAAAGTGCTATTTTAACTTTATTGTTAACAGTTTGAGAACCAATATTTAAGACATTTGCGTTCATCATTCTTGTCTCTTCTTGCCCCTTGTTTTCAAGTTTTGAATCAGAATGGGCTAAAAAAGAAAAAATCATCCCCGTATCCATAAAGGATTGCAGACATTTTTTGTTACATTTGTAAGGGTCTAAATTTTGTATATATATTTTTGGTAATGGAATATTGGATATCAAAAAACTTTTTCCAAAAAGGATAATCGGGAACATGAGGAGGAGAATTTTTTTCATAAGCAGCTCTTTATAGTTTTTAAGTCGTTGAATGCCATTTTTTTAAGCTCAGGATTTCTGAGTAAAAATTGTGGGTGATCTATAGGGACAAGTTTGTATTTTTTGAAGTCGATTACATGCCCGCGGACACTTTTAAAATTGTCATATTCGCCTGTTACTTTTGCATAAGAATCCTCACCTAAAGTAATGATAACTTTTGGTTTTACAAACTCTATTTGTGAGTACAAATAAGATTTGCAAGAGTCCCATTCACTCAAAGAAGGGACGTTTGAATGGAGTGGTTTGCATTTGATGGCATGGGTAAAATAGACATCTTCTACTTTAAATTTTAAAACATTTTCTATCATTTTTGTAAGTGTCTCACCACTTCTTCCAGCATAGTAGCCATTTGTTTCATCTTCTATAGAAGAAACACTATAGTCTATGATCATCACATCCGCGTTTATATCTCCATAGCCGCTCATGCTTTGTGAGCGAGATTTGCTTAAGTCACACAAATGGCATGTGGAGATATTTTTAGCCAACTCTTCTATACTTTTTGGATTTTCATGAGAGTTTTTTTCGTTGACAGAAAAAGGGTCACTGTATTGGAATCCAAGAGCTTTTAGTCTGTAAAGATTTTGTAGCAAAATGAGATTTTGAAATGATTTCAACTACCAACCTTATAAAAATTTTGTTTGTAGAGTATAGTCAAAGAGTGGTTGTGTTTTGCTTAAAGTTTTTAAGAGCCTCAAGCACATAAAACTAAAAATCTGTTTTTTGTGATAGAATGACTTCAGAAATTCATTGGAGATTTTATGAGTAAAGATACTGATTCTTTAGAGGTAAATAGCTTTGCACTTCGCTCATCAGTCGATATACCTCCTATCTTAAAAAAGATTTCTACTCTTCATGGAAAACACATTTTAGTCCACATCGTCTCATTTATCCACAACACTGTTTTAGTCCAAAACCTCAAGTCAGAACTTCAAAAAATATTTCCCCATGCCAAGATTCATCTCCTCAAGCATGAAGATAAAATGCAAACAGTCGTTGTTTTTTACACTCTTGAGAAAGAGATACAAGAGTCAGACTTGCGAGATGAAATTTTAGTAGAGTTGCAAAAAGAAAATAGTGCAAAAACTCAAACAATTCAGCTGCATACAAACCAGTTGCTTGGTAGATACTTTACTGACCACTTAACAAATCTTCCAAATATGTACCAACTGAGAAAAGATTTGCACGAGAATGATGAGGCAGGTCTTGTGGTTATCAATATTGATAATTTTAAGACAATCAACAATTTTTATGGATTTATAATCGGTGACAATGTTTTAGAGCAGGTGAGTAAATATCTTGTAGAAAACCTCAAAGAAGATACGATATATAGGTTTTCAGGGGTTGAATTTGCCATAGTGCTCCATAAGAATCTCGGTTTTTATGATTTGAAAGAGTATTTAACAACGCTCTATGAGAGGCTAAAAAACATCGTAGTTGAGTACCAAGATACGAAAATATATGTCGATATCACGCTGGCTTCTTGTTCAAACACAGACAGCAATAATATGTTTTCAAAGGTCTCAATGGCTATGAAATACGCTAAAGAGAATCAAATCCCGTTTTGGATATATGAAGATAGAATGGAATTTGAAAATGAGTATAAGATAAATCTCAACCTCTCTGGCATCGTGCGACAAGCCGTAGAAGAGTCAAATGTACTCCCTTATTTTCAGCCCATATTTGACAACAAAACGCTCAAAATTACCAAATATGAGTGTTTAGCGCGACTTATAGACAATAACGGCAAAATTATGTCACCTTTTCTTTTTATCCCTATTGCCAAAAAAATGAAGCTCTACAGTCAAGTGACGAAGCTTATCATCAACAAGTCTTTTGAAGCATTTAAAGATAATGAATACGAGTTTAGTATCAATCTCTCCATTGAGGATATTATGAATGGGGAAATTTTTAAATTTATCATCGAAAAGCTAAAAAATAGTGACATTTCCCATAGAGTCGTATTTGAGCTTTTAGAGTCTGAGGCGATTAAAGACTTTAAAAAAGTTTCAAGATTTATAAGCGAGGTGAAACGTTATGGGGCTAAAATTGCCATAGATGACTTTGGAAGTGGGTACTCAAACTTTTCATATCTTGTAAAAATGAAGGTTGATTATATCAAAATAGATGGCTCGCTTATTGAAAATATTGATGTGAACGAAAACTCTTTTTTAGTCGTTGAGACCATCGTGGAGTTTGCCAAAAAACTTGGGGTAAAAACCATAGCAGAGTTCGTCCACTCAAGCACCATCATAGATAAAGTAAAATCTTTAGGGATAGATTATTCGCAAGGGTTTTATATCGATGAGCCTAAATTAAAACTAGAGTAGATGAGCGGAAATACAATGAATAAATTTTGGAAAATACTTCTTCTTCTTTTAGCGCTTGGAGCAATTGACATTGGGCGTTATACTGTTTATCCTGATATTGCCGCTCTAAAAAATGAGCGTCCTATACCGACTGCTTTTATGCAATATCGAGAAAACCAGTGGGCAGATGAAAATCGAGAGATGCACCTCACTCAAAAATGGGTGAGTCTGGACAAAATTTCTTCCAACATTATCAAAGCAGTTCTTATCGGAGAAGATGACGGATTTTGGAATCATGATGGTTTTGACGTTAAGGGGATGGAAAACGCAATTGAGCGCAGTATCAAGAAAAAAACCTTAATCGGCGGAAGCACCATCAGTCAACAACTCTCCAAAAACCTCTATCTTTCACCAAGTAAGAATCCAGTGCGAAAAATCAAAGAGGCAATCATCACATGGCGCATCGAAAAAACTATCTCTAAGCGTCGTATTTTAGAGATTTATCTTAACGTTGCTGAATGGGGTGATGGGATTTTCGGCATCGAAGCTGCAGCGCGTCATTATTACCACAAAAGTGCCAAAAACCTCACAGCCAACGAAGCGTCACGACTTGCTGCTGTTCTTCCAAATCCTATCAGATACAATCCAACAGGCAATCAAAAATACGTCAAAAACCGTGCTCGTATCATTCTAAAAACCATGAAGCGCAGAGGAGTTATCCAGTCTATTAAAGAGGTTATGACACCTGTAAAAGAAGAAAATCTACCCACAACAACCGAAATAAATACTTCTCTAGAGTCATTTTTTGATATCTCTACGAGTGAAACACCGACAAGTGATGAACCTGTAAGTGATGAACCTGCAAGCGATACACCAACAAGTGATGAACCTGCAAGCGAAACATCCACACAAATCGACGACTCCCCAAAAACTGAAATCCCCACAGAATCTTCTGCTGTTGTGCAAGATGAGGCAAATGTAACACAGTAAGAAGATTTTCACTCATAAGGGGCGCAATTTCAATTTTATGCGATATAAATTTCCCCTCATTGCAAGGAACGTTACAATCGATAAGCCTGCCATAGATTGCTTCGTCATTCTTCCTCGCAATGANNTTTTCTGTCATTGCGAGGAATTCTACTGGAGTTGTTTCTCTAAAAGACATTTTTTTGTATTTTCCGGTGTTTTTATTCATATAGATGGGACAACTATGGCGAGTGGATGTACATTCGACCTTGATATTGTGTCTCCTAAAAATCTATTAACAGATAGATTGGTGTTAACTCAGAAAACCAAAAAAGGCAGATTCTGGACAATGGACAATGAAAGAAATTCAATTTATTTTGAAATCGATTGTAAGGTTTGGACGTGGGCTTGGCAACAGTAAAAGATATTGCCCAGTGAGTAGTCCATTTAATAAGATTGCTGTAATTCGTCACAATAAGCCAGAAGCCGTACTTGTTCCTATTGATGAATATGAAAGAATTATAGCCATGAGTGAATCTTATGAATATGAGCAAATCGCAAAAATAGTTGATGAAAGAGAATACAATAGGAAAGAGCCAGCAGTAATGGTTAGTCTTGAAGAAATGATGGAAAGATTAAGAAAGAAGGGCATAAATGAATAGTATAGATTATTTCCCTGAAGCTGAGATTGATTTTGATTCTCTACCTGATGAAATTTTATCAGAAGTATTGACAAAAATATTTTATCGGGTTAAATAGGGGCGAAAAGTAAAAAATGCTTAAAGATGAAAAGCCATCTTAAAGCCCTAAATAAAGGGCTTTAAAACTACTCTGCAACTTCTACGATTACAGGAGTTCCTTCCCAAACACCATGTTTTGTACAGTAACCATGTGCAATAAGTGTAAGTTTCTTTCCTGTTGGGATGATTGTGAATGTTGTAGTATTGTGCGCTTTTACATTTCCAAGAGTTCCTGGAACATAGGTCGCTTGTGCCAATTTTGTCTCACCGTTAAAAAGTGTAACAGATTCGATGAAATGGTCAAAATCATCTGGATGCGTGTATTCATTTCCCATTTTTACAGTTACTTCAAACGGCTCGCCTGCTTTTGCAGTTGCTGCGCAGTGGATAAATGGAGAGTGACGGTCTATAAGGTCTTTTTTTGCTTCTCTCTCAACAGTGTCTATATCTACGTACTTATTTATCTTTGGCATATGGAATCCTTTTATATGATTTTATTTACGCTATTGTAACGCGCAAAACTTTTAGAAAAACATAAAGAAGAGGATATTTATCTCATTTAAGCAATAATTAATTTATAAGCCTTTAACCAAAAAAGAGATAAAATTGCACCAAAATTTACAACACCCCTTTATTCTTTAATTCTTGAAAAACGAAGTTTTTTATAGCTTTAGGGGGTGGCAGGGACAAGTTGTCCCTGCCACTTAAATGGACGCGTTCATTTAAGTGCGTCATATCAATTAAAAAGAGACTATAAATATGCTAAAAACACTCCTGATAGAAATTGGCGTTGAAGAGCTTCCAGCAGTTCCACTTCTAAAAGAATTACAAAATATTGAAAAAAAATATGCTGATATTTTAGAGAAAAACTCTCTACTGTGTGAGTTTGAATTTTACTACACCCCTCGTCGTTTAG
This sequence comes from Sulfurimonas sp. UBA6014, assembly GCA_002428085.1. Lineage (GTDB taxonomy): Bacteria > Campylobacterota > Campylobacteria > Campylobacterales > Sulfurimonadaceae > Sulfurimonas. Next base: position 24,874 of record DJAA01000062.1, on the reverse strand, counting down.
TTTTATGGCACAGAGAGTTTGAGACGCATCAGTGTGACAGTGTAGAGGAGTTTTTTGGAGCACCTGTTGCAAGTGCATATAAAGAGGGTGAACCAACTGTAGCAGCGATAGGTTTTGCCAAAAAATGCGGCGTTTCACTCGACGCCCTCTCTCACATAGAAAAAGGGGGCAAAGAGGTTCTTTACTATAAAAAAGATATTCAAGGCAAAGCTTCAGTTGCGCTTATTTCTGAGATGCTTAGGATGTGGATAGAGTCGCTTGATTTTGGAAAATCGATGCGATGGGGGAGTTTGGAGGAGAGCTTTATCCGTCCTATCCGCTGGGTCAATGTTCTTTTTGGGGATGAGTTGGTGGACGTTGAACTCTTTGGTGTAAAGTCTAAAAAGCACACTTTTGTTCATCGTATCAGCAACTTTGACGCGTTGCCAATTAGCGATGCAAAAGAGTATTTTGAGACTTTAAAAAAGGGTGGAGTCACTCTTTTTCAGGAGCAAAGAAAAGAGAAGATTTTAGCAGATTTTGCCCTTTTGGAGCAAAACAATAGTGTCACCATCGAAGTAGATGAAGATTTGCTTGCAGAAGTGGTTGCCATTACAGAAAACCCTACGGCGCTCTTAGGCTCGTTTGACGCAGCATTTTTGCGACTTCCTCCTGAGGTCATCATCACCTCCATGAAGGAGCATCAACGCTATTTTCCAGTGTTTCAAAATGGCAAACTCATTAACAAGTTTTGTGTGGTCTCTAATGCACTCACGGATGATTTTTCCAAAGTTATAGAGGGAAATGAGAGAGTGTTGCGTCCCCGTTTGGCAGATGGACTCTTTTTTTATGACAATGACTTAAAAAAAGGGCTCAGCACAAACGGGCTTGAAAAAGTTGTCTTTATGAAGGGTCTTGGAACAGTTGCAGATAAAATCGAGCGAGAGAAAAAAATAGCCAATACGCTTTTTGATATGTATAAAATAGATGCTAAAAAAGAGCATTTAGTTCGAGCCATTTTGCTTGCCAAAGCAGATCTCATGAGCGAAATGGTTTATGAGTTTACTGAGCTTCAAGGGCTTATGGGCGGGTATTATGCCAAAGAGCAGGGCGAGCCTGAAGAGGTTGCAACTGCCATAGCAGAGCAGTATTTGCCTGATGGGGAAGAGAGTGCGCTTCCATCGACTCCTTTAAGCGCGATAGTTGCCATGAGTATTAAACTTGACACTCTTTTGGGGCTCTTTAGTGTTAACCAAATTCCAACAGGTTCACGCGACCCTTTTGCCCTTCGTCGTGCAGTCAACGGGCTCCTGAGAATTACAAAAGAGCACAATTTTGAATTTGACATAGTTGAGACCACAAAAAAATTAGCTGTGGGATACGAAACTATCGATATGCAAAAATTTGAGAGTTTCTTTTTGGAGCGTGTAAAGCAATATTTCAGTGTGTCAAACTCTATAAAAAAAGTTGTAACCAAAATCAATCCTTCTATCATTGAGGCTGTTTTAGCCTCAGGAGAGAGAGAAGTTCTCCGTTTGGCAAAAAAGATAGAAGCACTTGATGCTATGGTTGCCAGTGAGGGTTTTAGTGAGGCGTTTTCAACATTTAAACGTGTGGCAAATATCACAAAAGATATCGACATGACCCAATCCATGCAAGTAGATGCGACACTCTTTGAAGACAAAGCAGAAGAGATTTTATATACGAGATATGTGCAAGTCACGGCTGAAAAATACAACTCCTACGAAGAGGAACTCGATGCGCTTTTGGGTCTTAAACCTGAGCTTGATATGTTTTTTGAAGACGTCATGGTCAACGCTGAAAATGAAGCGCTCAAAAATAATAGAAAAGCTTTGATAGCCTCTATTTATAAAAGTATCTTAAATATTGCCGACATTAAAGAGGTAAGCATTTAGCTTTTTTATGAAAAAACTCACCATCATAAGGCATGCAAAATCTAACTGGGATAACACAAGCTTAAGTGATTTTGAGCGACCTTTGAACAAAAGGGGCGAGCGAGATGCCCCTTTTATGGGTAAAAAACTTTATGAAAATGGTGTGCGCGCTGAAGTGATTTTTTCAAGTCCTGCAAAAAGAGCAAAAACAACGGCGAAATTGTTTGCAAAAGAGCTTGGCCTGAGTAAAAAAATTGTGTATGATGAAAAAATATATGAAGCAAGTGGAGCAACTTTGTATGAAATTATCAAAAATTTTGATGATAAATATCAAAGTATTATGCTCTTTGGGCATAATCCAGGGTTGAACACGTTGTTAGACTTTTTGGTTGATGTTTATGACAATATCCCAACCTGCGGCGTGATAGAAATCGAATTTGCATGCCAAATATGGAGCCAAGTTAGTGCGCAAAATTCAAAACTCCTCTCTTTTACCTATCCTAAAAAATATCAATAAAAATCTTTATGTATGACTTAGCAATTATCGGCGCAGGGATAAACGGTGCAAGTATGGCATTTAGTTTTGCCCATAAAAATGTGATTTTATTTGACCATGAAGGGATTGCACATGGTGGAAGCGGTGCTGCTGGTGCCTTTATCTCTCCAAAGTTTTCTAAAAAAGGGGAGCTCAAAGAGTTACTTCATGATGCTTTTTTATATAGCCTAGCGTTTTATGAAGAGCATTTTAGTGAGTTCTTGACTAAAGCCCCACTTCTGCATATCGCCCAAAATGAAGAAGATGCACTTATGCTTAAAGAGTTTAAAACACAGACAACCCTCGCGCTTAAAACTCCACCAAAAGAACTTTTAGATCAACTGCTTCCATCTGCTAGGAGTATGGAAAATATCTCTCTTGATGGGGGTGTGGTAGCAGCGCGTGAGATATGCGAAGCGATGAGCAAAGATGCAGATTTTAAAAAAGAAAAAGTAGAGAGTTTGGTGTATGAGGGTGGGGTGTGGATTATCAACCAAATCTATAAAGCTAAAAATGTTGTTTTGGCAACGGGAGCCTATGAAGCGGTGATCCATGAGCCTTATATAAATTTGCGTGGGATTTGGGGACATCGTATTGATGTGAGAACGAGTACAAAAAATGGGTGTTCTATCCATCAGTTTCTCTCTATTTCACCTGCAAAAGAGGGGATTTTAGCACTTGGGGCGACGCATGACGTCCACTACCATCCGCAAAAAAATACCCAACCATATGACATGGACAAAGGGAGATGTGAACTTTTACACAAAGCTTCAAAAACGTTGCTTCTTGAAGATGTTGCCATACTTAAAGATTATACAGGGTTACGTTCGGGCTCGGTTGATTATATGCCATTGGCTGGGGGTTTGGTAAAGTCGAGAGAGACACTCGCTTCTAAAAATATCAATTTTGAAAATAAAAAACCAAATTTTGAGAACTACACCTACTATCCAAATCTTTATATGTTAAATGGCAGTGCTGGATATGGTTTTGTCCTTGCCCCGTATTTGGCTAAAATCCTCAGCCAACACATTTTAAATGGGGTCGAGATTGACAAGAAATTGTTGCCTGCGAGATTTTTTGCAAGGTGGGCGAGAAGGCGATGATAGTTTTTGCTTTTTGCATAGTGACGCTTCTAATTTTGCTGGTTGCTTTTTATGAGTGGCAACATTTTATGGTTTTTACCCCAACGTATTTTAGAAATCAAGAGAACGATGTGCGGTATGAGTTTGTATCGATACAAACCGATGATGGCGTTTGGCTTGAAGGGGTTGTGTATGAGCCTCATGCTGAGGGTGAAAAAACGGCAGTTGCGACACTTCTTTTTTTTGCGGGACGCTCTCATGACAGTGTTGGACTCATCCATAAACTCTCCCAAAGTTTTCCATATACAAGAGTTATTACGTTTAACTACCGCTCTTATGGAAAAAGTGGTGGGGTAGTAAGTGAAAAAAATATTCGTAGTGATGGGCAACTTATCGCACAAAGGGTACAAAAAAACTACGGTGATTTTTATGTTTTAGGCTTTTCTATAGGCTCATGTGTGGCAGCGTTTATAGCGAGCAAACAAAAAGTTCTTGGGCTTTTTTTGGTTGGTTCGTTTGATTCTCTGGCGAGTTTGTCAAGAAAAAAAGTCATTTTACGCTACCCTTGGCTTTTGCGATATACCTTTGATAATACAAAGCTTGTCCAAAATGTCGATGCAAAAACCTATGTTTTTGCAAGTAAAGCAGATGATGTTACGTTTATTCAAAATGCGAGAAATTTGAAAAATCATGTAAAAAATTTGACACTTTATCAAGAGTTAGAGGGTTTGCATCATAAAGAGTTGCTGTGGGATAATAGGGTCATAGATGAGATAAAAAAGGGGATGGTATGATGGAGTTTGGATTTGTATTGAAAAAGTTTGTGACTTTTTTCATCGAGCCTTATGGGATGATTGTAACGCTGTTTCTCCTTGGACTTTTTTTTCTTTTTACACAAAAAATAAAACGGGCAAAAATATTTTTGAGCCTTGCGTTTAGCATCCTTTTTTTGTTTGCTTATCCCCCTTTTTCAAACGCTTTAGTCAAGGGTTTGGAAGAAAAATATCCCAAATATAACGGCGTGAAAAATATCAAATTTATCCATGTTTTGGGAAGTGGACACACAACAGACCCCTTACAGCCACTCTCTTCGCAGATAGGCGATGCGGGAGTCAAAAGAGTTGTAGAAGGGGTGATACTCCATAAACAAATCAAAGGCTCAACACTCATCTTTACAGGTTACGAACTGAGCACAAATGTGACAAACGCAAAAATGAATGCCTCTTTGGCGATGGCTCTTGGGGTGGATGCGGAAAATATCATCATTAATGGAATTCCCAAAGATACATACGAAGAGGCTCTTTTTACGAAAAGTTTGCTCGGTGATGCACCTTTTATCTTGGTAACCTCCGCAGCTCACATGCCAAGGTCGATGGAGCTTTTTCGCTCGCTTGGATTAAACCCTATCGCAGCACCGAGTGACTTTTTGAAAAATGAGCAGAGGGGATTTTTAAGAGAACCAAATGTTCATGACTTAGGAATTTCACAAAGAGCTGTGCATGAATATCTTGGTTTGCTTTGGAGCAAAGTATGAGGTTAGAGCTTTGTCTTATCAATATCGACGCCCCCACTTTCAAGGGTAGAGATAAGATTGCTCGCACTGAGTTTGTCGAAATTTGCAAGCATGATTTTTTTGAGATAATCTTTTTCTGCCTGTTCAGCTCGCATAAGGGACCCTGCAAAAATCCCTTTTTTTTCTAAAACTAACGCGGTAATGTCACTGTCCATCTGTATGTGATTCATCAAATCTTTGATATCTGTCTCGAAAATAGACCCAAGCATGGAGAACATTCCAGCGAGATACGCTTTGTCTTTGTTGCGAGCATCGGCATCTGCTTCCATCCTTTGCGCTCTTTTAAGGGCAAGTGCTAGGATGGTTTCTGAGGCGGGGTTTTTTGAGACTTCTGAGTACAAATAGACAAGCAACCATCTTAAGAGCTTCTCTCTGCCCATTAAAGTGATGACTTGCATGAGGGATTCTATGGAGACATTAAATTTTTTGGATTGGTTAAAAAACTGCACAAGTTTGAAAGATAAATCGGGCTGTCTTTTTATAAAAGCTTCAAGCTTTTCGGTTGTATTGTCATCTTTGATGATTTTTATCAATTGCAAAATAATAAACTGTGCAGGCTCTTTGGAACCCACAATCTCTATCTCTTGGGGGGTATCCAAAAAATAGCCTTGAAAATAGTCAAAGCCCATCGCCTGATAATTTTTCAAATCTTCTTTGGTTTCAATATTTTCAGCTAAGAGTTGCACATGGGTATTTTTAAATTTTGCCATCACTTTTTCAAGATTTTCTGGCTCAGAGAGAGCTATGTCCATTTTTATGATATCAATAAAATTAAACAATCTGCTAAATTTCATAAGCATAGCAGCACTCGAATCAAAATGTTCAAGAGAGAGTTTAAACCCTCTTTTTTTATACTGAATAAGCTTTGCTAGCACTTTTTCAGATAAGTCGATATCTTCTGGGATGTTTAAAATAAATCTATCTTTATCTAAAACATCTAAAATACCTTTGGATAAAGTAGCCTCATCAACGTTGACAAATGCGAGAACTTTTGGACCTAAGAGGGCACTGAGCTCTTTATTTGTGATAGAGTTTATGATGAGTTGCGAGACCTCTTTAAGAGTCGCTGAAAATCCTGTTGTGTTTTGCATGGCATCTTTGAAAAGAAGTTCATAAGCATAGACGTGATTTTTATTGTCAAATATTTTTTGTTTTGTGATAGTAATGATTTCCATTTTTTGTATCCTTTAAAACGAATATGTTCGTTTTAGTGCGTAACATAAACTTATCTTATCTAATACTTTATTTTAGCAAGATAAAGCCCGTTGCTTGGTGCAGGTTTTAGCTTGTGCTGTTTTACTCTTGAGAGTTGTTCTTGTATCTCTTGGCTTGAAAAATCTAAAAGGGCTGCAACCATGAGGCGAATTTGGCTTCTTAAAAATCCATTTGCTTCAAAAGTTAAAACGGTGTAGCCTTTGTATTCATAGGCAAAAGCTTTGTAAATGATTCGCACGCTCGAGTTGTTGTCGCTTCCTGTTTTCATAAAATATTGAAAATCGTGTTCGCCCACAAAGAGTTGGATATTTTTTTGGATTTTTACAAAATCGAACTCTTCTACAAAAGTGACGATGTCATGGAGAAATGGGTTGCTTTTTTCTTTTTTTAAGATATATCTGTAAAGCCGTTTTTTGGCACTATATCTGGCATGAAAGTGCTTATCTACGGCCTTGATATGTTTTATTTGTATAGAAGAAGGGAGCATATGCTGAAGGGCTTTTTGAAGTTTTGTTGTGTCGTTCCAAAACTCTGGCACATCAAAATGGCACACTTGCGCGCTCGCATGAACCCCTTTGTCCGTTCGTCCTGAGGCTATCACTTTTGAGTCGATGCCAAGTTGCAACAGAGCATGTTCTAGATTTCCAAAAACAGTATTTTTAGACTCTTTTTGAATTTGCGAGCCTAAAAATAAAGTGCCATTATAGGCAAGAGTGAGGGCGTAACGCATCTAAAATCTTGCAACTATTTTTTTTCTGTAGAGGGTATAAGTTAAGACAAGCCAAGTAAGAGCCACCAATGGGATGGTATAAAATACGAAGATTTTTTGCAGACCTAAAGTAGCGCCATAGTAAATCACCACACTTAAAAAAAGGTATAAATAGACCCGTCCTTTTTGGTGTCTGATGTGAACAACTCCGATACTTACAACCAAAAAAAGACTCAAAACGGGAAATATACTCAGCAAAATATCGGTGATGAGCATATGTCTTTTACTCTCTTTTCTATCCTCTGATTGCCAATATTGTAGAGGTGTTTTGTACTGTGTGAGATCGGTCGTTAACGTGTCATTGATGCGCATACGTTCAAAATTGATTTGTGAAAATTTCTCTTTGGAGTAGATATATCCTTCCCCTTTGGTGAGTTCTAGTCTTAAAATCCCCCCATCGTTGATGATTTGTCCTTTTTTTGCACCGATGAGAATCTCTTCATCTGTATTTTTGTTAAATAAAAAAATATCTCCAAACGTTCCATCGGGATTGCTTGAGCCGACATAAAGGAGCCAGTCTCCAAAACTGTGCCCAAACTCGGAAGCAGAGAGGTTAAACTTTGCTTCACTTTTTTTATAAGAGACAAAGTTACTCGAGAGAACCGTCGCATGAGGAAAGAGGATAAAAAAATCAAAACTCAGTAAAAGAGAGAGTAAAAGTGCGGGTCTTAAAAGCGTTTTGATGATGAAGTTTGGATGAATGCCTAGTGAAAATAAAACAACTATTTCGTTATCGGTGGAGAGTTTAAAAATAGCAAGAGTTGCTGCTATAAAAAAAGTAATAGGGAGAGTGTAGAACAAAATCTCAGGTAAAATGAAAAAGTAAAGCTTAGACATCTCCCAAGCAGAGAGCTGAATAACTGCAGTATACGTTGCAAGTTTGATGAGAAAAACGACAGAAGCAATCGCAAAAAGGGGCAAAAAAATAGATAAAAATAAAAACGAAAGATTGCTGATAATATATTTTCTAAGTCTATCCATGGGTTAGTAATTTGCCTCAATATAGCTTAAAATAGGGCTATCAAATAGATAGACCAAAAAAGTAGAGAGCGCTAAAAAAGGGACAAAAGGGACTGTTTTATCCTCTTTTGAACTCCCTTTGAGAAAAAGCATCACAGGCAGAGCCAAAACCGCAGATAAAAAAATCGCCACAAGCGTGAGGGGAATCCCAAGTAAAGCGCCCATCGTAGCAGCCACCATGATATCTCCCTCGCCGAGTGCTTCAATAAAAGGGTAAGTGTGATAGTTTTTACTCCATGAAGTGACATTTTTTTTCGCCTCATTGTGAGCAGAAGCGGTAAGAATGTATGAGAGGGCAAATCGAAGCAGCGTAAAACCCCCTGCAAAGATGAGTGCATGATGAAAATTTGCAAACAAGCCGCCAAGGCTCCAAGCTCCTAAAATAGCAAATACAAGCGCAAGTAGATTGAGAGAGTCTGGGACCATTTTGTATTTAAAGTCTATAAGTGAGAGGGCTAAGAGCATCAAAAAGCTTAAAGCTATAAAAAATACAGGCAGAGAGATGCCAAATTTTAAAGCCAACACAACAAAAATCAAACCTGAAGAGAGTTCTACAAGAGGATATTGCAGAGATATTTTAGAGTGACAAAAAGAGCATTGACCTCGTAAAAATATCCACGAAAGAAGAGGAATGTTATGCCATGGTTTTAGCTTGCTTTGACATGCAAAGCAGTGAGAAGCTGGAAATAATATGCTCTCATCTTTGGGAATTCGCAAAATGACAACATTTAAAAAAGAGCCGATAACGGCTCCAAACACAAAGGCGATAAGAAGTTGTTCTATCATTTCAGTCCTCCAAAGCGGCGTTCTATTTTTGTAAATTTTTTGATGATGTTTTCGAGATCGTTGGTTGTAAAATCAGGCCATAAAGTATCTACAAAGAAAAGCTCCGCATAGGCAGCTTGCCAAAGTAGAAAGTTTGAAAGTCTGTGATCTCCCCCTGTACGAATAAGCAAATCAACATCATGGTTACAGTCAAGTGCATTGAAGAGCATGGCCTCAGTGATATCCCCTTGTGTATTTTTCATCTTATTCATAGCACGTAAAATCTCATCATGCGCGCCATAGTTCAACGCCAAAGATTGTATGAGTCCATCACAATGAGCTGTTTTTTCTTCAATTTCTTGTATCGTTTTTTGGAGTGATTTTGAAAAAGCCCTCATGTCGCCAATAGGTTCAAATCGGACATTGTTTTCTAGGTACGATGGAAGTTCATTTTTGAGGTAACTCTCTAAAAGCTTCATCAAAAACTCAACTTCCAAGCGAGGTCTTTTCCAGTTTTCTGTTGAAAATGCGTAGAGTGTGAGCCTTTGTATCTCTTTGTCGTTTGAGCAATATGTTGTAATCTCTTTGACAACTTTTGCTCCCGCTTCATGCCCTTTGACTCTTGATTTGCCTTGAGCCTCAGCCCAACGGCCATTGCCGTCCATGATGATGGCAATATGTTTTGCTTTATTCATAGATTTTCCAAAATATTTTCAACCCGTTTTTTTAACTTATAAACGCTTTGCTAACGCTAAAATACCAAAAGAGACCTCAAGTTTACTAGCATAAGCAATAGGTTCTACTTGTTCACTTGTGATGAATTCTATCATATTAGTATCACTTCCAAAATCAGAAGAATCTTTGAGGAGATTTAAACACACTGCGTCAAGATTTTTAGCTCTAAGCATCTCTGAGGCATTGGCAATGGCATGAAACTCGTTTATCTCTGCCTTGAATCCGACAGTTACAATCCCCTCTTTATCGATAGCGCTTAAAATGTCAATATTTTTTTTCAGACTCAAATCAAACTTTTCTCCAAGAGACTCTTTTTTAAGTTTGCCGCTTTGTGTAAATTCGGGTATGTAATCACTCACTGCTGCAGCCATGAAAAGGTAGGGTTTTTTTTGAATGAGGTGGATATGTTCATCGTTTATAAGTGTCGCTTTGGAGAGTTTTCCTTTTTTTGCGATGCGGATAGATGCGCTAAGATACTCAAACATCTCTTGTGTGTTTGTGACCGCGATGGTGTGGATTTTTTTAGGCAGCTGCGTGGCAAATTTCGTTGCAATCAGGTTGACATCTGCCCCTTTGCAGTACAGCGCTACGGCTAGGCTTGAGGCCATTTTACCACTGGAAAAGTTTGAGAGGTAGCGAACTTCGTCTATCTTTTCAACCGTGCCGCCACCTGTGACTATCACCATTCTTTCATGCCAAAAATCTTCCCTTAAAAGGGCTCTTGCAGATTGCCAAAAAATGTTGATAGGCTCAGCCATCGCCCCATCGCCTTCAGTTTTACAAGCAAGCTCTTTTTTTTGTGTCTCTACAATATCGTAGTTTGCGATAGCGAGCATTTTCAAGTTTGCCTGAGTAATGGGATGGTGTATCATATTTGTATTTGCTGAGGGTGCTAAAATCTTTAGGTGAGCAAATGCCAAAGCACATTGGAGCAACATGGTATCAGCGATGCCATTTGCAAGTTTGCCGATAGTGTTTGCAGTCGCAGGTGCTATGACAAATAAATCCGCCCACTGAGTCGTTTGTATATGGTTGTGCCCCTCTGCCCAAGACTCATTTGTATCATCAAGGACTTTGTTTGAGGTGAGTGTCTCAAAAGTAAGTGGAGTGATAAATTTTTTCGCAGATTCACTCATGACCACTTTAACCTCCGCTCCTGCTTTTACAAACAACCGAACGAGCTCTAAAGATTTGTAGATGGCAATAGAGCCAGTTACACCGAGTAAAATTTTTTTGTTTTTCAATAAATCTGATGGGATAAGCATGGTTGTGCCTTTTATTGTATCTTTTTAGGTATGTATTTTAGCAGGAAAAGCTTTATTTGACTTCTTTTCTAATAGAGATTGTTTCATCATTTCTCCTTATCATATGACGGTCATTGCGAGCAAAGCAATTTAGTAATAAAAAGAGAAATTTTTGATAATAAAGTTAATTTTTTAGAATACAAAATTTATATTTATGGTAAACTAATTTCAAAGAGAGTTATTTTACAAGCAAGTTGGAGTCTTTATCGTGGAAAGATTTTTTTTATTTTTTTTTATTTTTTTAAGTATACTTCATTCGCAAACTCTCACTTTTGGTGTTTTTAAGTACCGCACTGCTGATAAAATAGTGCAAGAATACGAGCCTCTGGTAAAGCATATCGCGCATGAGCTCAACATGGAGATTGTTCTCAAGCCGCTGGGGCAAAGAGAGCTCGAAGAGGAGCTTAAACTTGGTAAAATCGACATCATAGCGACCAATCCTACTCACTATCTCTTTTTGCAAAAACAGCTAAAAACAACAGGTTCCATCGCAACGCTTGTGAAACGATATGATGATGTAGTGACTCCATATCTTGGAGGCGTTATTATCGCCCTTCAAGAGAGAAAAGATTTGCGCTCAATGAGTATGTTACGCGGAAAAACATTCGCTATTGGAAGCAAAAAAATGCTTGGGGGATATCAGACACAAGCTTTGGAATTTTTAAAAGCTGGAGTTGATATTGAAAAAGATGTATCTATGCTCACTTGTGAAACACATGAAGGGGTTGTTGAGGCAGTTTTGACGAAAAAAGCAGATGTAGGGTTTATCCGTAGCGGTATTTTTGAAGAGATGCAGTTGGAAAAAAAGATTGATAGCAAAGATTTTTTCATTATTAACGAGCAAAAATTTTCCTATTTTCCTCTTAAAATATCAACAGCACTATACCCTGAATGGTCGATTGTCGCATCCAAAGAGTTAAGTGTTGATATTGTTTCTAAAATCGCCGTTGCACTTTATGGCTACAACAATTCTCAAAAAGGGAATGATATTATTGCAGGTTTTACCATTCCAGGGGATTATGCTGAAATAGACTCTTTGGCAAGAGAATTAAGAATACCCCCTTATAACTATATCCCTTCTTTTACATTTGAAGATATTTTTTATAAATATGGCATTTTTATTGGTATCTTAGTTTTTATGACTATTTTATTTTTTAGCGTACTTTTGTTTTTGTATCAAAGAACGAGTTTTGAGAAAAAATATGCACTCTCCATTTTAAATGCAACACCCAATCCCACCATCGTAACTGATGGAGAGTCCCTTGTGAGTG
>DJAA01000062.1:950-12699 GCA_002428085.1 Sulfurimonas sp. UBA6014 | reverse complement strand
CATAATTGTATATGTGATTTATTTGAAAAGGGGGATACAGAGGAGTATTTAAGTGCGCACATAGATGAGAAAACTTGGGTAGAGTACATCGTAGAAAATCCCCAAAAAGAGCATAAAGTCAAGATAACTATTGCGGGTGAAACATCTTTTTTTAAAGTTGATGTCTCCTCTTTTGTTTATAAAAATAAACTACGTGCAATCGTCATCTTTAGCGATATATCGCAACTTGTGAACCAATCAACGATAGATGCCCTCACGCAAATAGCCAACAGAACACATTTTAATCTTCTTTTAAAATATTCTCTCTCAGTGGCTGAGCGGGAAAAAAATCCTTTGAGTTTTATATTTTTTGATATTGACCACTTTAAGGGTGTGAATGATACCTATGGACATTTGGTGGGAGATGATGTTTTACGCCATCTTGCAAAATTTGTCCAACATACTTTACGTAAAAGTGATATTATCGCACGCTGGGGTGGTGAAGAGTTTGTTATTTTGCTTGCAAATACTCCTCTTCATGCTGCCTCTCAAATAGCGCAAACTTTGCGAAAAGAGATAGCCAGTGAACCATTTGAAGTTGTGGGGAGTCTGACGTGTTCCTTTGGAGTGACACAGCTACAAGAAAATGAGGAGCCAGAGGCTCTCTTTTTGCGTTTGGATGCACTGCTGTATGAGGCTAAAAAAAATGGACGCAATAGAGTTGAAGCAGGGTAAACTTCTTGTAAAAAATTGTCTCTTAAAGGGAGTCTTTCATGCTAAAAAAAATCTCAAAAGATGCAATGTATATTGCAAATCATGGGTGGTTAGAGAGCAGATTTCATTTTTCATTTGCTCAGTACTATAATCCGCAAAATATGAATTTTGGAGTTTTACGGGTTTTAAATGATGATATTCTTCACCCTCAAAGCGGTTTTGATATGCATCCGCATCAGGACATGGAGATTATCACGTACATCGTAGAGGGTGAACTCACTCACAAAGATTCTATGGCAAATGAGAGAACATTGCGTCGTGGCGAAGTTCAGTACATGAGTGCGGGAAGTGGAGTTTATCACTCGGAATATAACCATCATAAAGAGAAGGATTTGAGACTTTTGCAAATCTGGATTGTCCCTCCAAAAAAAGGGTTAAAACCCCTTTACGGAGAAGAGTTGTATCTTCTAAATCAGAGGCAAAACAAACTGCTTCCAATCATCTCTTCTCAATCGGGTGACGCTAAAGTAAAAGTGCATCAAGATATTACTATCTATGTGAGTGAACTTGATTCTGATATACATAAAGAGTTTGTTATGGGTAAAAACAGACAGATATATTTCGTTCAGATAGAGGGCGAGACCGATATAAACGGCATCCAACTTACCCCATCTGATGCGTTACAAATCGTAGATGAAGAGACCTTGTACATCCACAGCCTTAAGAAGTCCCATTTTTTATTTATAGAGATGCCAAGATGCGACTAAAGTCGCATCTCCAAGTTATTTTTTACCAAAAAATTTATAGTAAAAATCTTTGATAGTTCGTAGTTTTGTTCGGTTGATGGCTAGAGAGCCTTTTTCAACTTTACCGCTTGTGACAGTGGTTCCAGCGGCTATTAAAACATCGTCTTCTATGGTAAGTGGGGCTATAAGTTGGCTATCGCTGCCAATAAATACATTTTTTCCTATGATGGTTTTGTACTTTTTGATGCCATCATAATTGCAAGTAATAGTCCCCGCACCGATGTTTGTCCCCTCATCTATCTCTGAGTCGCCTAGGTAACTCAAATGTCCTGCTTTGACCCCTTTGAGCGTGCTTTTTTTCACCTCGACAAAATTGCCAATGTGTGTTTGCTCAATGTGTGAATCAGGGCGAATGTGTGCCATAGGTCCAATGTCAGACTCTTTGATATAGGAGTTTTCTATGACGCTTCCTGCTTTGATATGTGTGTCTATGATGCGGCTCTCTCCCGTAATTCTACAGCCATTTTCAACGGTGCATTCCCCCTCAAAAACAACACCTTCTTCGACGTAGATGGTAGAGGGAAGTTGCATGATAACCCCTGCATTCATCCATGCGGTGTTTATTCTCTCTTGTAAAATAACTTCAGCATCTGCCAAATCTTTTTTTGAGTTAACACCTTTGAAATTTATCTCATCGACTAAGAGTGGCAAAATCGTCGCACCATCTGCTTTTGCTAAAGAGATTACATCCGTGAGGTAGTATTCTGCTTGTGCGTTTTGATTGCTCAGAAGCGGGATAAATTTTTCTAAAATGCTCTTTGAAAAAGCGTAAATTCCTGCGTTCACACTTGTGACACGAAGCTCATGGGCTGAGGCATCTTTTTGCTCGACGATACGAAGAACTTCTCCATTTTCTATGATAACGCGACCGTAGCCATCAGGATTTTCAAGGTTGAAGATAGACATGATTATGTCAGAGTCTTTATCCATAAAACCTTCAAGCGCTTTGGCAGTGATGAGGGGCATGTCTCCGTTAAGGACTAAAACTCTTTCATTTTTTGGCGTGATATTTTTCATCGCTCCGCCAGTTCCAGGGAAGTTTTGTGCATCTTGGGTGATGAAATGGATATCATCAAAATAACGACTCATTTGCTCTATCACTGCATCTTTTTGGTGCGCTACAACGACGCTTACATCATTTGAAACCTCTCGTGAAGTTTTAATGATGTGATAGAGCATGGCTTTGCCACAAACGGTGTGTAAAACTTTCGCCTTGGGTGATTTCATACGGCTGCCTTTGCCTGCAGCGAGGATAACTATACTCATGGTATCTTTCATTTTTTGCTCTCTTTGCATATAGAATTATCTTTTGTGATGGTAAATTCATCGGCAATTTTTCCCTCAATAGTTAGAAACTTCGAGGTCAAAGTTGTCGGCGTGATATCGAGGATGAGTGAGCCCATTTGTTCAAAACTAAAAGGCATCGCTGGATGTTTTAAGTCTGCATGGTCGAGTTTGGAGGAAGAGCCGCACACTACATAAATCGTCCCACTCTCTTTGGTGGCTTGGAGTGGTTTTGTGTAGCACGATGGACTCTCTTGAAGCACATGTTTTTTGGCGTCAAATGTGTCGCTTTTTCCTGTGTGGCCAGTCATGAGCTTGGAGCGTTCATAGTCATGAGAATGCCCACTTACTACCAAATCGACCCCGTATGCATCAAAAATAGGGACAAAATTTTCTCGCATCTCTTTGAGTCGTCCACCACTGTTAGAATCACTATCAGATTTATGTCCGCCATCGCTGTAGGGTGGGGTGTGAAATGCGACGATGACCCAAGGTTTCGTGTTGGCCGCCAAATCTTTTCTCAGCCACTGTGCCATAGCGCCATCAGGAGTTCTCTCAACCATTTCGCTATCGAGCATAATGAGGTGAAGATTGCCGTTATCTATGGCATAAAAATTCTCACTCTGGCTTGCTATCCCACCACTTTCACCCTTTGTTGGAAAATCCCAAATATCATAAAAAGCCCATCTTCTTCCATCATGATTGCCAATAACTGCCCACGGAACAAAGCGTTTGACAAGCTCTTTGTAGGGTTCAAAAAGATTTGTGTTGTATTGTTTTTGTGAACCACTGCTGTAGGCGTTGTCCCCTAAGAGAATCCACATATCAAGGGAGTTGAAGTCATGCCCTATATGGTTAAGCATTTGCTCATAGACTTTTGTCTGTTTATCTCCTGCTTTGCCACTATCGCCAATCAACCAAAGTTTTTGTGTTTGTTTATTTTTACACAAAGTTGTAAAACTTCTCCCCTCATTGTCAATCTTCATAGAAGCCGATGTGACAGCGTAAAAATAGCGTGTACACTCTTTGAGATTTGCGATGGTGATATGGTGTTTTTTGGATAGTTGCTCTTCATGAAGAAGGTTTGAAAGATTTGTCGCCTCAAGACCATACATGAGAGTTCCTATCTCTTCTTTGGGTGTTTGCCATTTGAGAGTGATGGAGTTTTGCGTCTGCATCACCATATAAGGTTCGCGCTCAAGAAAAAGATAGCTCTCATACGTGACAACTCCCAGCCTGCCAACTCCATAAAGTGCTCCTATGATACCGATAAAAAGAAGTGCTCTTTTAATAAACTTTTTCAATTTTTTCCTTCATTTTGGAGTAGATGTATAAAGAACAAAGTGTCCCAACCAAGATACCTGCAAAAATATCACTTAAAAAGTGATCATTTGCAAGGATTCTACTGCTTGCAAGGATGAGTGCGAGGCTCAGCCAAAGAGAGAGATATCGGGGGAAAAGAAGGCTTAAATAGGTAAAGATAGTAAAAACCGTTGTTGTATGCCCTGAGGGAAAAGAGAGGTAGACGGTCGATGCATCAATTAAGGTATTGAGGTGATAGTGCATTTTTTCTATAAAGCCCATGTCAAAATTTTGAAAAAGTAAAAATCCGTATTCATCTGCGCCTTCTCTCATCCCCCAAGGTCTCATGCGAGCAAAAAGATGTTTGAGCACAAGGCTTATAAGCCCTGAAAAAAGGTTAATGTAGAGTAAAAAAAGAGCTCTTTGCGCATACACTTCATTTTTTTTAATATATCTAAAGAGTACAAAACCAATAATCGCAGCCGCAAAATACCAGTGCGACTCACCACCGATGCTGATGAAGTGACCAATCTTTTCGTACGTTTGTGTGTGGGTGAGAAAATAGTGGGCTATGGTTTTGTCTAGGAAAAAATAGGAAAATAGTATCATGAATATAAAAGAAGAGATAAAAATAAAATAGTGTTTTTTTGAAAAAATCATCGCAATCCCTGATAGTTTTTACATGTTACAAACTCAATAGTATTTACTTTTTTTGAGTTTAAAAGTATATCAAACTTAGGATGGGAAATGGTTGCTTCACATGAGACATATTGAGCGATATCTTTGGTAAAAAAGTGGGTGTTTATAAAGAGTAAATCTTTGCCTAGCGGAGATTGTTTTTGCCAAATATCAAACTGGTCTTGTCTCTCATCTATGAGAAAAACGGATGAGTTATAGCCTCTGTTGTAGTAAAGTGCGCGTGAGGCAAGTGTCCAGTTTGTCACAGCAATCGCCTGTGTGAGGGGATTTGTGATGTGTTGGTTTGCTTTTTTTAGGATGATATCCCAGCCATAAATATCGCGGTGAAGCG
The DNA here is from genome assembly GCA_002428085.1 of Sulfurimonas sp. UBA6014. Lineage (GTDB taxonomy): Bacteria > Campylobacterota > Campylobacteria > Campylobacterales > Sulfurimonadaceae > Sulfurimonas. The sequence goes on along the minus strand of DJAA01000062.1, from coordinate 7,584 downwards.
ACTGATAATGTGGCAAAGGGAGAAATTTTACTCCAAGCTCTGCATAAATAAAACCGCTGAGGATAAGTCCGAAAATGATGGAAAATGTAAGATATTTTTTTACTCTTTGTGTGAGTTGTAGCGCAAAATAGGTCCCAATGGGGATGAAGAGCATATAAAACAAAGCGCTCCAGTGAGGCAGAGCCGTTTTATATAAAGAGGCATACATGAAAAAAATTATCAAAACTAAGCCAAAAAGAGCGCTCAAAAAGAGCGTGTCGTTTTTGCATTGAAGTGCTTTATAGAGTCCATAAAAAGCAAGCGGAAAAAGAAAAGGGTTGTACGAGGCTATTTGTGCGCCAATGGAGGTAAAAAATCGACTCCATTGCATGCTATTTTCTCCTACTACATGGTCACTTTGGTAGGTGAAACTCACCCACTCATTTTGGATATTCCAAAGTAAAACGGGTGCGATGATAAGAGCTGCAACGGCGATGGATGGGATGATTTTTGGAGTATAAAAAAGCTCAAATCTTTTTTTGATGAGAAAGTATAAAATGACAGGGATGATAAATAAAATAGCGGTATATTTTGAGAGTCCCGCCAAACCTAAAAGCAAGCCAAGTAAAAGCCACATGGAGAGAGTATTGTTTTTTTCGATTTCTATAACAGTGAAAATAATAGGAAGTATGAGCAAAAACAAAAGGGTGTCGGGTAAGAGCATTATAAAAAGAGCGTTGAATAAAAAAGAGGCATGGAGTGCCAAAATGGCTATGAAAGCCTCAGTGCTATTTTTGTGTATATCGTAAATAAGTTTGTAAATAAAAAGAGATGTGACAAAACCTATCATGATGGCTGCAATTCGTGCGCCAAATTCGCCACTTCCAAAGATAGAGATAAAAATATACTGCACCCAACCCACTAAAGGAGGGTGATCAAAGTAACTTAAATCTAAGTGTAATGCATAAAGAACATAATGGGCTTCATCGACTCCAAGCCCAACAAGTGGGGCTAAAAGAAGCCTTAGTATGGCTACGAAGCTGATGAAGAGTAAAAAGAGGCGATGCTCTTTATGCGTTAAGTGCATCAAGTTTAAATTTCAAAGTGTTAAATACCAAATCGGGTGTGATAACTTGGATGCATTGGTTATCAGAACAAGGAGTTTTTCTGTGGTTAGAAGCACTCACACAAGGGCTGCAAGCCATCCCTGCATAAATAGGTGTTGTTGAACCCAAAGAGCCATAAAGCGCAGGTGTCTCAGGTCCAAAAATAACAAAAGTATGCATGTCGGTGATGGAGGCAAAGTGTGCTGGTCCTGAGTCGTTTGTGAGCATAAATTTGCTCACACTATAAAGGGCAGGGAGTTGTAAAAATTTGACTGCACCAGCAAAATTGATACATCTTTTGTCATGGACATACTCTTGTAAAAGTTGCGCACCCTCTTTTTCAGCTGGTGCACCTGTTAAGAGAACGATTGCCTCTGCGTTATACGCTAAAATCTTTTTGATAACATCGCCATAATTTTCTCTCTCCCAACGGCGTTGGGGAAGAAGGTCTGAGGCGTTTGAGTTGACTAAAATAACAGGGTTTTTTACTTTGTCGAACCCTTCAAACATATCTCTAATAATAGCTTGGACGCTTGATTGTTCTTCATCGCTTATGAGTGCTTTGGCGATAACTATTTCACTCTCTGGAATCACCCGTTTTGTGTAGGGCACTTGATTATCTTCACACAAAAGTGCATCGACTAAAGAGATGAAGTTTTTTGCAATATGTTGGTGTGGATTATAAGCGACTTTGCGGGTTAAAAAATCACCGCGGTAGAGACCTTCATTGTGAAAAGCATGGAAACCAACGCAGTTTACTGCTCCACAAGTGGCAGTTAAAAGGGCAGTAAAACGGGAAAAAAGTTCTAAATCTATGACAGAATCTATCTCATTTTTGCGACACCAGCTTAAAAAACCTAAAGCACTTTTTGCAAGATTGAAAATGGAACTCTCATCTATAGTGTAGATATTTTTTTCTTTCACGGTTTCTAAAAGTTGTAGGCTCACTTTATTTTTGGAAAATATAACAAAAAAAAGTTCCCCTTCGATATTTGCTTTGAGTTTCCTCATCGCAGGGTCAACAATGATGGCACTTCCCATCTCTGAGAGCTCTATAAAGAGGACATTTTTAGGTTTTATCTTCTTTGGTGGGAGAAAAAAATGGAGTGTTTTTTTTATTATGGTGCCTAAAAAAGTGAGTGGAACACCCGCATAGTGGTCAATATTTCTCATTGTATCTACATTCATTTGATTTAATCCTTTGTAAGTTTTAGGTTGCTTTTTTACTTTTTACCCAGAAATAAGACCCAGGAAGAGAGCTGATAATAAGGAGCAATCCATAGAGAATACTCATCGCCAAAACCTTCGTCTCATCGGCGCCCACAAGCATAAAAATCCCTACCATAGCCCCCTCTCTGATACCCCAGCCAGCTAAAGAAATAGGGACAATGGTGAGCAAAAAAACAGGAGGGACAGCGATGAGAAAGATTTGAAAACTCATGTGTAAATCGATACTCAGAGCCAGTGCATAAAGAGTCAAAATAGATAAAAAATGAACCCCTACAGATATGGCAATATGAACGTAGAGCAGGGTTCTATCAGCATAGAGTTTGTTGAGTCTTTTTGCAAGTCTATGAAAAAGGTTTAAAAATTGATAGTTCGCTAAAAAAGTGATTTTTTGAAGATGAAAAAGTAGGGCAAAACCACTGATGCCACCAATGGCTATAGTGATGATGAGAAGTGAAAATTCTGCATTAAATGTTCCATAAAAGAGAAGCGATGCCAAAAGATTGAGTACCAAAAGACCGACTAAACCTACGATTCTATCGACAAAGACTCCATAAAAAGCATCTTTTTTATCGTACCCTTTTTGTGTAAGGTCGATGATTCTAACCGCGTCACCGCCAATACTGCTTGGGAGCACTTGGTTAAAAAAAGTCCCCTTAAAGTAGCTCTTGACATAGTAAGAAACTTTTTCATTAAATACCAAAAGCCTCATGATGAGCCGCCATCTGTATGCTGCCAAATAGGTACTAGCGAGTTGAAAAAGAAGGGCTATAGCAATGGTTCCACCGTGAGATTTTGCAAGGATATGGATAAGATTTTTAAAATCTACATACTGAAATAGAAAATAAAACATAACAATTGTAAGAAAAAGTTTGATACCGTTTTTCATCTTTTACCGTATTTTAAAATGTGAAGATTCTATCAAAATATTTGTTAATAGTTTGCTGATTTTATGCACTTTTTAATAAAAGTGCATAAAATACTCTGTAGTTCTCGAAAAACTTTGTTTTACTAAAGAAACATTTTCGCTTTGCGAAAAGCACTTCGCTTGTTTTCATAGCTTTAGGGGGTTGTAGGGACATTGTGCAGCAGCCACTAAAACGGACACGTTTGTTTTAGTGTGTAATATCAGTCAGTAGTTTATTTGACATCTGCTACTCTGTAGATATAAAATGTTTTTTCTCCATGGAGACCTATTTTTACCCGTAACATATCCAGAAGCGTCACATTTTTATAGAGTTTATGTAACTCTTTGTACGCAGGTTTTCTTGTGAGGACTAAACCGTTTTTTAAAAAATCTTCTTCTCTCCACATATCATACTGTGAAAATCGGTTTGCAAGCGCCAAATCGGTATCAGGATGACCTTTGAGATAGTATTTAAGATAAGCAGCCATAGTTAAATGATCGCCATAAAAACTATCGTTTTCTCTAGAATAGGTCTCTAAAAGTTTGACGGCTTCTTTGTTGCCATACATTCTATCTTGGACGATTTCTAAGGAGTACAAAAATACGCCACGACCTAAAAGAGTGAAAAGAAGGGCTACTAAAAGCCCTATTTTAAATGTTTTTACTAACTTATAGTGCTCAAAAATATAAGCACTCAAAATTGCTCCGCCGATGTAAGCGGGGGCACAATAGTTGAGCTCCATTCTTGTGTAGAGACTCTTATAAAAGAAAAAAACTAAAATAACGACGATGCTTAGAGAGAGAAAAAAAAGTTTCTCATTTTTGAAATAGAGTTTATCTTTGATGAGAAAGTAAAATAAAACAGCGGTAAAAATAGGCGAAAAGATACCAAACTGCCCTGCAAAAAACTCCAAAAAGAGATGTGGATAGATGATATAGGTATCAGTTGAGCGGTGTTCTAGTTGAAATAAAAAGCTTATCCAGTCGTTTTGATAATTCCAATACAGCATCGGTAAAACGACGATAAATGCCAGTAAGGCGGCCAAATAGAAATTTTTATTGAGAAGGACATCCCTTCTTTTTGAGATGATAAAAATCAAAAGCATAAAAATAAAAAGTACGGCCGTATATTTGCTAAGCATCATAAGCCCTAGCAAAATTCCACTTAGTGCATAATCCCTCGTTTTGCCCTCAAATATCGCTTTATACGTGTAGTAAAGAGTCAGTGAATAAAATAAAACTAGCGGTGAATCGGGAGTTGTGATGATGTAGCCTGCATGGACTAAGATGACACTTGAAAATATGATGACTGCGTTGAGTGCTATTTTCTCGTCAAACATTTCACGAGCAAGTTTAAAAATATAAACAGCACTGACACTCAATGAAAAAACATTCACCAGTCTTACTCCCCACTCAGACTCCGAGATAAAATTGGTTACAAATATCATGTAGGCTATCATTGGTGGATGATCATAATAGCCCGCTTGCAGATGATGACTCCACATCCAATAGTAGGCTTCATCCCCATGAAGAGGCAAGAGAGCATTGTAGAAAGTACTCAAGAGAGCTAAAATAAAGATAATAAAATAGGCACTTTTTTGAGGTGTTTTATGAAGAAAATCAAGCATTTTTTTTCAATATCCATAGTTGTATTTTTGTTATGCAATTGTACAATTTTAATCTTTTTTTATCTTTGCCCTAATATTTTTTGTGGTATTATAAGTGCCATATTTTATGTGAAGGTATTTTAATGGATTTAGGTACGGTTATAGGTTTAGTCTTAATTATTGTCCTTCTTTTGGCTTCTATGATGATGGGCGTTGGTCTTATGCCTTATGTAGATATTCCTTCTGTTATGATTGTTGTTGGTGGAAGTATCGGTGCATTAATGATTTCATTTAAACCTTCTCAAATGAAATCATTTACGAATTTGTTTTTAAAACGAATCGCATTCATCATACAAGAGTTACAAAATACACTAGAAGTCTCTGTAAAAGGGCACACAGACGACCAAGGTCCTGGAGCAAAAAGCATTTATAAAGACAACTGGGAACTCTCTTCTGCAAGGGCGATATCAGTTTTACAAGAACTTTTACTTGATGGAGTAGATCCAACTCGCATCAGTGCTGCAGGCTATGCGGAATTTACCCCTCTTGCTACAAATGCAACCGAAGAAGGAAGAGAGAAAAATCGTAGAGTTGAACTTCATTTTTATGGAAAAAAAGAGGAAAATAAAGAAGCCACCCAAAAAAGTATCTTAGATAAGATTTCAGTAAAAGAATGATAAAACTCCTTTTAGTATTTTTCTCTTTAGTCTCTATCTTGGGTGCAGAGCCAGTTACCATCCCGACTATGAACTTTGCCCTCTCTTCCCCTGATACACCTGAACAACTTGTAAGTTCTTTAAACGTTTTAGTCGTTCTTACACTCCTTTTTTTAGCTCCAAGTTTAGTTTTGGTGATGACAACTTTCACCCGCTTCGTCATAGTGTTTGGTTTTTTAAGACAGGCTCTTGGGACGCAACAAGTCCCGCCTACACAGCTTTTGGTCATGCTTGCTATGATTTTGACGTTTTATGTTATGGAGCCTATAGGGATAAAGGCATACGAAACGGGGATAAAACCTTATGTGGAAAAAAAGATAGGTTATGAAGAAGCCTTTGACAAAACAGTGCTTCCTTTTAAAAACTTCATGATTCGAAATACAAGAGAGAAAGATTTGGCTCTTTTTATCCGCATACGTAAAATGGAAAATCCAGCTAGCATAGAGGCGGTGCCGCTTAGCGTCATAATTCCAGCTTTTATGATTAGCGAAATGAAAACTGCGTTTGAGATAGGTTTTCTTCTATTTTTNNGAGAGAAAGATTTGGCTCTTTTTTTTAGAATTAGAAAAATGCAAAATCCTCAAACTGTAGCAGATGTTCCGCTCTCTATTATCATCCCTGCTTTTGTTATCAGTGAGCTTAAAACTGCCTTTGAGATAGGCTTTTTGCTCTTTTTGCCTTTTCTTGTTATTGACATGGTTGTNNATGGGTATGATGATGCTTCCTCCCGTTATGATTTCTCTCCCCTTTAAGATACTTATATTTATCCTCATTGATGGTTGGAATCTCATTATTGGTAATTTAATCGCATCAGTAAAATAAGGATTTTGTAAATTGGATTGTAAATATTTTGGNNGTTTGTGGTGCATGCCAGCATTATGAAAATGGATATGAGTTCCAATTGGAGCAAAAAGTACAACACAATAGAGAGATGTTTTCACCTTTTTATAGTGATAAAATCGAAGTTTTTTCATCACCTACCACACACTATCGCTCTCGCAGTGAATTTAAAATTTGGCATATACAAGAAGAACTTCACTATGCCATGAATCATAAAGATAAAAAAGGGGTCGTTCTCATCGACGAATGCCC
>DJAA01000062.1:0-824 GCA_002428085.1 Sulfurimonas sp. UBA6014 | reverse complement strand
CGATGGAGACTGGGAAGAAGTTGCGACAAAAATCGCCAAGCAACTTGGAATTTATATCATCGGACGCAGCAGAGGACAAAAACTTGTTACAGGGCAAGATTATATCACTGAACATTTGAATGTCAATCACACAACCTACCAATTTCACCACATAGAAAATAGTTTTACGCAACCTAATGCAAAAGTTAATGAAGCCATGATACAATGGGCACTAAATCAATTTTCTGAAGAGATGGGTGATTTGTTGGAGCTATATTGTGGAGCTGGCAATTTTACGATACCTTTTGCGAGTATATTTAACAAGGTATTGGCAACGGAGATTTCAAAATCATCTATTAATGCGGCAAAAAACAATATGCTTTTAAATCATGTGGAAAACATCGAATTTATCAGAATGAGCGTTGAAGATTTTGTTAAAGCTCTTGAAAACACAAGAGAATTTATAAGAATGAAAGAGATTGATTTAAGTGCTTATGATATCAAAAGTGTTTTTGTAGATCCTCCAAGAAGTGGCTTGGATGAAGTATCATGCANNCTTTATTGCAAGATATGAGCAAATACTTTATATCTCATGTAATCCTGAGACTCTTTTGCGAGATTTAGGAATGCTTTGTAAAACTCATACAACAGTCTCTATGGCACTTTTTGATCAATTTCCGTACACACATCATGTAGAAATGGGGGTAAAACTTGTTAAGAAAAACTAGCATAAGATTGACTCTTTTTTGTATGCTTTTTTTTGTTGCTCTTTGCGGGGATGAGATTCAAAAATCTGAGCAAATTGTAAAAGATACAAAACAACTGAGTGCAAAGAAAGAGGTATC
>DJAA01000067.1:4292-26850 GCA_002428085.1 Sulfurimonas sp. UBA6014 | reverse complement strand
TTGCTTATTGTTTTTCCTGTAGCTGTACGCGCGCATCCAATTTGGCCACCCCGCGCATTTGTATTTGGCCAGCTGACGCATCAATACTTGGCCAGCTCGCGCATCGATTATTTGGCCGGCTAAGCGAGTGTGATGCGCGGCTCAGTTTGAGTTAAGTTAAAGAATATTCTTCACTATAATACACCTAAAAAGGTGTGATAAATGAGGAGAGTATGTATGAGTATAATCAAAGAGGTGTTAAGGCTCAAATATCTTAACCAACTGTCAAACAGGCAGATTCAATCTATCACAGGCGTCTCAAGAAACAGTGTTGCCAATTATGTCAATTGTTTCATAGAGCTTGACGCATCACTTGAAGATGTCCTAGCACTTAAAGAGTCAGATTTAGAGCAGCTTTTTCATCCAAACAAATCGACACCCAGCACTAAACAAACAACCCTTGCGCTCATTCATCCCGATTGGAACTATGTCAGAGAAGAGCTCACTAAAAAAGGGATGACAAGAGCACTTCTCTATGAAGAGTATAAAAACGCTCAGCAAGATTTATACAGCTACAGTCAATTTAACCGCTACTACGCAAAATTTCTCAACAGCGTCAACCCTTCAATGCGTCAAGTTCACTACGCAGGCGACAGACTCTTCATAGACTACAGCGGACTAACAATGCCAATTGTGAATCAAAAAACTGGAGAAACCTCAAAAGTACAAATCTTTGTAAGCGTTCTGGGTGCAAGCGGCTACACCTTTGTCCATGCAACGCCAACCCAATCTAGTAAAGATTTCATAAGCTCTCATGTGCTGGCTTTTAGATTTTATGGAGGTGTTCCAAACATTCTTGTGCCGGACAATCTCAAAGCAGCTGTTATCTCTCATAAAAAAGGAGTTGTAAAACTTAATGAGAGTTATGCGGATATGGCAAGACACTATGGTGTTGCAATAGAACCGGCACGACCATATAAACCACAAGACAAGAGTAAAGTAGAGTTAGGTGTAAAAGCAATCCAGCGATGGATACTGATGAAACTACGTCATCACACCTTCTTTAGCGTAGATGAGCTCAATCAGCAAATAAATCTTTTACTTGATGGCTACAATAATAAAGTAATACGCCGCCTTGGCAAAAGCAGAACTGAGTTATTTGAACAGCTTGATAAACCGGCACTTCACCCACTTAGAGCAAATAATCACATCTATAAAGAGTTTAAAACTGCAACAGTTGGAGTAGATTACCATGTGGAACTCGATGGCAGTGGTTATTCTGTTCCCTATAAATATCTCGGCAAAAAAGTAGATATTTCTTATTCTTCAACATCTGTTGTCATCGCATTTGGAGGAGAAGTCATAGCACACCATCCCAAACTCTCACAACCTTATCATGATTCAACACTCTTAGAACATATGCCTAAGGAACATGAGTACCAACATGAGAAATGGAACCCAAGAAGAATTCTTAATTGGGCGAACAGCATGGGAACGTATACAACAGCGCTCATGCAGAGCATTATGGATTCACGCTCTCATCAAGTCAGAGGCTATAAATCTTGTATGGCAATATTAAGCTTTTCAAAAACATATGGTGCGCATAACTTGGAGATGGCATCAGCAGTGGCATATGAACTAAATATTCATAAGGTTACATCGATAGAATCAATGCTAAAAACAAAGAGCTATCTTTTGCATAATCCACAAACAAGTGCCAACAATAATACATTTTTCAACAGCCATAAAAATATCAGAGGCAGTGAGTATTACTCACAGATAGATAATAAAACAACAAAGGCAAAAATATAATGATTACAACATCTACACTCCTAGAACAAACAACACAGCTGAGCTTATCTGGCTTTAAACAATCACTTCTCATGCAGTCAGAAGATACAAAGTACCAATCACTCTCGTTTGAAGAGAGGCTCTTTCATCTCTTTGAAGCAGAGATAAACCAAAGACAGGATAAACGTATTAAGAGGATGCTCATGATGGCTAATTTCAAAGATAAAACAGCTTCACTTGAACAGATACAATACCTTCCAATAAGAAAGCTTGATAAGTCACTCATACTCTCTTTAGCTAATGGTGACTTTATCAATAAGAACCAAAACATACTTCTTACAGGAGCTACAGGCACAGGGAAGAGCTTTCTTATGCAAGCATTTGCAAGACGATGCATCAATCTTGGACATAATACAAAGTATTATCGCGTTGCCACGCTTCTTGAAGAAATTAAAGCATCAAGACTCGATGGCAGCTACACAAAAACACTTGCAAAAATATCAAAGTTTAAACTGTTGTTACTTGATGATTTCGGAGTGACACCACTTAAAGGTGATGAGATTAATGATCTCTTTGAAGTGATAGAAGAAAAAATGTTTAATGGCTCAATTATCATTACAGCACAACTTCCTGTGAGGGATTGGCATGCATATTTAGGAAATGAAACTATTGCTGATGCTATGATGGACAGACTCATCCACACAGCGCATAAAATTGAATTGGAAGGTCCGTCTATGAGAGAAATATTAGCCAAATCATAATTTACTTGGCCACCTATGTTACAATAACGCAAGAATATTTTTTACCTTCTCAACTGGCCAAGTGTTTATGCGTACGGGTGGCCAAGTGCATGCGCGCTATCAACTACTACTTTTGAGTTGATTCTCTTATAAGTTTTTGCACTCTTTAAACATTCGCTTACGAGTTTTATCTGCTCTTTTTTTGTACCTTTCACAATATTTTTCTGAATTTTTTATCTCATTTTCTGTTTTTTGTGACAATGGTTTTTCAACTAAAGCACACCACTTGCTACTAAGCTGAGAATAATCAACAAAAGCTTTTTGGACAGCAATACATTTTTCGTTCTCAGCATGAACATTTGTTACCATAGAAAATGCTGCTATAGCAAGAATAACTTTCATTTTATTTATTTTCATAGTATTTCCTTTATAATTTTATTGATAACATTCGGCATATGCTCGTGTATATCTATCTTCACCAATTGAATATGGGTTTCTACATTCATAATAGTTACTATTCATAGTACCTTGATCTGGAGACTCATCAAGACTCACCTCTGTATCATCCCAAATTTTACAATATCCACTAATTATTTGACTACCTGCTGGACAATATGCTCTGACAGTTTCAGTTGCTGGCCATTCTCCTCTTTCATCACCTTCTTCCATTACAAGAACATTTGGTACAGGTTCCTTAGCATATATAATTAACCAGTCTTCTCGAATATTTGTTAGAAGATTGATAACTTGAACAGTGTAGTAATTTCCAGCAACTGTTTCAATTATATAATCAAAGTCCCATCCAACTACTATATTTCCAGCTCCAATTATTGCTTCATCATCTACATGATTTAAATATACCCATGAAGCACCACCATTTGTACTATATCTAACTCTATGTTCTGTAGAATAAGGACCCATCGCCGTTAACGTGACCGTTACCGTCCCGCTATGTGGTTCTGTAGTGACATATTTAGTTGTGTCTAAAAAACTTTCTGTGCCAGCAATCTGAGACTGAACAGATCTAAAATCCCATGAGTATGCAGCATAAGCAACACTTTGGAACACAAATAACATTAACAACAAATGAAAAATCTTCTTCATTTTAATTCCTTGTTTTTAGTTGTTAAATTCTACCTACAAATAGTTGTAGGAATATTACATTCATGAATAGTCAATGGAATATAACTTGCTTGACTTTACTAATCTAAGCAACTGGAGCCTAAAATGAATGTTACATCTATTTCTCAACAACATACGCACAACGATAAAAGTGTAAATCAAACACAAAACTCAACTGTTAATTTTCAAGATGAACTCAATAAGCAACAAGGTGGAAGATGGAAAAATCATTTCATAGAAGGTTTAAGTCCAAGCCAAAATCAAGCTTTAAACAACAAGCTTGAGGAGATGGGAATTACTTCAGATGAAGAGATATATCAAATTAAATCGAAAATGGAAGGGGCTATGATTACTTACGAAGGTCTAGGATGGAGTAAATCCAACTATACTGAGAACCATATAAGGTCTCTTGCATTTGGACAAAAGCATGGTGGTATAAGTGATACAAATACGAAAGTACTGGAAGTACTTTATGCTATCCAAGAAAATGATTTAAAAAATCCTAGCATTGGAAATGAATTAAATCAATATTTATCTAAGTCAATGAATAAACTTCTGTATGATGAAAAAAACAAAACTGTTTCTATAGAAAACTCTAAACAACTTCAAATAAAATCTCAAGCTAGTGAGTATGTAAGTTTTCAAAAAGAAATTGAGCAGTCAAACAGAGATAGTGTCTTGAGATTATCAGTATAGAGGATACATATTTTCTTCACTCAGTATCTTTACTTTTAACAAAGGCGTAATTAAAAAAACGAGAGGCTTTAAAAAACACTCTCAATCTGTGTTTGTTAGAAGCAGCAGGGTCAGAGTTTGATTTTTTTTAATGAAAGAGGATGAGATTATACCTTTTGACATAGCGACTCAAAAGGATGTTTATTAAAATTTTTTTGAGAGTGATTCGTACTTTAAGTAAGCCTTCGCGTTGCTTTTGTCGTGCTTTTCATAGTTTCATTGACTACTTTTTTTGCATTATCCCATCGGTGATGTGCGTTGAGCATTACAAAGAGTATGTCTTTATTGTCTTTTTTTGCACGGGCTATGAGACATGCGCCTGCTCTACTTGTGTAGCCAGTTTTGAGTCCGACAACATTTTCATTTTCTCTTTGAAGTTTGTTACTTGTGTAGATGGCAAATCTTTTTTTTGTATTGAGTGTTGTAAAAGTGTATTTATCGAGGTTTACTATAGAATTGAAAGTTTTATTTTTTATGGCATATTCTGCAAGTTTCATCAAATCTTTTGCTGTTGATTTGTGTTTGTCATGATCAAATCCAGCAGGATTGACAAAATTTGTATTTTTCATCCCAAGTTTTTTTGCTTTTTTATTCATCATGGTGATAAATTTCTCTTTATCGTTATTTCCCAAATAGTAAGCTATTGAAAACGCAGCATCATTTGCTGATTTTATCAAAGCCGCATGGACTAAATCTTGTAGTTTTACCTTATCGCCGACCTTTAAGCCAAGATTGGTTGGTTCGACTTGTGTCATAGGTTTTGTAATTGTTACTACTTTATTCATCTTGCCACTCTCGATAGCGAGTATACAAGTCATAATCTTTGTAAGACTAGCTGGTCGCAGTTTTTGATTTTCATCTTTTGCATAGATGGTTTTATTTTTTGAAAGATCTTTTACGATGATAGAATCTAAATCTTTTGAGATTTCAGTAAATATATTCGAATTATTTTTGGCAAAAAGAGTAGCAGAAAAGATAAAAAAGAGTATAAAAAAAGCATTGATAAATTTCATAAAAAATCCCCTTGTTAGTAACTGATGTAACGCACTTTTATACAATGTACATAAAACTACTAACGTTTTAGTGCGTAACTTCGGTCCAGTAGGTCAGCATTATAGCCAAATGGTCTTAAATCTCCAAATAAAACAGCAAGGTTAGTGTTTTATTTTTGCCAACAAATGCTACAAAACAAGCGATAGAAGAACTTAAAACAAAATAAGGTAAAAATTTTCACGTCTTAACGTACTGTTTGACAACTTGGAAAATTGATGCTAAGAATTTTTAGAAAAGTAAAGCGCTGACCTTGCTGTTTTAAAAGTCACTTTTTCTTAAAATATAAAACACATTTTCGTAAGATTTTAAAGAGTGCGTAAACACTCTTGCCAATCAGAGCGTTTGAAAAAATAAGTTTGTGGAGACTAAAAAACAGCCCACGATATTGACAGATTTTCAGGAGCATATCGAGTGCTTCAACTCCTTGAAAACAGTTGTTGTTTGCAACAAGAATGACGCCATCATCTAGTTTGATATTTTTGTTACATTGTTGCCAACTTGTGTCCTCTCTTGCGTTACATATTGTAAGTTCATAACACCCCTTTAGCCGCAAAACATCTGCATATTTTGAGCAAAAAGGACAATCTCCATCATAATAAAGTGCTAATTTCATCTCTTAGATTCTTTTGAGAGCGTTTGTTTGCACTTTTATTTCTTTGCAAAAAAGGACATCAGGAACTCTTTGACCCAAGTCGTAAGGCTTTAACACCGACAAGTCAGAGTTTGTAGCTCTTGCCTCGCTGAGCTCCCATGGTTCGTGTGTTATTTGTCCCATAAAGCTGACTCCTAAGTACGTGTTGGCAAAAAAATACCGCTCCGTTGCCCAAAACGCAAAAGAATCTTTGGGGAAGCGTTTGGGCTTGGTGAGCACTTTATACTCAACTTGAAAATGCAGAGAAGATTTACGAAACACACTTGCATTATTTGCGACTCTTTCAAAGCTTGCGGCTCGATATGGGAGTCCATAAAACACTCTCGCACCTATCATAGAGACAAGACTATCGACATCAAGACTCAAAAACAAAACGCCCCGCTTGCCTTTATGTGTAATGTACGCTCTTACATTGAGTTCATTATAGTTTTTAAACCATACGAAATTTTCCATAGATTTATGACGCACATCACTCATTTGCATCAAAACCAAACCCAAATAGTATTTCCCATCAAAAGAATCAAACTCACAATCTTTTGGAAGATATTTTGTAAAATATTCTCTATCTGTTATTTCAAAATGTTGAAATAACAAATTTTTCCATGTTTGCATCCATCCTTTTTTCATAAAGAACTCCTTATTTAGATGATTATAAGATAAATAGAAGTTTTTTGTAGGGCTTATGTGTCCGTTGATGATTTTACTTTTATCATGAAAAAATTTATAAAGTTTTCACATGACAAGCTATAAAATCCCACTGTGGCTGTTTGGTTTTTTGTATTGAACAGGCACAAACTCTAAAAAGTCAACTTTAGAGTAGCGCTATTTATTAAACATAATAGAGCCAAGGCGAACCATATTTGAGCCGCATTCTATGGCAAGTTCAAAATCACCGCTCATTCCCATAGAGCAAATCGTTGCACCTTGGCATTGTTTATAGATTGCAAACGTGGTGTCAAAACTGTTTTTAATAATCTCTTTGTCCTCTGTGTGTGCGCCAATGCTCATGACACCTTTGAGGTGGATATTTGGGAACTCTTTTTGGATTTGCGTATAAATTTCATAAGCCACCTCAGGCATAACGCCGTGTTTTGATTCTTCTTTTGCTGAGTTTATTTGCAGTAAACAATCAAGCGTCATGTTTTTTGCTTGAAGTTTTTTTTGAAGCTCTTGGGCTAGTTCTAAAGAGTCAAGGGCGTGAAAAAGAGCAGGGTTTATCTCAAGAAGATGATTGATTTTATTTTTTTGTAGATTGCCGATAAAATGCCACTCTAACGGAAATTCGCTAAGTTCTTCTGCTTTTGCTTTTAAGTCTTGAACTTTGTTTTCACCAAAGGCTCTTTGCCCGATGGTGTAAAGTTCTTGTATCTCTGATGCGCTTGAGTACTTGCTCACAGCAACAATTTTTACGATGTGATATTCGCTTACTTTGAGTCTCGCACTCTCAACTCTGCGAATTATAGTATCGATATAGAGCTTATATTCTGAAATTTTCATTTTAACCTGCCAATCTTGTTATGTCGTTATAGAGTCCAAGTCCCATGAGAGAGAAAAGAACGACCCATCCTGCAATTGTAAGCTTGAGTATAATCGCTTCACTTGCCTCACGTCTTGCTATCAACTCATAAATATTAAACATGATATGTCCACCATCAAGTGCGGGGATAGGAAGCAAGTTTAAAACACCTAAGTTTACGGAGATAAGAGCAGCAAAAAAGAGGACACTCATCCAGCCTGCATCGGTAGCATCAGAGGTGAGTTTGACTATGCTGATAACACCGCCAAGCTCTTTAGCGGGGACTTCACCGAGAATGAGTTTTTTAACACCCGTAAAGATGAGCGTGGAGGCAAAAATAGTCTGTTCAGTTGCATAGGAAAGAGTTTGCATCGGGGTTAACTCTAGTTTATGGGAAACGCCTGAACTTCCAATCCCTATCATTTTCTTTTGTACCGTTTCGTTGTACATATTTGTCGCTTCGCTCAAGCGAGGCGTTAAAGTTTTGAACTCTACGAAACCATTTCTGAGCACCTCAAGATGTAAAGAACTCTCAGATTCTGTAATCATCTCCGACATCTCTTTCCATGTAGAAATTTTCACTCCATTTATGGAGAGAACTGTGTCATTTGGTTGAAGCCCAGCTATGGCCGCAGGGGAATCTTTGACAACAGTTCCGATAACAGGAGATAAAATATTGGGTCCGCCAAGAGCGATAGTGAAGTACAAAACAAAGGCTAAGATAAAGTTTGCAGCAGGACCAGCCAATAAAATAAAAATCCTTTGCAGTGGTGTTTTAGCATTGTAACTATCTTTGTCATAGCTTTTTTTTGTCGGGTCGCTGTCATCTTGTCCTTTCATTTTTACATACCCGCCCAAAGGGATGGCAGAGATGCTCCACTGTGTTTTGTAGGCATAAAATGAGAAAAGTTTTTTTCCAAAACCAATGCTAAAAACTTCAACATACACACCCATAGCTCTTGCAGCAAGGTAGTGACCAAGCTCGTGAAAAAAGATAAGTGCAGATAAAACTCCAAGTGAGACCAACCAACTCATGAGAGACTCTCCCCAAGCAAGGCTTTTCTAAATCCATAAAGATATTCTGCCCCTGAGTAAACAGTGAGAAAAACTGCAAACCAAAGAAGTTCTACCCCAAAAGACCAGTGCATAAGTAAAAAACCAATCGCTACCATTTGCGCAACTGTTTTTACTTTTCCAGCCAAAGAGGCTTTGACACTTAAACCCTCACTCACAGCAATAGTACGAATGCCAGTGATAAAAAGCTCGCGAACTATAATGATGTAAATAGCCCAAGCACTCGCTGCTCCTGTCATCATGAGACCCAAAAATGCTGCAAGTGTGAGCATCTTGTCAGCGAGCGGGTCGAGGATAGCCCCAAGCATCGTTGCTTGATTCCACTCCCTTGCGATATAGCCATCAAAAAAATCTGTAGCAGAGGCAAGAACGAACACAAGAGACGCCACGTAATAGTTCCATGTGATATCAAAACCGTTGTCTGTAAAAAGTTCAGGATTTAAAATAACCCAAAACATGAGCGGTGCTAGAAGTATGCGAAGTGATGCTAGGGCATTTGGCAGGTTTAGCAAATAAATCCTTGTTTTTCAATTGGTGTGATTTTAGCCTCTTATTACTTACGTGCACTTGAGAGGCTTTTAAACAAAATTTTGACCACAATTACGTTAAATTTTGGATTTTCACTATACAATTAAGATTACAATAAATCATTTACTGATGTTACGCACTAAAACAAATACGTCCATTTTAGTGGTGAAGCTACGAAAAATAAAATTTTTCGAGAATAACAGAGTATGGTATCCACTTTTTATCAAAGTGCATAACATCAGTCATTTAATAGGACAAAAATGTTGCACACATGCCCGCTTTGCGATACTCAATGTCAATTACACTTTGAAGAGAAGAAGATTCGTTATTACTTATGTACAACGTGTCATGCGATTTTTGAAGATGCAAGAGACAGACCAAATGCAGATGCAGAAAAAGCACGTTATGAGGCTCATAAGAATAATCTCGAGGATGAAGGGTTCAAAAAATTTGTCTCACCCATCACCTCTGCTATCTTTGAAGATTTTTCTAAAGAGTCTAAAGGGCTTGATTTTGGTGCGGGAAAAGAGCCAATTATCTCCAGTGTTGTTCAAAAAAATGGTTATGATATTGCTCAATATGACCCATTTTTTCACAACCATCCTGCGTTACTTGAACAAAAGTACGATTATATCGCATGCTGTGAAGTGATAGAGCATTTCTACAACCCCAAAAAAGAGTTTCAACTCCTCAAAGAACTTTTAACACCAAATGCAAAACTCTACTGCATGACCGATATATATTTTCAAGCGACTCGCTTTGCTTCATGGTATTATAAAAACGACCCGACACACGTCTTTTTTTATCATCAAAAAACGTTTGAGTGGATTCAAAAAGAGTTTGGTTTTTCAGATATGCATATCCAAAACAGACTTATAACCTTCTCAAACTAGAGAAAGTTTTTTGTTGAGGAGAGCTTTAACTCAATGGCTTTATTAATACATGACACAATCGAAGTTGTATCAGCAATATAAGGAGTAATTGATGGGGGGAAATATTGTGCTGTAGTATTGCCTATAGAGATGGCAGTATAGCTCTCCTTCCATGTAAACTTTTTGAAAAAGCACTCAATGGTTGAGGGGGAAGAGAAGATAATGTACGCATTTTTTGGTAACACTTTTACTTTGAGTCCTTCATTGCAAATATTTCTATAAACAACTTTGTCATCACATTGTATTTTCGCATCTTCTATGATTTTTATGAGATTTGTTACAACTTTTTCCCCTCTCAAATAAAGAACTCTCTTCCCCTTTAGCTCATCCATAAGCTCTTGAGCAAATGTGTCCCCATGTTTTGTTAGACTAACAAACTGAAGATAGCCACCAAGTTTTTTTACTGTTTTTGCAGTTTGTGCAGCAATAGTGTAGGCTGGTATTTTTTTCCATCCCTCACTAAAAGAATTTACAGCTAAAACAGCATTTTGAGAGGTGAAAATAATCGCGTCATATTGATTGAAATCTATCTCTTGAATAACATAACTTATTTTGTACAGCGGGATATTTTTAGCCAATTTTGTTTTTTTATCATTCAGTGTAAAGATGTCCATCTGTGCTATTTTTATATTTTGTGTCAGCGAATCGATATTTTTGCCAATAAAACTTTTTTTTTCTTTTTTTTGAATCATACGGACACTTTTATCTTTTTGGACAAAATATTCAATCCTATTTTTGCTCAGCTCATAAGTGAGCTTCATGAGCTCATCATATCTTTGCGCTGGAGTGTAGGAGACATCAGGGATAAAAGCTTTTTTATTTATGTTGTACTCATAATAAAGAAGATTTAACTTAGTAATCATTTTTGTAAAATGTATCATGAGTATTTGACCTTCAAAAAGTTATTTTTAATTCGTTATTGAAAAGTCGTTCCACCGTCTATGACGATTGTTTGACCTGTAAGCCATGACGCTGCATCAGAGCATAAAAAAGAGCATGCTCCACTTAAGTCTGTCGCTTCGCCCAT
Source organism: Sulfurimonas sp. UBA6014 (assembly GCA_002428085.1). Classification (GTDB taxonomy): domain Bacteria; phylum Campylobacterota; class Campylobacteria; order Campylobacterales; family Sulfurimonadaceae; genus Sulfurimonas. The sequence goes on along the minus strand of DJAA01000067.1, from coordinate 15,701 downwards.
TCTTGAAAGAGGAGAGCGACGAACAACTTCGGCTTTGACCTCTTCATAATTTGGAAATGCCTTGAGAGCATCTGTGTCGATTGGACCGCCACTTACCGCATTGACACGGATATTTTTCTCTCCAAGCTCTGCTGCAGCGTAACGAACCATCGTCTCAACTGCGGCTTTGTTTGTCCCATGTCCTGCATAATTTGGCGTGTAGACTAAATTGCCTGTTGAACTCATGCTGATAATAGAACCGCCGCCTGCTTTTTCCATTCTTTTGACGGCTTCTTGCGCACCGACCACAAAGGCTTCTACAGTTGCAGTATAAATATTTCCTAAACCTTTTGGTTTGAGTCTCATAAATGGAGCAAAACCGCCCACAACTGCACGTCCAGAAATAATAGCGTTGGAGATAAAGAAGTCAAGTTTTTCAAAATCTTCATCAAAAAGCTTGTATACATCTTTATACGTTTCAGGCTCTAATATGTTGAGTTTGTATGCGCGCGATTTTACCCCAAATTTCGACTCAATATCAGCGATAATCTCATTTGCCACATCTGCACTCGAAGCATAGGTAAAGGCGACATCACACCCTTTTGAAGCAAATTCGTATACGATAGCTTTGCCGATTCCACGGGTTCCGCCACTGATAAAGAGTGTTTTTCCTTGCATTGTTTGTTGTGTCATTTTATAATCCTTTGATTTCATAATTTTTCATAACTGCTTCAATCTTTTTCATGTTTTCTAAACTAGGAGCAAGAAGAGGAAGTCGGTACTCCAAAGTCTCAATAAGTCCTGCTATGTACATTGCCGCTTTGATGGGCATAGGATTTGCTTCGCAAAACAAAATACTATTGAGAGGATACAGTGCATCATTAAGGGCTTTTGCTCCTGCAAAATCACCTGCAAGGGCGAGTTTTACAAGTTTTGACTTAAGATCTGGAACAAGGTTTGAAGTAACAGAGGTGATACCAACTGCACCATTAGCAAGCATTGGATAGTCGATAGCATCATCGCCCGAAAACACTTTGAGTTCTGGACGACGAGACAAGAGATGGACTGTTCGCTCTAAACTCCCTGTAGCTTCTTTGATACCATAGATATTTTTTACATCATCAAAAAGTCTTATCACTGTATCAGCACTGATATCAACGATGGTGCGACCTGGAACATTGTAGAGCATAAAAGGGAGTTCAGGGACTGACTCAGCTATGGTTTTATAGTGTTGATAGAGTCCCTCTTGTGAAGGTTTTACATAGTATGGAGCGACTGAAAAAATAGCATCAACTCCACATTCAAGGGCTACTTTTGCAGCATTTACCGCTTCTGCGGTTGCATTGCTTCCAGCACCTGCAAGAACTTTCGTGTTCGTCCCTTTGCAAACTTCTACAGCGATTTGCATACATCTTTTGTCTTCATCATAGGAGAGTGTAGCACTCTCACCCGTTGTGCCAACAGGACAAACAGCGTCCAACCCGTTGTCAATTTGTCTTTTTATAAGTGCAGCATATGCCTGCTCATCAAGTTTACCATTTTTAAATGGCGTAATAAGTGCGGTTGAAGAGCCCGTTACAATATTCATCTAATTACCTTTTTTGAGTATAAGTGTTGTTGATTTGTTAAAGTTAAAATATTTGTTTGCTACTTTTTGAATCTCTTCTTGTGTAACTTTATTAACATTTTCTTCGTAAGTCATAAGAGGAGTTATATCCCCTCGTACCAGATAACTGCCGTATAAATTTGCCACAGATGAAGAGCTCTCAAGAGAGTAAATAAAATCAGATTTTGTATTAATCTTGACTTTTTCAAGCTCCTCTTGTGTCACTTTGGTGTTTTTAATAAGGTCTATTTGGCTTAAGAGCTCTTTTTCAACATCTTCAGCTTTGACTCCCGTATTACAAACAGCTAAAAAGATAAAAAGACCAGGATTTATATTTTCCATATTGTAGGCATATATCTCATTTACAAGCTGTTTATTGGCTACTAACTCTTTGTAGAGTCTAGAACTTTTACCAGAGTAAAGAATTTGAGAAATAACACTCAGAGTCACTTGATCAGGGTCTTTAAAGTCTGGAATGTGGAAAGTAATAGCAAGCATTTCCACTTCACTCTCTTTAAAAAGCATGACACGTTTTGCCCCATTTTGTTCTGGTTCTACAAACTTAAACTCAGGAATTTTGACTTTGTTTTTTATCGCGCCGAACTCTTTTTTTGCTTTTTGAAAAACCTCTTGAGGATCAACATCTCCCGTAACCATTAAAATCGCATTATTTGGCTGGTAATAAGTTTTATGAAAATCTTTGATATCCTTGATATTCCAAGTTTTTATATCATTGATAAAACCAATCGGTGTCCAATGATATGGGTGGTACACGTAAGCATTGTTAAACATTTTAAAATATAAAAAGCCCATCGGGGAGTTATCAGTTCTCCATTTTCGCTCCTCCATGACGACATCACGTTCAGGTTGAAACTCTTTATCTTTGAGGTTGAGATTTTGCATGATTTCAGCATAAAGACCAAGTGATTTGCCAAGATTTTGCGTGCTTGATTGGATGAAATAATGTGTATAATCAAAACCTGTAGAGGCATTGTTAACACCACCAATACTTTTAACCTCTTTATCAAATTCGCCTGCATGAAGATTTTTTGTTGATTTAAAGTTCATATGTTCGAGCATATGAGCGATACCTGTTTTGCCCATAACCTCATTTCTGCTTCCAACTTTATAAAAAATATCAGTGCTGATGACGTTTGTATTGTTGTGAAGAGGAATGACAACTATTTGTAATCCATTATCGAGTGTTTGTGTTTCGTACTTTGGTAGTGGGGATGCCATTAATGTTCCTAAAATAAGTATAGTTGTTAAAAAAAATCTCATATTATTCTCTATCGCTGCCGATAGCTTGGGAGATGTGAACATATCCATCGGCTCGTAAAAGTTCGATGAGCTCTTTGTTGATGTTCATGACAAGATCAGGACCTAAAAAAACAAGTCCACTGTAGATTTGTACCAAAGACGCACCCGCTTTGATGCGTCTGTACGCCTCTTCTGCTGAGTCAATGCCACCCACGGAAATCAGTATTGTTTTGCCATAAAGTTCTTTTGCGATGGCTTCAAAAATTTTGAAACTTTTTTCTCTCAAAACTGCCCCGCTTAGTCCGCCAATACGCTCGGGATTCTTCACAAGAGAGTAATCAACAGTCGTATTTGTAGCAATAATACCATCAGCCCCTTTTTCCACTGCCAGCGTTGCTAGAGCAACAGCATCTTCAAGTGTCATGTCAGGGGCGATTTTGAGTAAAATCGGTTTATCAGTGAGTGCTTTTGCCTGTACAAAAAGATTGGTGATAAACTCTTCATTTTGGAGGTCTCGCAGCCCTGGAGTGTTCGGTGAAGAGATGTTAATAACTAAATAATCCCCTAAAGTGTGTAATGCTTTAATGAGTGTTATGTAGTCGTTGATGGCTTCATTTTCAGCAGTGAGTTTATTTTTACCGATATTTATCCCCACTGGAGTTGTAAAAGGGTAAATTTTTTCAAGTCTTTTTTGTACTTTTAAAAGCCCGTCATTGTTAAAACCCATAGCATTTTGCAGACTCTGCTCCTCTATATGACGAAACATTCTAGGTTTTGGGTTTCCATCTTGAGGCTTCGGGGTTACAGTGCCAATTTCTGTAAAACCAAAACCTAAAATCTGCGTTCCTCGTACCATCGTGGCGTTTTTATCAAATCCAGCACCCAAACCTACAGGATTTAAAAAAGTACGCCCAAAAAGTTCCTGCGATAAAATAGGCTCGCTTATAAAATGGGAACTTAAAAACGGATTGAAAGGAATCTGACAAATGTTGGCAAAACTGAGTACACTAGAAGCAACATTATGTGCGATTTCGGGATCTAGCTTGAAAAGAAGAGGCTTTATGGTGTTATAATTAAACATGTATGGTATTTCCACTTTAAAAATTTATGGATTATACTAAAATATAGGTAAAATAATCTAAACAAGGAGTCTCTTATGCAAAGTATAAAAGTGTTAGTGCCTTTGGCACGTGGATTTGAAGAGATAGAAGCAGTGTCGATTATCGATATTCTTAGGCGTGCAGAGATAGAAGTTTTGGTAGCTTCTTTGGATGAAGAGCGTTTCGTTCAAGGTGCCAATGGGATAACTATCCAGACAGATATGCCACTCGCAAGTGTAGATGTAGAGAGACTTGAGATGATAGTTTTGCCAGGCGGGTGGGGTGGGACGCATGCATTGGCAGAGGATAGTAATATTGTCCGCATCTTACAAGAGATGGATGCAAAGGGAAAAAATATTGGGGCTATTTGTGCGGCTCCATTTGCACTCAACAAAGCAGGAGTTCTTAAACATGCCTACACATGCTACCCTTCAATCGAAGAGCAAATTAGGCTTGATGGCTATCAAGGAGCCAAGCAAATGGTTGTGCAAGATGCCAATATCATGACCTCCCGTGGAGTAGGAACAGCACTATGTTTTGCTCTACAAATAGTTAAAACACTCAAAGGTGAAGATACATTTAAACGTCTAAAAGCAGCTGTTTTAGCAGAGTGTTGCGAGTAGGGCGTTTATACTTTTTCCCAAAAAGTTCCCTGTGGAGTATCCATGAGTGAAACTCCATATGCTAAAATCTCCTCTCGGATTTTGTCGGAGGCTTCAAAATTTTTGGCTTTTTTTGCTTCATCTCTTTGGATGATTAACGCAGCTAATTTTTCTTTTGTCTCTTGATTGATTCCAAACTGAAAATAGATAAACGGATTTTTGACTCCAAACCCTAAGATTTTTTCTATAAAAGCAAGATTTGCTAAAGTCTCAGTTTTAAGCTCTTTATGTTTGCCAGCGGTATCTAAAATCTCGTTGGCATTTGTAACCATCATATCTATGAGCGCTAAGGCTTGAGAGACATTTAAATCATCACTCAAAGCTTCTAAAAGCTTCTCTTGAAAAGATGTTTTTTCCCCGTTTTGCGTCAATCCAAAAAGACGTTTTTTAAGTCTGTAAATCTTGTCAAGTCTTTTTTTTGAGGTAAGCAAATCCTCTTCATTAAAATTAAAGTTCGCTCTATAATGGGTGCTTAAGAGATAAAATCTCAACACTTCGCCATCATATTTTTCAAGGGCATCTTTTAGGAAAAAACTGTTTCCCAAAGATTTACTCATCTTTTGGTCATTTATATTTACAAAACCGTTGTGCATCCAGTAGTTTGCAAGCGCATGATTTGTAGCGCATCTCGTCTGAGCCGCTTCATTTTCATGGTGAGGAAAAAGTAAATCCGCGCCGCCGCCATGGATATCAACAGCGTATTTGTTGTTCGCATTTGCTAAATGTTTTTCAATCATGGCAGAGCATTCCACATGCCAACCTGGACGCCCTTTTCCAAAAGGAGACTCATACGTCATGTTGTCATTTTTGACACTTTTCCACAAAGCAAAGTCAGCACTGTTTTTCTTTAGAGAAGAACTCTCAATACGGTTTTGCTTCTCCTCTTCTTCTTGGACTCTACGAGAAAGGGTCAAATATTCGCCATCACTTGCGGTGTCAAAATAGACATCGCCCTCGTTAGTTTTATAGGCATGTCCTAAATCTATGAGGTTTTGAATAAGTGTAAACATCGCCTCAAGTGACTCTGTAGCACGAGGCTCGATATCAGGACGCAAAACACCTAGTGCCTCCATCTCTCTATGAAATGCCTCTGTATAAAAGTCAGTGATCTCTTTTATCTCTTTTTTCTGCTCAATTGCTTTTTTGATAATTTTGTCATCTATGTCGGTGATATTTCTAGCATAGGTCACATCATAGCCGTTAGCTTTGAGTACTCTAGCGAGCAGATCAAAAACCAAAGCACTTTTTGCATGTCCCAAGTGTGCATCATCATAAACTGTAGGACCGCAAACATACAAAGTCGCTTTACCTTGCACCTGAGGGATAAAATCTCTTTTTTTCTTTTGTACTGAATCGTAAATTGTCATGTAAGTATTTTCCTTTTAAAAACCAGTTATCATAAAGTCAACTGCAGAGATTATTGCATCTCTTGCATTTTCTAGCGAACAAACTTTTGAACCTAAATGCTCTTGCGCTACACCTGCAAGCTCAGCCGTTGACATCGTGAGTGTTAAACCATTGATTTTAAATTGAGGATTGAGAATTTTTGCTGCTTTCATATTTAAGACTAAAGGGACAACGACTCTTGTTGATAAGTTTTTTAATATGTCGTTTTGAATATCAAGAAGATAAGGTATCTCTTTATTGGTTTTTATGTTTGGATTTTCATAAACATCAAACTGAGCCATTAAAAACTTCTTATCTCATCACTAAAGATGCCCTGTTTTGTGACTCTTTCATTATAACTATTGATAGAATTTTTGTTCTCGTTAGCCCAGTTTTTCGCCTCTTGTTCTTTTATAAGTTCTATGAGAGTTTTCTCTAAAGAGTTAGAGATATTGATTTGAAGCTCTTTTGCTTTTTTAAGTAAATCTGAATTTATACTCAGATTAGTCGCTTTTTTTTTAGCATGTGGATTATAAAGTGTGGTCATGTGTGTATCCTATGTGCATAAAATATGTGTATAAGTATAACACCTTTAGATATAAACACGCAGCAAATCTTTAAAAATTAAAAGTAAAATCGTCAGCAAAATAGCACCGCCAACGAGATAAATCGCTTTTTTCTTCAGAAGTATATCGAAAAACTTTTTTCTCCCAAATGCATCTATTGTCAGAACAAAACTTACAAAACCGCTAATGGTGCTCGCAAGGGCCAGACCACTCACTCCAAAAGGTGCGATGAGTGAAAGGGCAAAAAATATGTAAGCGGCAAGTGAAAAAGTTGCTATTTTCGCAGCGCGCATTTGCATCTCATTGGAGTAGAGCCATAGTAAAAAAAGTTTTTGCAGACCAAAAGGGAGAAGTCCTATCATGTACATCTGCAAAACAGCGGTTGTATTTGCTGTGTCTTGTGCCGTAAATGCTCCTCTTTCAAATAAAAACCATAGTATCTCTTTAGAGAGCATAAAGCCAGCGATAGTGCTTGCTGTGAGTAAAAAAGCTAAAAACCAAAACGCTTTTTCGAGATAGAGCAACGCTTGGTGTTCATCTTTATTTTTTATGTATCTTGCCACCCTTGGAAAAAGTGCTATTGAAACAGCGATAGCAAAAAGAGCCAAAGGCAACTGAAAAATACGATTGGCATAGTACAAATAGCTAATAGAACCCGTTACTAAAAACGAAGCTAAAAAGGTGTCTAAAAATGCACTCACCTGCGCAGTTGAATTTCCCCACATGGCAGGAAAAAACTGCTCTTTGAACTTTCTTGTCTCTTTTTGGATAAGGATTGATTTAACTCGTACATATCTAAAACCACCATACAAAAGTTTGGCAAATCCCATTTTGTAGATTGCCAAGACATGAACAGCCAACTGTAAAATACCGCCAACAACAACCCCCCAGCTAAGATAAAAAACTATCTCTCCTTGACTTTTGTCCTCACTTAAATAAAGAGCTGCGATGAGTGAGAGATTTAAAAGTGCCGTAGAAAATGCTGATGTGGCGAAATGGTGTTTGTATTGAAGCAGGGTGCTTAAAAAAGTGACTATAAAAATAAGTGGCAAATACCAAAAATTTATGGCAACAAATGGAGCTGCAAGCGCTATAGTTTTATCATCAAATCCCACAGCTATAGCTTGTGTGGCAAGAGTTGGCAAAATATTTACAAGCAGAGTGATAGATAAAATAATAGATAAAAATATAAAAAAGATATTGGCTGAGAAAACTCCCTTGTGAAGTGAACGAGAAAATGCAGGGATAAAAACCTGCGTAAAAGCACCCTCAGCGAAAATGCGCCGAAAAAGATTTGGCAATTTAAAAGCTATAAAAAATATATCGCTATAGATATTTGCTCCAAGAGCAGAGGCGGTGAGTAAATCTCGTAAAAATCCGAGTATTCTGGAGACTAAAATTCCAAAACTATTGGTGAAAATGGCTTTAAACATGGGCTTCTTTTAAGTCTATCGATTATTTCACAAAAGTTTAACAAATGTTTCGTTAAACTAGAGACCCTAAAATTTAAAATTATAGTTGGTGTAGCGTTATGGCATTATTTGATTCCACAGAAGCGAAGGTATCGTTAAAAAAAGTTCGCCCAATTGTTCTTAAAACTCAAAATGTTGCAAAAGAGCTCATGAGTATTGCAAAGTCTTATGATATACGAGTCGAGAGTTTAGATTTTGCTATTTTAGACGTGCAAACACTTACCCGTCAAGGGAATGAGTCAAAAGATGAAGGGTGGGAAGAGATCTCTAGAAATGAGGTTTATGAACTTGACACAACCAAAACGCTTTTAAATCCTAACTTCCAAATCAAACAAATCTATGAAGTAGAAATATTTTCAAAAAATTTAGAAGAAGATTTATTTAAAAATTTTCATGCAGCAGTAGGTGCTAATGCTACAAAATGTAAAGTTTACTTGAGTATAAAAGAGGGTTCAGTTTTAACGTATCATCAAAATTTTGAGAAAGATTTATTAATTTTTGTTAATAAACATAAAATGCGTGCAGGAATACTCATAGATATTTTTGATGAGATGCTCAGCGACACAATCTCTAAAATATCGGCTCATGTTCGTGTTCAAGAAACTATTACCTACACTAAAAATGAGACTATTTTAATCGCTCAAAGTTTTGAACCAACTCCAACTATCGATGACGAGATAATTTACCATTACAATAAAAAAGAGCAAGTTGATGCAAATGACAAGATTGATTATGCCTTAAGAGACTTTATCCATAGTGTTTTAAAAGATGAACTTATTATTGAGTATATTAAAATCAAAGAGGGAAAACCAGGAAGAAATTGCCGTGGCGAGTTTATGCTGCCAAAAGAGCCTCTTATAACAAATATCCCTACTTTTAAACTAGACCAAAGTATCAAACAGATTGATACTCCTCATTCGATTGAATACCGTGCGGCAATTAACGGATATATTGTTTATGCGGCGGATACATATTCAGTACAAAAAGAACTTGACGTCGGTGAGATAAGTTTTAAAACAACTGGCTCTATAAATTCAGGATTGGATTCTGAAGTATTTATAAATGTCAAAGAGACAAACTTTATGAAAGATGCTGTTGGAACGAGCATGAACATAGAGGTGAGTGAAATAGAAGTTGATGGCAATACTGGTCCAAATTCAAATATCCATGCCAATAAAGCAACAATAGGTGGTCAAACACATAAAACTTCAACCATTCGAGCTGACGAATTAAAAATAAATACCCATCGAGGGATTGCATATGGCAAAAATATCTCGATAAAAATACTCGAACATGGAATCGTCGAAGGGGATAGAGTAGAGTTAGAACAAGTCATAGGCGGCGATGTTAAAGCAAGAGAAATCATAGTAGATATTTGCGGTTCGTATTTAAAAGCAACAGCTTCAAAGCTCATAGAGATTAAACAGCTTCATGGGAGCGAAAATGTTTTTACCATTGACCCATCTGTAAAAATAGGCGCTCAAGAGGGGGAAGGTGTCAACGATAGTACAATCAAAGAGCTTGAAACAAGCATCAAAGATATCACAGCAGAAGTGAGTAAATACACAACGATAATTGAAGATAATTTGCCAACTTTTAACTCAGTGAAAAAAAAATTGCTCCATTATAAAAAAAATGGCGTTACAATGCCCACATCATTCATAAGACAATACAATCTATTCAAAAAAACAGAAGAGCATTTGACAAATATCAAAAATGAGCTGGAACAAAAAAAAGAAAATTTGTTAGAGCTCACTAATAAAGTTTTCTCCTTGCAAGATGATATTTTTGATGCAAGAGTTATCAATAGAGATCAATGGGTAGGGTATAACGAGATTAGATTTAAACTCATTAATCCTCCTATGGAACTTATATTTAAGCCTCAGCAAGCTTCAACAGATAAGGTATTTGGTCTTGTAAAACTTGAGAGTGGCGAATTCGTTATACAAGCAGTCAAAGAGTGATAGTCGCTTTACACGGAATTTTAGTTTACAAAGAGCCAAATTTTGCTCATGTTAATGTGAATGGGATTGTTTATGAAGTTTTTATCTCCTTGCAAACATTTTCTGCCCTTCCCAAAGAACAGGTACATTTATATACAACGCATATTATCCGTGAAGATGCACAACTTTTGTATGGTTTTTTAGACATGAGCGAAAAAAAGATGTTTGAGAGACTGATTAAAATAAATGGCGTTGGACCAAAAGTTGCCATGGCAATATGCTCCACCTATTCACCCTCGCAATTTGGAGTCGTTATCAACAACAAAGATATCGATGGAGTCAAAAAAGTTCCTGGTATCGGTCCAAAGAATGCAGGGCGCATCTTAGTGGAGCTCAGCGGCTTTGATGTCGAAATATTGGCACCCTTGACTCCAAAAAACAAATCCTTTCATGAAGCGAGTGAAGCACTCGAATCTTTAGGATTTACAAAGGCAAAAATACTCAAAGCGCTTAGCGCTTGTCAAGGGACAGACACAGCCTCCCTTGTCAAAGAGTCTTTAAAGCTTTTGCAAACACTTTGATAAAATGAACATCACTGCTTAGAGTATAAATTTACAAGTATGGAAGTCTCGAGTAAGAAAATGGTATGATTTCATTTTTCAATTAAGTCATAAATATTTACAAATGTAAGGAAGTTATTTTGAAGTTAACAATTTTATTTGGCGGTGCCAGTTTTGAACATGAAATCAGTATAGTAAGTGCAATTACTTTAAAATCCAAGCTCTCAAGCTTTGCTTTAACTTTTATTTTTTGTGATCAAGATCATAAATTTTATCTCATAGAACCCTCCAAAATGAAAGCAAAATTGTTTTCAAGTGGTGGACATAAAAAGATGCCACAGCTAAGTATCGCAAATGGCTGTTTTATCCAAAAAAGCCTCTTTAGTCTCAAAGAGCACAAAGGAACTATTTTAAATCTTATCCATGGTGCCGATGGTGAAGATGGGACAATGGCGGCACTTTTAGATTTTTTCTCCATAAAATATATTGGTCCAAGAGTTGATGCGAGTGTATTTTCTTATGACAAAAGATATACAAAATGGCTTGCAATCGCAAAAGATATCAAAACCCTTAAGTATGAAATGTTATCCGCAAAAGTACACAAAGATCTCGCCATGGAGTATCCTGTTATCGTGAAGCCTGCCCGCTTAGGAAGTTCCATTGGAGTGAGTATTGTGCGAGATGAGAGCGAGCTTGATTATGCGCTAGACTCTGCATTTGAATTTGATAGCTGCCTTATCGTTGAGCCTTTTATAGCAGGGGTCAAAGAGTACAATGTAGCGGGATACATGGCAAATGGAGAGATTCACTGCTCCATAGTCGAAGAGCCTCAAAAAAATGAATTTTTAGATTTTGAAAAAAAATATATGGATTTT
>DJAA01000067.1:4095-4259 GCA_002428085.1 Sulfurimonas sp. UBA6014 | reverse complement strand
TTTTTGCAAATTTTAAAAAAATATATACCAACTTATTTGAGGGAGCCCTCATCCGATGTGACTTTTTTGTCATAAATGGAGATGTATATTTGAATGAAATAAATCCTATTCCTGGTTCTATGGCGAACTATTTGTTTGAAGATTTTCCAAGTTCCATCAAAGCC
>DJAA01000067.1:0-4087 GCA_002428085.1 Sulfurimonas sp. UBA6014 | reverse complement strand
TTTCTTACGACTACATCCACTCAATCAATAGTGCAAAAGGGAAGTAATGGCTCTAAAATCTATTCAGTTCAATCAGCATACGATTACGATGAGTTATGAAATTATAAATCCTCATGCCAAGATTGATTTGATAGTGTTGCACGGCTGGGGAAGCAATAAAAGCCTCATGAAGAAAGTATTTTCCCCCTATATGGACACTTTTCGTCATATTTATATCGACCTACCAGGTTTTGGTGGGAGCACGTGCAACTTGAGCCTTAAAACAGCTGATTATGCTAGGATAGTTGAACTTTTGATGATTCATATCAATGCTTCAAAAGATATTATTTTAGGGCACTCTTTTGGTGGTAAGGTAGCACTTTTACTTGAGCCAAAAGTGCTAGTTTTAGTTGCAAGCGCTGGTATCTATGTGCCAAAATCTCTTAAAGTAAAACTCAAAATAGCACTCTTTAAAAGTCTTAAAATATTTGGTTTTGCAAAACTTCGTTCTTTTTTCGTGGCGCAAGATGCAAAAACTCTTAGTGAGCCGATGTATCAAACTTTCAAAAACGTAGTCAATGAAAATTTTTACGATCTATTTAAAGTATATAGTGGCAAAGCACTTCTTTGCTGGGGCAAGTTTGATACTGCGACACCGCTTGAGTCAGCCAAGACTATAAACAAACTGATCAAAGATTCTACCCTTGAGATTTATGATGGAGACCATTATTTTTTTATGAGTCAAGCAGAGGATATCTCTAAGCATATAGAAAAAACTTTTTTAAAAACACTGGAGCATTAATATGCAAAGTTACGAAATTTTAGCCGCGTTTGTTACAAATGTTCTGTTTGTAACAGTTTTGGGCTGGTACCTTATCACAAACCTCCAGTGGTATGACTACAAACTCTCTCGTGTCATCTTAAAACACCACAAGCCGCATTGGCATCTCATCTACTTTTTTATCCCTTTCATCGCTTACTACACAACGGGGAAGTTTTTTGCCATATTTTTTTACTTTGCAATTTTACCTGCAATCTTTGTTTGGCATAAAAGACTTGATAAAAAACTTGTGTTGACATGGAGAGTAAAAAGATTTCTTATCCTTCTCATCTCTTTGACACTTTTTCAAGATATTTTGTGTACGCTCAAGTCTGCATGCCAAGTATATGGCGTTTTTATGCCTCTAGCTATTGCTTACATCGGCAGCTTTATGATAGAAAAATATCTTTTTATGGCGTACAAAAAAGAGGCAAAAAAGAAACTTCTCCATATGAAAAATCTCCAAATTATCGCCATTACAGGAAGTTATGGTAAAACAAGCATCAAAAATTTTGTAGCACAGATTTTGGCGCACAAGTATAAAGTCTACGCAACGCCAAGGAGTGTCAATACTTTGGGCGGCATTATGGCGGATGTGAACAACGCATTGCCTGAAGATACAGAGATTTATGTCTGTGAAGCAGGGGCAAGACAAAGCGGTGATATTTACGATATTACTACTTTTATTGAACCGCAAACAGTAGTTGTAGGAAAGGTTGGCGAAGCACATATAGAGTACTTCAAATCCTTGCAAAATATCATTGCAACAAAGCTTGAAATCATGCAATCACCAAGGCTTGAGCGCGCATTTATCCATACTTCGGTAACAAATGAACCTCATGAGAAGGTAATATTTTTTGGTAAAGACATCCATCATGTTATCGCCACACTTCAAGGGACTGATTTTGATGTAGAGATTGCGGGTGAAACACTCTCTTTGCATACAGATATTTTGGGTGCGTTTCAGACCATGAACATCGCCGTAGCTGTACGCATTGCAAAACATTTTGGCATGAGTAACGAAGCCATTTTAGATGCAGTCAAAGAGCTCAAACCCGTAGAACACCGCTTACAAATGATAAAAGCTGGTGGAAAAATCATCCTTGATGATGGCTACAACGGGAACATAGATGGCATGCTAGAAGCTGTACGCTTGTGTTCTCTTCATGAGGGGAGAAAAGTTATAGTCACGCCTGGCTTAGTTGAAAGCAGTGATGAGTTAAACCTAAAACTCATAGATGCTATCAATGATGTTTTTGATACAGCCATAGTCACAGGCGCTCTGAATGCAGAACTTTTCAGCAAAAATTTAACACTCAAAAATCAAATCTTATTGATCAATAAATCGTCTCTTGTAGAGACCCTTGCACGCGAGACAAAAGCAGGCGATATTATTTTATTTGCGAATGATGCACCAAATTTTATATAAGGCAGTATAGGATAGATGTTAGATAAAACCATAAAATATTTAGGAAACTTTACCGCCGTTATCTTGGCTCTTTTGGTTCTTTTAATTGTGTATGATGCAAGTGCGCGTTACCTTTTTTCTGAGGGCTCAACGGCACTTCAGGAGTTGGAGTGGCATCTTTTTGATGTTGTGATTTTGTTTGGAATTGCCTACACCATGAGAGAAGATGCGCATGTTCGGGTCGATATTTTTTATGCCTCTTTTAGCCCTAAAACAAAAGCCATTATCAATATGGCAAGTGCACTCTTTTTTGTATTGCCAGTCTCTTTGCTCATCATCTACATAGGGATAGATTTTGTTGCTTTGAGTTTTGCACAAAATGAAGCATCTTCAGACCCTGGCGGGCTAGAGTACAGGTTTATAGTCAAGTCTCTTTTGCCACTTGCATTTATATTTTTGTCGCTCCAAGCGCTTAAGAGTATCAAAACAAATCTTGATATATGGAAAGCATCATGATTGCTTTATTTATGTTTGGTGTTGCACTTCTTCTGCTTTTTATCGGCATTCCTGTTGCGTTTGCTTTTGGTGGGGTAGCCATCATTTTTGCTTTTCTTATCCCTGACTTAGGTTTTGATGTTTTTTCTATTTTACCGTTTCGCATTTACGGCATTATGTCCAACACTACACTTATGGCGGTTCCTCTCTTTATCGCTATGGGACTTATTTTAGAAAAGTCGCTTATGGCGGAAAAACTTTTACTCTCCATGAGCGCACTTTTTCGCTCTACAAGAGGTGGCTTAGCGGTCAGTGTTGTGTTAGTTGGAGCACTTTTAGCCGCATCGACGGGCATCGTCTCCGCTTCTGTTGTCATGATGAGTGTTATCGCTCTGCCACTGATGATACAAGCTGGTTATAACAAAGGTTTAGCGGGTGGAACCATTGCAGCAAGTGGAACACTTGGGCAGATTATTCCGCCCTCTATCATCCTTATTGTTTTGGGTGATGTTATGAGTGTGAGTGTGGGTGATTTGTTTAAAGGGGCTGTTTTACCAGGATTTGTTTTGGTCGGTTTATACATAGCCTACATCTTAATCCGTGCGTTTTTAAATCCTTCTATCGCACCCGTTGCTCAAAATGTGAAAAAAATCTCTTTAAAAGAGATACTTTTCTCCATTATCCCGCCACTTCTTTTGATGATTACAGTTTTGGGAAGCATCTTTACAGGCGTTGCATCACCTACAGAATCGGCTGCTTTTGGGGTAATAGGTGGACTGATTTTATCAGCATTTAACAGCTCTTTGTCTTACGAGATGATACGATATGCTTCATTAGAGAGCGTGAAGCTTAGCGGAATGATTTTTATGATTCTTATCGGTGCAACTGCTTTTTCTCTTGTCTTTAACGAGCTTGGCGGTTCGGACTTAATCTTAGAATTTTTTAGTCAAGATATAGGCAATGTTTGGATGTTTATCTTTTTAAGCATGTTAGGTATTTTTATACTTGGATTTTTTATAGATTTTTTAGAGATAACTTTTATTATCGTCCCAATTTTAGTACCGATTATGCACGCTTTTGGCATAGACCCTATCTGGTTTGCAGTGCTCATTGCCTTAAATCTTCAGGCCTCTTTTTTAACGCCTCCTTTTGGTTTATCACTCTTTTTTTTAAAAGGTGCAGCAGGAGATACGATAACAACACTAGAGATATATAAAGGGGTCATTCCTTTTATCCTTTTACAGCTTTTAGGACTTGGGCTGGCGATACTTTTTCCAGACCTAGTATTTGCTCTCTTGTAAGTTTTTTGGAAGATAATTTTGGGAATGAAAGCTTTTTTTAGAAGATAATTTTAAGAATGAAAGTTTCTTCCAAAAGATAGGTTT
>DJAA01000011.1 GCA_002428085.1 Sulfurimonas sp. UBA6014 | reverse complement strand
GGTTTTTGGACTGGGGAAAATTGCAATAGAGGAGATGAACTAAATGGCAAAATATTTATATGGTGCAAGTGTACAAGGTATCCAAGATTTTATATTTAAAACAAATAAACTCACAGAGATTATAGGAGCAAGTGAGATAGTAAAAAAAATCACAATAGATAAGTATNNAATAATTATGCAAGCTGCTGGAAATATAAAAGCAATTTTTCATGATAAAAGTAAACTTGCAGAAGTTGTAAAAAACTTTCCAAAAGAGGTTATGCAAAAAGCGTATGGGATTACAATAAGTCAAACTGTCGTTGTAATAAGCACAGATGAACCAACAAAAGAGGATTTGAACACTCTGGAAAAACAGCTCAAAATGCAAAGAAATAAACCATCAATCCCTCTTGATTTGCATATCAATATCTTAGAACTTTACCCAAAAACAGCACGACCAAGTTGGGGAGATTCAAAAGAGAAACTTGATGTTGCAACCCAACAAAAAAGTGACGCATATACGCAATGGTTCAATAAAGAAAAAGATAAAAATCCATCACTAAAAGAGTTAAAAGAACTCACAGCTCTTTCAAATGGAAAAAATAAAATTGCAGTTATTCATGCAGATGGCAATGGTTTGGGAGAACTTATTCCTCATCTCAAAGAAAAAACAGGACTTACACTTACAGCGTTCTCCACAAAGCTTGATAGTGCAACCAATAAAGCATTTGAAAGAGCCAAAGAGAAGAAAGAAAAAATTCGTCCTGTCATTTTGGGTGGTGATGATATGACGGTGGTTTGTGATGCTAATATTGCACTGGAATTTACAAAAGATTTTTTACAATATTTTGAAGAGGAAACACAAAAACAGATAGGTTATAAACTAACAGCATGTGCAGGAATTGCCTATAGTAACAACAAATATCCTCTTCATTATGTNNATGCGTTACATTTAGCCGAAGCACTTACAGGTCAAACAAAAAAACATGCAAAAGCGTTACGAGAAACACAAAAGCTAGAGTTCGTTCCATCAAGTCTTATGTTTCATAATATTCAAAGTTCAAACTTTCAAAGTTGGGATAAGTTTGTTGCAGATGAACTCACTATTAAAAATAACCAAGAAAAGATAAGGCTTGATTTTGGACCCTATTATCTTGAGCATAAAGAACAACCACAANNACAAATTCAAGATTTTATTTATACTATTGAGGCATATAGATGTGAAAATAGTCCAATTAGTAGATTAAGAAGTTGGCTGAGTGAACTCTACAAAGACCATCAAAGTGCAAAAGATATGCTTGAAAGAATCAATAGCATCACGCAAGAAAAAGATAGATGGAATTGTGAAATCATGGATAATAATTTGAAAATTTTTCATAAAGAACTCTCTCATGATAATTTGATTATTGAAAAAGATACACTCCAAAAAACTCCAATCTATGATGTACTTCAAATTATTTCAACTACGGAGGCAAAACAATGACTTTAAAATACACCATCCAATTTTTGGATTATTGGCATTTGAGTAGCGGTTTGAGTGCTGGTGCAAAACTTGATAGTTTGGTAATCAAAGATAGTGATGATTTACCGTATGCTCCTGGAAAAACACTCAAAGGGCTCATAAGAGAGATGGCTCAAGAAGATGCAGATTTGGTGCAAGAGTGTTTTGGAAATAAAGGTGTCAAGCAAGGGATTTGCTATTTTAGCAATGCCACTTTAAAAATGCAAGAGAAGAATGAAATAGTAACAAATCAACTTCAAAATCATCTTTATCATGTGATTGCTTCTACTGCTATTGGTGAAAATGGGATTGCTCTTGAGCATTCTCTTCGAGAGATTGAAGTGGTAATTCCACTAACACTGCATGGCACAATTGAAAATATTCCAGCTCAATATGGTGAAAAGATTAAAAAGGCTACCACGATGCTCAAAAGAATGGGACTCAATCGAACCCGAGGACTTGGAAGATGCATAATACAAGGAGAACTTTCATGAAAAAACAAAGATACAGAAGAGTGCAACCGAAACCCCCGCACTAGCTCACCCACACATCTGACCATTTCCCAATAGATTCGCAACAACTCCAATAGTATTAGCATAATTTTTCTTCTGATTCCACTCTCTGTAATAGTCCCAATACCCATCCCAATCTTCACTGGTATTAATGGAACGATGCTTTAAGATAGGTTCAACTCCATCAACAGACCATCTGGCACCTGGAAGTTCGGTTCTATTTGCAACTACCTGTGAACATGCAGATTCAACAACCCCTGAAGCGATAGGATAACCATTTTTTAGATACTCATCATATTTCATTCGTGAAAGATTATTAGTAAAATAGCTTATGAATGGTTCTAATCTTGACTGCTTGCCTTTATCTGCTTTGTCATGTTCTCGTTGAACTTCTTCCAATACTACTTTAGCACCTCCCTCTAAAACTCTCACCATGGCGGAGTGCACCCAACCCCTAAGTTCAGGGCTTCCCTCTTTATAAAAAACATGACCAACGGTATATAAATAGTCTCTAACATGAATAATGTCAAGTATCCCAATATAGTTATCTTTACCAAAAACTACATCAGCACCGTTCCATAAACTTTTAGCTCCATCCATGACCATAAGAATTTTTGTTTCTTTTGATATCTTATCTGTATGAGCTTTCATCTCCTTCATCACTTCTATTTTACTCTTTTTAAGACTTGCCATTTTTCGCATATCACCTTTTTCAAAATTCAGGGCTTCCTCATGCTCTTGATTATTAACCTTACCAAAGATAAGTGAACTTGCAAGTGAAGAAGCCAATCTTATTATCGGTTTAACAAGATAACTCACCGCAACAAGAGACTCTTTCTTTTTCTGTTTTTTCTCACCTTTTTCACTCTTTGCTTTGATTTGGGCAGACTCTTCTTTCGTCATAGGTATTCCTTTACCATCAAAACTCACCACTACAAGCTCATTTTCCTTTGCCATCTTTGGTTCATAATCTTTATAAAAATCATCATACCCTTTAGCACTATTTTTGTTTATTCTCTCTAGTGAATCAACGGGGAGATGAAGGTGCAATATCTTTTCTATTAGCTTAGAAGCTTGTATATATGCTTGTGAATTACTTGCCAATACGGCTATTTCTTGGAGGGTATATGAGTATTTGTCTTTTGAGAGATTGGCTGTGATATCTACTGGATATATATTGTCGCAACCATTATATTCTGGTGTTCTATCTTTTGGTTGATAACAATATCTTTTTAAATCAAGTACTCCAAATATTGTTAAATATCTTTTAGGATGTAATCCATTATCTCGCTTATATATTTTTCCTTCTACTTCAATCTCTTTTATTGGTTTGAGTGCAGAGTTTTTTTTCCATATACCCCTCTAGCACTTTTTGACCTATCCCTTGAAGATGTTTAAATACGGATAATTCCATTTCATCCATTGTCGCATCTTTATATCGCTCATTTACCATTTTTTTTAGCTCTTCTACTTGTTTATCTATCTCTTGATATATTTTATTTTCTGTTAGATTAATATTTTTCATTAGTGCAACCTTTCGATAATTTTTGACTTTTTAATTATATAGCTATTTTTGTTAAATTTTATTTATGTATTTTACTGCGGGGGTTTCGGTTGCACTC
>DJAA01000055.1 GCA_002428085.1 Sulfurimonas sp. UBA6014 | reverse complement strand
CTAACTTGGAACTGCCCGGTCCAAAGATAGTCTATGTTAACAAAGCCTTTACTGAGCAAACGGGCTACACATTAGAAGAACTTAAAGACAAAACGCCTCGAATTTTGCAAGGCGAAGAGACGAGTAGAAAAGTTTTAGATGCAGTAAAAGCTACATGCAAAAAAGGTGAAATTTTTGCAGGCAGTACTATAAACTATACAAAAGACGGCTCAAAGTATCATGTAGAGTGGAATATTGCCCCTATTAAGAACAAAGAAGGCAAAATAACACACTTCATCTCTATACAGCGAAACATAACTCAATTAGTGGAAATAATACATACCCTTCAAAAGACTATTGATTTGCAAACAAATATGATAGTTATTACTGATGGCTTAAAGCTTACCTATGTAAATCAATCTTTTAAATCTTTTTTTGATGTGAGTGGCTTAGAAGAGTTTTTATCTCAAGATGACTGCCTTTGTTCAAGGTTTGAAGAAGTTGATGAGTTTTATTTTCAAAAAAACAAAGATGAAAAATGGATAGAAGCTATTAAAAATCTCTCAAGTGAAGACAGAATAGTTAGCATGCAAGATAAAGCGTTAGTCTCACACGGCTTTTATGTAAATGTAAACAGTTATACGGATACAAAGTATATTGTGAGTTTTACAGATATTACTCAAAGCATAGGCGAAAAAATTATTTTAAAACAAAAAGCCTATCATGACTATCTCAGCGGTGCTTTTAATAGGGAATTTCTTCATGTAAATTTCGAAAACTATCAGAAAAACGCACAAAAAGAGCATCTCAAGCTAGGACTCATACTCTTTGATATAGATCATTTTAAAGAGGTAAATGATACCTATGGGCACAATGTCGGGGATATGGTGATTCAAAAAATTGTTGCTCTAACCAAAGAGACAACAAGAGCATCTGACTATGTCGTTCGTTGGGGTGGAGAAGAGTTTGTTGTCATCACAAAAGTAAAAGTGATAGAACAGCTTGAAACTATTGCACAGCATATACGAATGGCCATAGAAAATGAAAACTTTTCACCCGTACCACAGATTACGGCTAGTTTTGGGATAACTCTTGGCATAACAGACGAGAGTATAAAAACATTGGTAAAAAAAGCAGATGATGCACTCTACAGAGCAAAAAGTACAGGACGAAACAGAGTCGTTGTAAATACTTAACATTTCCAAAATAGCAGGGNNTTCTAGGGGCAACTTTGAGGATGGAAATAGCAGGGTCAGAGCTTTACTTTTAACCAATATTTAGTTAAATTACATACCTCATGTGAATCTACACTTCCCTAAAAAAGTGTCACTCTTTTAGGGAAGTTTTAAAAAAGTAAAGCTCTGACCCTGATGTTTCACAGGAGTTTCAAGGCCTCAAAATTGTCGCCTTTAGCAAGAAAAATATTATATAAACAATAAATAAAGTTTATAATATTTTATGCTAGAATATATGAAAAAATAAGGAGTTTTTAATGTTGTCATTAAATATAAATAATCCTACTGTAGAAAAATTTTTTCACAAAGAGTGCAATAATGATGAAAATAAATTTATAGATAATATTATGCAATATATTGAAACTTACAATATTAAACAAAGTGTTAAAAAAGGTTTAGAAGAAGTAAAACTTCAAAATAATGGACAATTAGAAAAAAGAGAATTGAAGCATATCTTAGATGAATTATAAAGTTATACCAACTCCAGAATTTATCAAAAATCTCAAAACCTTAAAAAAGAAATATAAAAATATCAAAAATGATGTTTTAGAACTAGCAAATGAACTTGAAAAAAATCCAACAATTGGTACTGAATTAGGTAATAACACTTTTAAAGTCAGAATAAAAAACAGTGATAATAATAAAGGTAAAAGTGCAGGTTACAGAATTATTACATACTGCATAAATGAACACAATGAAGTATTTTTGGTAACAATTTATTCAAAATCTGAAAAAGAAAATATTTTAGATTTAGAATTAAAAGAACTAATTGCAGGATTAAAAATAGCAGAGTCAGAGCTTTACTTTTAACCAATATTTAGTTAAATTGCATACCTCAAAAGTAAAGCTCTGTCCCTGATGTTTCTAATTTAGAGCTTTGGCGATAAGAGCAAAAAAGAAAGTTATTATTTAAGTGATAGTTTTTCATCAAAAAACAGTTCTCTATTTTTATCGAAATTTGCCACTAAAGTCTCAAAACATCCAGCCATTTCACGAATCGTTTCTATATTTGGTTCAATGTACACCTTATTTCCTTTTTTCTCCACAGTGATAATTTTCGCCTCTCTTAGCTCTTTAATATGGTTAGAAATCGTCGGAAGAGAAAAGTTGAAATGCTCTGCAATGGTGCTGACGCAAGTTGCGATGGGGTTTACTTCGACACCAGACTGTTTTTTTTCGAGCGAGCAGGCATATCCTCCTGTAAATATATTTTTAAAAATCAAAAAGCGCGTTTCATTACTAAGCGCCTTGAAGATTTTGAGCTTTTGTTGCATATCTAGCATACATGTCCTTGACAGATGGTTTTGATTATTATATCATATAAAATACTTAGCTATTTAGCTAAAGTCCTAACTAACGAGATTGAAATGAAAAACAAAATAATACTTATAGTTGCAGGTTTGCTGGTAAGTTCTTCTTTGCTAGCGGGTCAGATAGAAGCTGATAACTTGATTTCTATCGCTAAGGCTGAAGCAGGTGAAATATCGCCAAAACAGCTTAAAGAGATGTTAGATACTGAGAAAAAAGTGATTGTCTTAGATGTGCGTGAAGAAAATCAGCGCGCTGAGGGTGAAATATATGCTTCAGAAACAATGGCAATCACACGTGGGAATTTGGAATTTGAAGTACTCAATAAAATCAAAGACAAAAATTCTGTCATTGTTACTTATTGCCGTGGTGGATCGCGTGGAGCATTAGCCGCGCAAACACTGAGAAAACTAGGGTATGTCAATGCGACAAATCTCAAAGACGGTCTCAAAGGCTGGGCTCAACAAGCTTACCCGATTGAGACAGGTTTAGGCGTAACCCTGCTTAGCAAAGAGCAGTAAGGAAATCAACAGATGACAACTATAATTTTAAATCATCAGCCTTATGATGGTTCTGATGTAGCTTGGAATGCTCTGCGACTCGCAAAAACGCTTCATAAAAGTAAAGAGAGCGTTCAGATTTTTTTAATGAATGATGCCGTCGATTTGGCTAGAGATATGACAAAAAAGCCTGAGGGTTATGACTATGATTTGGTAGATATGCTCAAAAAACTCTATAAAGACGGCGTTGCTCTACAAGTATGCGCAACATGCAATACCCGATGCGGACTCTATAAAAATCAACCCTATTTCGATGAAAGCATTTCATCAACGATGCAAATACTCGCTGACTGGATTATACAAAGTGACAAGGTACTGACTTTTTAGGTTCAAAAAAATATGAGTTTCACCTCTTGCCCTTTTTCTAGGGGCAACTTTGAGGATGCTAAATACACACCCAAAGCTGTATATACGATACTTGGTGTTGGACTTAATGGCAAGAAGGAGATACTTGGTTTATATCTCTTAGAAAATGAAGGAGCGAACTTTTGGCTACAAGTACTAACTGATCTGAGCAATCGTGGTGTTCAAGATATACTCATAGCATCTATTGATGGTTTAAAAGGCTTTCCTGAAGCAATTAAAGCTATTTTTATAATACAATTTTATGAACTATTAAATCATTTAAAGAAAGCCTATTTATAGTCTCTTTGTTGTACAAGTTCAGGTGAGTTTTAAAAGTAGTAGTGGTGTAACAATTACTACTGTACGCGCGCATCCAATTTGGCCACCCCGCGCATTTGTATTTGGCC
>DJAA01000009.1 GCA_002428085.1 Sulfurimonas sp. UBA6014 | reverse complement strand
AAAACTTGTAAAAAGTGGAGACCATGATATGACCATCGGTAAACAAAATATAGAACAAGGAAATAAGGATTCCGCTGAGGGAACAGCGATTATGAATCAAAACGAACGCATATTTCAAGAAAAATATCCCGATTTAAAGATTGATTTTAATAAATAATCTATTCTAAAGATTGTATGTAAAAAAAAGATCATGAAAAAACTAGAAAACTAAAATATAGAAGCAACTTTTTCTATAATAAATTAGGATGTAAGGCTTTTAAACTATGCTTTAAATGGCATAGTTCACACGAGCTTCACCTTTTTGGCTTCAATGATAACAAGGTGAGGCTCAAGCCTCATATCCGTAGAGGTTAAAAAAGAGTCGCTTCGAATGCTTTTAGTTTATAGCTTTTTCGATGAATTTCACAGTAACCATATTTTTGAATCATTTGTACATGTAAGGCTGTCCCGTAGCCTTTGTGTTTTTCAAATTGATATTCAGGGAATTTTTCGGCGTCTTTTATGATGTTTCTGTCATGGGTGACTTTTGCCAAGATGCTTGCGGCGCTTACTGCGGGGATTTTGCCATCAGCTTGAATCATGGTTTTGAGACCTTTGACACCAAAGGTTGTGTTTCCATCAAAAAGGTATTCTTCGCAGGCAAGTGTTTGCATAATCTCTTGAAGTCCCCTTGCTAAGCATTTAGAAATCCCCTCGTCGTCGATTTGTTTTGGAGAAAATATCACAATGTGGTAGCTTGAATTTTGCACGATTTTGTCATAAAGAAGTTCTCTTTTTTTCTGGGTGAGTTTTTTAGAATCATCAAGTCCCTCTATTTTGACATGTAAAATACAACCCGCAATGACTAAATCACCCGCAAGCGGTCCTCGTCCTGCTTCGTCTATACCGCAAAGTATCCCATTCATAGAGTCCCTTATTATTTAATTTATATTTTATCAAACCCCTGCAACTTAAGGGTCAAAATCTATGATTTTTGGGTACCCAATACATATACCTTTAATCTCCTAGCGCCCAAATATCAAAGGGGAGCATCTCTACATTTGAAAAGGGATGAGAGATTTTCCCTTCACTGCTCATGGTGACTGCGGTTACTTTTTTCACCTGATAGGTCATGATAAAAGCTTCCATATTTTCTAATTTTTTAAAAAGCGCTCTCTCATCAGCAAAAGGCATCCCTAAAATAACCTCGCTGTCATGGGGCACAAAAAAATCCGCACTCTCTTCATAGTAACATGTTCTACCCGATTTTAAAAGCTCTAAATATATCATGTTTTCAAACAAACGCCCAAAATGTTTCTCG
Source organism: Sulfurimonas sp. UBA6014 (assembly GCA_002428085.1). Taxonomy (GTDB): domain Bacteria; phylum Campylobacterota; class Campylobacteria; order Campylobacterales; family Sulfurimonadaceae; genus Sulfurimonas. The sequence continues at coordinate 12,190 of DJAA01000009.1, read as the reverse complement.
ATTGTCAATGCAGACCTTAGAGATATGTCACAGAGATAGAGCTTTTTTGCCGCCTTTGGATGGTCAACTTTTTCAAGTTGATGGATATACTTTTTGCTTATCAAGTTTTCATAGGAGGCGTAAAGTTTATCTTTGGAAATTTTGCGAGTATGTTTGAGTCTCTCATAAATTGTATAGGCAGAGACCTTTTGTGACATCACTTTTGCACAGTAGCAAAGAATGTCAAACTCCATCGGAGGCAGGGCATAGCGGAGTGATTTTTGGATGTATAAGTTTCTCTCATCAGGATTTATTTTATGCATCGACGGATAGCCGCCAAGCTGAAAAAAATGGTTCAGTGCACTTGAGTCGAACTTGTACTCATACGACAAAAACTCTTCATAATCCAAAGGATAAAGCCAGATTGTTTGTAGATAATCGATTGCTAAATGCGTTTGCGAACAAATGATGAGCTGTGAGACATTGACGATGTTAATATCGAGCGTATAATTGTCTAGCACCAAAACATCTATTTTGTTTTGGATACAAAACTGCGCTAAAGATGCGTTGAGTTTATGGACGTCAATCCTGATATCTACGCAGTCTATGTATAAATAGGTACTTTTTTTAAGCGAGAGGAGATAATTTTTGACAAGTTTTGTTTTTCCGCTTTGTGTTATACCGTTTATCTGAAAACTATTTTCATCTAAAAATATCTTTCTTTGATTGAATTTATCACTATATAAATCCGCTTTGTACAATTCTTCTAGTAGTATTTCCATGGCAGTATTTTATCATTTCCTTATTAAAAGGAAATAAATTAATACTTAAATCAATTTTTGCTCCCTAAATCCTTGAATTAAATAGTTAATTTAGTTAAGATTTCGCCGTTGTAAATATATAGTTGGGCAAGACCTAACGAGTTCTTTTGAAGGAAAAACAATGGAAAAAATCCGTTTGAAGTTGAAAGCTTATGATCATCGCGTTCTTGATAGATCAGTAGCATCAATAGTAGAGGCTGTAAAGCGTACAGGTGCCGCAATTCGTGGTCCTATCCCTTTGCCAACAAAGATTCGTAAATATACAGTTTTAAAATCTGTTCACATCAATAAAAAAGCTCGTGAGCAATTTGAAATCCGTATGCACGCTAGAGTGATAGACATTGTTTCAGCTACGCCTGAAACTGTTGATTCTCTAATGAAACTTGATCTTGCACCGGAAGTGGACGTTGAAGTTCGCTCTATGGATAAGTAGGAGAGGTCATGGAATATATTGTTGAAAAAATCGGCATGAGCCGTACTATCTCTATACCAAGTAAGCCAGTGACTCTTTTAAGAGTTCTCGATATGAAAGTATGTGAAGTAAATGAAGGAACTGCGATTGTATCTTACATGAGCGGTAAAAAAATGAATAAGGCGATAGAAGGTCAACAAAAAAAGTATAACCTTCCATCAGAATTTAACCGTTTTGTTACTTTAGATGTAGCAAATACTGAAGCTGGCGATGTAGATTATACTCCCCTAGCACAAGCTAGTGTGTTGAAGACTACATTCAAAATCAAAGGTCGCGGTTTTACAGGTGCCATGGTGCGCTGGAATTTTAGTGGTGGTCCAGCTGAACACGGTCATAGATTTGGTCGTAGAACAGGTTCTGTCGGACAAAAAGAGTGGCCAGGTCGTGTTATGAAGGGCAAGAAAATGCCTGGACAGTACGGAAACACACAAAATAGTGTTAAGAACGAGGTCATTTCTTTCGATGCTGAAAACAAAATCATTGTGGTTGTTGGTTCAGTATCAGGAGCAAATGGTGCTCTAGGTCGTGTAAAGGTAGCTAAATAATGGGTGCAATCGTTTTAAATGAAAAATTACAAAAAGCTTCCGAGTTAGCATTACCGGAGAGTTTTTCAGGGATTAATCCTCATAACCTCTATTTGTATGTAAAGTCTACGCAAGCTGCTATGAGAGCAAACACTGCGACTGCTTTAACACGTGCAGAGGTAAGAGGTGGTGGTAAAAAACCATGGGCTCAAAAAGGTGGCGGACGTGGTCGTGCTGGATCTAAGCGTGCTCCAACATTCGTTGGTGGTGGTCAAGCATTTGGTCCTAAAAATAACCGTAACTATGATTTAAAAGTAAATAAAAAGCAAAAAAAACTTGCTTTAAATTTTGCTTTAAATGAGCATGCACAAAATGGGACTCTATTTATTGTTGAGAGTCTTGAAGTTGCATCAGGTAAAACAAAAGATGCATACGCAATCTTTAAAGCTTTAAATCAGAGAGATACGCTTATTGTTAAATCTTTATTGGATGAACAAACATACTTGGCATTTGAAAACATTGCTGCGAGTTATGTCATAGAATCAAATGAATTAAATGCTTTTTTAGCTGCTAATTATCGCTCGATAGTGATAGAAAAAGCAGTATGGGAAACTCTGATAAGTGAGGCTAAGTAATGGCAGATATTACAGACATCAAGTCTATATTATATACAGAAAAGACTCTTGGTATGCAAGAAAATGGTGTGATAGTAGTTCAGACTTCTCCTCGCATGACTAAATCAGGTCTTAAAGAAGTTTTTCGTGAGTATTTTGGAGTCATTCCAAGTAATATCAACTCATTGAATCAAAACGGAAAAACAAAAAAATTCCGTGGTGTTGCAGGTAAACAAAATGACTTTAAAAAGTTCTATGTTACTCTACCTGAGGGTGCACAAATAGAAAGTTTGGCGGTATAAGATGGCAATGAAAACTTATAAACCAACGACTCCGTCTCGTCGTTTTATGACTAACCTTGATTCGAGTGATATTACAGCAAAAGCGAGTGTTCGTTCATTGCTAGTAAAACTCTCAACAACGGCAGGTCGTAATAATCATGGCCGTATAACATCTCGTCATAAACAAGCGGGTGCTAAAAAACTCTACCGTATCATCGATTTCAAAAGAAATAAGTTTGATATTCCAGGGACTGTAGCAGCGATTGAATATGATCCATACCGCAACTGTCGTATTGCACTTATTGCATACGTTGATGGGGAGAAAAGATATATATTGCAACCAAAAGGTTTAAATGTAGGTGATGTTGTTTGTTCTGCTGAATCTGGTCTAGACGTTAAGCCAGGCAATGCTATGAAACTAAAAAACATCCCTGTGGGTACAAATATCCATAATGTTGAGCTCAAAGTTGGCAAAGGTGGACAAATGGTTCGCTCTGCAGGAACTTCTGCTCAAATTATGGGTCGTGATGGTAAGTACGTTTCACTTCGTATGCCTTCTTCTGAAATGCGTTTAGTTTTAGGCGAATGTCTAGCAACTATTGGCTTAGTGGGCAATGAAGAGTTTATCAATATCGTTATAGGAAAAGCTGGTCGTCAGCGTCACCTTGGTATTCGTCCTCAGACTCGTGGTTCTGCTATGAACCCAGTTGATCACCCGCATGGTGGTGGTGAAGGTAAAACAAACTCAGGTCGTCATCCAGTTACTCCTTGGGGTAAACCAACGAAGGGTGCTAAAACTCGTCGTAAAAAAGCAAGTAGTAAACTTATTATTACTCGCCGTAAACCAAATGCAAAAAGGGTAGGCTAATGGCTCGTTCAGTAAAAAAAGGTCCATTTGTTGATGACCATTTAATGAAAAAAGTTGTTACCGCTAAAGCAGCAGGTGACAAGAAACCTATCAAAACATGGTCTCGTAGAAGTACAATTCTGCCAGACATGATTGGTTTAACAATCAATGTTCACAACGGACGTCAATTTGTTCCTGTATACGTTACAGAGAACCATATTGGTTATAAACTTGGTGAATTTGCACCAACACGTACATTTAAGGGCCATAAAGGTTCTGTACAGAAGAAGGTAGGGTAATCATGGCTAGAGCATTATTAAAATTTATCCGTGTGTCACCTATAAAATCTCGCCTTATTGCAAGAGAGATTCAAGGGATGAATGCTGAAAAAGCATTAGCAGCCTTAGAATTTACTCCAAACAAAGCAGCTAAAATTATTGGTAAAGTTCTTGCATCTGCAGTAGCTAACAGTGGTAATGAAGCTCAAGATTGTGTTGTTACATCATGTCGTATCGACAATGGTCCAGTACTCAAACGTTTCCGTCCACGTGCTCGTGGTATGGCGTCAGGTATTAGAAAACCAACAGCACATATATTAGTAGAAGTAGAGGGTAAATAATATGGGTCATAAAGTTAATCCTATTGGTTTACGTCTTGGTATCAACCGAAATTGGGAGAGCCGTTGGTTCCCAAATTTTAAAACTGCTCCTGAGAGTTTAGGTGAAGATTACAAGATTCGAACATATTTGAAAAAAGAGCTTTACTATGCAGGTGTTGCTAACATCATCATAGAAAGAACAGTAAAAAGACTTCGCGTAACTATCGTTGCTGCGCGTCCTGGTATCATTATTGGTAAAAAAGGTTCGGACATTGAGAAGATTAAATCTGCAATTCAAGATTTAGTTGGCAAGCCAATATCTTTAAATATCAAAGAAGAGAAAAAAGCGCAAACTTCGGCACAACTTGTTGCTGAGAATGTAGCAACTCAACTTGAGCGTCGTGTTGCGTTTCGCCGTGCTATGAAAAAAGTAATGCAAGGTGCACAACGTTCAGGTGCTAAGGGTATCAAAGTATCTGTAAGTGGTCGCTTAGGCGGTGCTGAGATGGCTAGAACTGAGTGGTATTTAGAGGGACGTGTTCCTTTGCATACACTTCGTGCTCGTATTGATTACGGTTTTGCTGAAGCACATACGACGTACGGTTGTATCGGTGTGAAGGTTTGGATATTCAAAGGTGAGGTACTTACAAAAGGTATTCCTGCGGAAGTAAAAGAAGAGCAGCAAAAAGAGACTCGTCGTCCTAAGCGTGCTCCAAGACGCGATAGCGAAAAGGCGGAATAGTCATGTTGATGCCAAAAAGAACAAAATTCCGTAAGGTCATGAAGGGACGTAACCGTGGTTATGCCCGTTCAGGTTATAAACTAGCTTTTGGTGATATCGCTTTAAAAGCTGTAGAAGCAGGTCGTATCAACTCTCGTCAAATAGAGTCGGCTCGTATCTCTGCAACACGTCATATCAAAAGAGCTGGAAAAATTTGGATTCGCGTATTTCCTGCGAAGCCTTTGACAGCCAAGCCTCTTGAGACTCGTATGGGTAAAGGTAAAGGTTCAGTTGACTCATGGGTTATGAACATTAAACCAGGTCGTATAATTTTTGAGATGGGTGGTGTTCCACAAGAGCTTGCTCGTGAAGCATTAACTTTGGCTTTACACAAGTTACCATTTAAAACTAAAATAATCACTGCGGAGATGAACAATGAAATATTCTGATTTAGCAGATAAAAGTTCACTAGAGCTTAAAGCGTTGCTTAAAACTAAAAAAACTGAACTTTTTACTTTAAAAATTAAACAAAAGATGATGCAATTAACCAACAATAATGAACTTACTGTTGCGAAAAAAGATATTGCTAGAATCAACACTGCGCTTAATGCAGTGGCTAACTAAGGGACGACGATGACACATAAACGTGAAATTCAAGGTAAAGTTGTAACAATTGCAGGCGAAAAAACGGTTTCTATCGTTGTTGAACGCCGTGTAATGCATCCTCGTTACCACAAAGTTGTAAAACGTTTCAAAAAGTACTTAGTGCATGATGAGCGTAATGAAGTAAAAGTTGGTGATGAGATTATTGCAATCGAATGTCGCCCACTTTCTAAGACTAAATCTTTTAGACTTAAGACAGTAGTGACGGGAGAAAAATAATGATCCAAAGTTTTACTCGCCTAAACGTAGCTGATAATACGGGTGCAAAAGAGATTATGTGTATTAAGGTTCTTGGCGGTTCTAAGCGTCGTTATGCTTCAGTAGGTGATGTTATCATTGCTTCTGTAAAAAAAGCGACTCCAACTGCTAAAGTTAAAAAAGGTAAAGTTGTAAAAGCTGTTATCGTTCGAACAAGTAAAGAGATTCACCGTGAAAATGGTTCTCTTATCCGTTTTGATGACAATGCAGCGGTTATACTTGATGACAAGAGAGAGCCAATCGGGACTCGTATTTTTGGACCAATCGGTCGTGAAGTACGTTATGCTGGATTTATGAAAATCGTATCTCTTGCGCCGGAGGTTGTTTAATGGCAAAATTTAATTTCAAAAAAGGCGATACTGTAGAGATTATCGCTGGCGATGACCGTGGAACAAAGGCAACTGTTTTAGCAGTTATGCCTAAGAAAAACAAGGTGATTGTAGAGGGTTGTAAAATTGCTAAAAAAGCAACAAAACCAACTGAAACAAACACAAAAGGTGGTCATGTCAATAAAGAGATGCCTATAGATGTTTCAAATGTACGTAAAGTGGAGGCATAATTAAATGGCTCGTTTAAAAGATAAATATTTAGGTTTAAAATCTGAATTGCAAGCGGACTTAGGGATAAAAAACCCTATGGAAATTCCAAAAGTAGAGAAAATTATTATCTCTGTTGGTGCTGGTTTTGCTATGAAAGATAACAAACTTATTCAAAACATTGAAGATACTATTACAAAAATTGCTGGTCAAAAAGCATCGACTGTTATCGCTAAGAAATCTGTTGCAGGTTTTAAGGTGCGTGAAGGGATGCCAGTTGGTATTCGCGTTACACTTCGTGGTGAAAATATGTATAACTTCTTAGACCGCCTTGTATCTATTGCACTTCCTCGTGTAAAAGATTTCCGTGGTGTTCCAAGAAATGGTTTTGATGGTCGTGGTAACTATAACTTCGGTCTTCAAGAACAATTGATTTTCCCTGAGGTTAATTATGATTCAATCATGCAAATCCACGGTATGAATATCACAGTTGTTACAACTGCTGATTCTGATAAGGCTGCATTTGCTCTTTTAGAGAAAATGGGAATGCCTTTCACAAAAGGAAGTAACTAATGGCTAAGAAGTCAATGATCGCAAAAGCGAAAAGAACTCCAAAGTTTACAGTTCGTGGATACACAAGATGTCAAATCTGTGGTCGTCCTCACTCAGTAATTCGTGATTTTGGAATTTGCCGTATTTGTTTTAGAAACATGGCAAATGATGGATTAATCCCAGGTGTTAGAAAGTCTTCTTGGTAATCTAAGAAGAAACTCCTAACAATTAGCAACTACGAACTAAGTACGTCTTTCTGGATGCAAGCTTCTTACACAAGGAGCATTGCGCGTAGTTTTTAGAGTTACTTCTAAAAGCGTACTCAATGAATGGTTCGCAACATAAGGAATATTATTTATGATAAATGATTTAATAGCGGATGCGTTAACACGTGTTCGTAATGCTGGTATGAGAAGATTGCCTGTTACAACTTTAGTTCACTCTAAGAGTGTTGAAGCTTTGGCAAATATCTTGGTGGAAAAAGGGTATATAGAGTCTTGCAACGTTGTCGAAGACGGTGTAAAAAAAACTATCAAAGTTGTACTGAAGTATGGTGAAGATGGTAAAACTGTTATCAGTGAATTGACAAGAGTTTCTAAGCCAGGTCGTCGTGTTTACAAAGGCAAAGAAGAGATTAAGCGTTTTAAAAACGGTTACGGTACTATTATTGTTAGTACTTCACATGGCGTTCTTGCAAATGACAAAGCTTATCAGCTTGGCATTGGCGGTGAAGTTATGTGTACGGTTTGGTAGGGAGATAACATGTCAAGAATAGGAAAATTACCTGTAGAATTTGCAACAGACATTAATGTCAGTACAAATGGAAATGTTATTACTTTTGTCAAAGGGAAAAATAGTGTTGATTTGGATACAAAAGGGAACGTTTCTTTTACTTTAGAAGGGAATGCTTTGACTTTTGCTACGCTCTCAAGCGCCAAAGAACACAGAGCTTACTGGGGAACTTACCGTGCACTTGCTGCAAATGTGGTAACAGGACTTACAAGCGGTTATGTAAAGCAATTAGAAATCAATGGTGTTGGTTACCGTGCTGCAGTCAATGGCAACGTGCTCAATCTTCAACTTGGTTTTTCTCATGATATCAATTATGAGTTGCCAGAATCAGTAGCTGCTACTGTTGAGAAAAATGTGATTACACTTAAGAGTCATGACAAGCAAACGCTTGGTCAAGTCGCTGCAGAAATCAGATCATTCCGTCCACCAGAGCCTTACAAAGGTAAAGGTGTAAAATATGCACAAGAACATATCGCGCGTAAAGCCGGTAAAACTTCTAAGAAATAAGGGAGGAAAATAAATGAATGCTAAAGTATTAAAAAGCAAAGTTGCGAATCGTTTAAAGCGTAAGCGTCGTATCCGTGCAAAAATATCTGGTTGTGGTTTACTTCCTCGTGTTTCTGTATTTAAATCAAATCGTTACATAAGTGTTCAAGCTATTGATGATGTGACAGCTACAACATTGTGTGCATTACACTCAAAGTCAACTGGTCATAAATCAAACAAAGAGGGTGCTACGGCACTTGGCGTTGCGTTTGCTGCAGCACTCAAAGAAGCGAAAATTTCTGCGATTGTATTTGATCGTAATGGTTACCAATATCACGGCGTTATAGCTGCGTTTGGTGATGCACTTCGTGCGAACGAAATTAAGTTTTAGGGGCTGGTGATGACACAAATCAATAGAGAAGATTTTGAAGAAGCGATTGTACATATAGGTCGTGTAACAAAAGTTGTAAAAGGTGGACGTCGTTTTCGTTTTACTGCGCTTATCGTCGTAGGCAACAAAAATGGTACGATAGGGTATGGTGTAGGTAAAGCCAAAGAAGTTCCAGATGCAATTAAAAAAGCAGTTGATAATGCATTTAAAAACTTAACAACTGTTAAAATTAAGGGTTCAACAATTGCTCATGATATAGAGCATAAATATAACGCAAGTCGTATTTTATTGAAACCGGCGTCAGAAGGTACTGGTGTTATAGCTGGTGGAGCTGCACGTCCTGTTCTTGAGCTTTCAGGTATAAAAGATGTACTTACAAAGTCAATCGGTTCAAATAATCCAAATACACTTGTTCGTGCTACAATTGAAGCACTCTCAAGAATTAAAGGATAGAAAATGGGTATTGAAAATTTAACACCTGCAGAGGGTTCGACATCTTCTACGAAAAGAGTTGGTCGTGGTTGTGGTTCAGGCATGGGCAAAACTTCTACTCGTGGTGGAAAAGGTCAAACTGCGCGCTCTGGCAGCACAAGAAAAAGAAATTTTGAAGGTGGACAAACTCCACTTGCAAGAAGATTACCTAAAATTGGATTTACATCTCGTGTTGTAAAACCTTATATTATCAATGTAGAAAAAGTGACATCAATCGCAGAGTTAGCTGAAATTACTATGGAAAGTATCCGTAGTGTTCATAAGCTTTCTATTACGGTTAAGAAAGTGAAATTAGTCGGTGCTACAGCAAGAGATTTAGCATCAAAAATCAAAGACGAAAACATCACTACAACTGGTAAATAGTCGTGAATAAAAATCTAGTTAATAAGATACTTATTACAATCGGGTTTTTATTCATTTATCGCCTACTGGCATACGTGCCAGTTCCAGGCGTTGACACCGCTGTTATAGCCTCATTTTTTGACTCACACCAATCAGACGCTCTTGGACTTTTTAATATGTTTAGTGGAAATGCGGTTGAGCGATTATCTATTATTTCCCTTGGCATTATGCCTTATATCACCGCTTCAATTATCATGGAACTTTTAGCTGCTACATTTCCTACGCTTGGTCAAATGAAAAAAGAGCGAGACGGTATGGTGAAATATATGCAAATCATCCGCTATGCAACGATTGTTATCACTGTGATTCAAGCTGTTGGCGTGAGTGTTGGACTTCAAAGTTTAACGGGTCCCAATGGAAACAGCGCGATACTTGTTGAACTCAATACTTTTATACTCCTCTCTGCTCTTTCTATGTTAGCGGGAACCATGCTTCTTATGTGGATTGGCGAACAAATAACACAAAAAGGGATTGGAAACGGGATATCACTTATCATCTTTGCTGGTATCGTTTCAGCGATACCAAGTGCGATTGGTCAAAGTGTAACTATGGTCAATACTGGAGCCATGAGTTTTATTACCATTCTTGCAATTCTTGCACTTATATTTGCTACGGTTGCAATTATCATCTATGTAGAACTCGGTGAACGTCGCATCCCTATTACCTATGCAAAGAAGACAATGTTACAAAACCAAAATAAAAGAATCATGAACTACATTCCTATTAAAGTGAACTTGGCAGGTGTTATTCCTGTTATTTTTGCCAGTGCGATATTGATGTTTCCTATGACTATTTTGTCAAGCAGCACAAATCCAACAGTTCAAGGAATTGCCGATTTACTCAATCCTAACTCTTACTTTTTTAACTTTTTAACCTTTCTTTTTGTTGTTTTCTTTGCATTTTTTTATGCTTCGATTACTTTTAATGCAAAAGATATATCAGAAAATTTAAAAAGACAGGGTGGATTTATCCCGGGTATCAGAACGGGTAATGCGACGATGGAATTTCTCAATGAAACGGCTAGTAGATTAACTTTTACTGGAGCTCTTTATTTGGGTCTTGTTGCTACCTTGCCTTTTATGATTATTAAAGGGATGGGTGTTCCATTTTTCTTTGGTGGGACAGCGGTTTTGATTGTTGTGCAGGTTGCACTCGATACGATGAGAAAAGTAGAAGCTCAGATTTACATGAGTAAATATCAAACTTTAAGTGCTGTTGGTCTATAAAATGGCCATTGCGCTTAGAAAACCCGAAGAAATCAAAAAATTACGAGCTGCTAACAAAATTGTTGGCGGTGCACTAGAACTCCTTCGAGCAAATACAAAAGTCGGAATATCTTTAAAAGAACTTGATGCTATGGCAGAGGACTTTGTCCGTTTTCATGGTGCTAAGCCCTCTTTTAAGGGACTTTACGGTTTCCCAAATGCTGTTTGCACTTCACTCAACCAAGTTATCATTCACGGTATTCCAACTGACTATACGCTCAAAGAGGGTGATATAATCGGTTTTGATATCGGAACAGAGCTGGATGGATATTTTGGTGATGCTGCCATTACAGTGCCTGTGGGTCAAGTAAGCCAGAGTGATACAGCATTGATTGCATGTGCAAAAGATACTTTATACCATGCGATTGACCATATTCATGAAGGGATGCGATTTAAAGAGCTCTCTTTGCTTATGGAGCAATTTATAAAATCTCGCGGCTTTGTTCCGCTGCGTGATTTTTGTGGGCATGGTATTGGCAAAAAGCCTCATGAAGAGCCACAGATTCCTAATTATCTTGATGGCTCAAACGCGAAAGCAGGACCTAAGATCAAAAATGGAATGGTTTTTTGTTTGGAACCTATGATATGTCAGAAAGATTCAAAACCGCTTATTTTAGAAAATAAGTGGGATGTTGTTAGTGCCGATGGTTTACGCGGTTCACACTATGAGCATACTGTTGCAGTTATCAACGGTAAAGCTGAAATTTTATCTCTCGCTTAGAGAAGAAGAAGGATTAAAATGGCTAAATCAGATGTTATCGAAGTAGATGGCAAGATTATAGAGGCTTTGCCAAATGCAACATTTCGTGTTGAACTAGAAAACGGGCACATTATTTTATGTCATATCGCAGGAAAAATGCGTATGCACTATATCAAAATACTTCCAGGCGACAAAGTGAAGCTGGAATTAACTCCTTATTCACTTGATAAGGGACGCATCACATATCGTTATAAATAGACGAAGAGCTTAAGTCTCTTTGTCCCTTATTATGCAACAACTTATGTATTATTTCTTTCATTAACTGTACACTTATTTTAGGGTTTTCATATATAAATGACTTGAAAGAGTCTTTAGACAATGTCAGTGTCTGCACCTCACTAACAGATTTTATAGAAGCAGTTCTAGAGCTGTCCGCTAAAAGCGCAATCTCTCCAAAGTAGTCTGTATCTCCAAGATGACTTACCACGGTTGTCCCTACTTCAACATCAACATTTCCTGATATGATTATAAAAAGCGTATCACCCATTTCGCCTTCTTTAATGATATATTCATCTTTTTTAAAATTTAAAATTTGAGTAGAATTTACCAGTATATTTAATTCTCTGAATTTAATACTTTTAAAGAGAGGAACATTATGCAGATACATCATTTTGTCATAATTAGTAATCGTATTCAAATTATTTGTTATTTTATCGAGCAAATCTCGTATATCGTAATCTTCTTTAAGAGATTCAAATCTTTCAAGTACAGCTTTAGGGATAGATTCCTCTTTATA
>DJAA01000004.1:9685-12584 GCA_002428085.1 Sulfurimonas sp. UBA6014 | reverse complement strand
GCGATGAGTCAAGCTAACGCCGTACAACAGAATGTTTTAAGACTACTTCAATAGTCTTTCACTTCATTGACCGAGCCAAAAGGCTCGGTCGAGGAAGGTTAAGACTATTGTAATAGTCTTAATACGTTTTGTTGCACTGCATTGGCTTGGCTCATAGCATATGAACCAGACTGTGCAAGAATATTGAACTTAGAGAAGTTCGCAGATTCTGCAGCAAAGTCAACATCACGGATTTGAGATTCCGCTGCTTTTACATTAACTTGTGTTACAGAAATGTTGTTAATTGTACTCACCAATTGGTTTTGTACAGAACCTAAGTCTGAACGAATTGTATCAAGATCAGTAATCGCTGCTTCTAGCGTAGTGATAGCTCTCATCGCACCTTTAAGGGATGTGACATCGATGTCGGAGAGATTTGTAAACTCTTCTTCACCTAGTTTAACGCTATTTTGACCTTCGCCATTGGCTGCTAAGGTNNAAGGTAGAACCTGCTTTAAGTGAACCATAAGCATCACCTTCAATGGCACCTTTAAGAAAAACCATGTCTTTAGTGACATAAATGTCTGCCGCAGTTGTAATATCATTTCCTAAGACAGTTCCTGCTTTTAGACCGGCACCATCAGCATCTCCTGCTTGTGCAGCAGTAAGGTCTTGTTCAAGAAGCAATCCTGCTTTGAGAATACTACCACTAGCAATCATAGAGCCTGCCTTAATGAGCATATCTTCGCCCTGGGACAAATCAAGATCACTTGCTAATTTCACTTCTCCACCGATAGTAGAGCCCTTAGCCAGTGTACTGCCTGAAGCAATCGTGGAGCCGACTTTCAATAATGTCTCAGATGTTGTAGTAAGATCACTAGCACCAGTATAGATATCATCACCCATAACACTACCCACTGCCATGACACTTCCACTCGCGATAGTACTTCCAGCTTTGATAACCATATCAGCAGCCAATGTTGTATCTGTTTGTAGTGTAATGGCAACACCTAACGTACTGCCCGCGACTAAAGTACTTCCTGAAGCAAGTGACGCGTCTCCATTTAAAGAATCTTTTATCATAGTAAAATCTTTGATAATGATTACATCTTTATCTAATGTAAGATCGGTTGCAAGTGTTGTCCCTGCTTTATACGTCGTTTTATCAGCTAAGATAATATCTTGTTGCAACACAGTCCCTGCATCAAGAACAGTACCATTAGCCAATTTTGAACCGGCTTTAACCAACATACTTGAACTTAACNNCAACTTCTATTGTAGAAGTAAGTGTTGTACCTTGGGCAATAACAGTTCCTGTATTAAGTACCGTTCCAACCGCTAAAGTACCATCAAAACTTAATTCTCCAACACCTGCAGTACCTGGTGTTCCAAATGTACTGGATGAAACAGTGATTTCAACACCAGTAGTAGAACCTGCCGCAAGTGTACTACTTGCTGCGATTATACTGCCTATTGCAAGTGAAGAATCTTGNNATCGCTGTCATTTTAGTGGTACTGTCAAGTACCAAATCTTCACCTACCGCTGCAGCATTGTCTGCACCTTTGATTTGAAACGTTGAAGAACCTGCTTGCGCCACTTCAAGATACCCTATAGTACTTAGCTGTGCTATTGTTGTATTTCCTATACCAGAGATGTCACCCGTTGTCTCAATGGCACGACCATCTTTTGAACTGAGCATGATTGTACCATCTTGATTTTTGGTAGCAGCAACACCTGTTTCGCTAGTTTTTTTGTTGATAGCATTAAGTAATGTGCCATCTTTGTCGTTGGCAGCAACATTGATAGCACCAATAAGAACGCCATTGATTTTAAAATCTAACCCCGTAGTTCCTGCTGTAATTGCATCTGTTGTAACATTAACAACCGCTTTAGCTGTAATGCCTGTCTCAGCAGAGTACTTATTGATCTGATCTGCTACTGCACCCATACCGTTGGCTGCTTTGTTGTTAGAGAGGATTTCAATTGGCTCAAGCGAAAAGCTTTCACCTGTTCTGCCACTGATTAATGTCAACTGATTGACACCTTCACCTTGGATATCCAAACGCGCTTGCGTAGTTTGTCCAATTTGACTTGTTTCAGCAGAACTGATAGAAGTTTTAATCGTTTCATTGGCAGTCGCACCCATTTGAAACTCTTTATTTGTAAACGTTCCTGAAAGTAGTTTTTGACCATTGAACGATGTTGTTTTAGCAATATTGTTCAAGTTCTCCAACAAACGATCAATATCTTTTTGAATTGCAAGACGAGAAGCTGTATTTTGACCATCACTAGCTGCTTGAACAGATTTAGTTTTGATAGTATTTAAAATATTTGAATACTCACTCAAAGCACCATCAGCAGTTTGGATAAGACCGATAGCATCATTACCGTTAGATACAGCTTGACCAAGTGAACTAGCTTGTGCACGAAGTGAGTTTGCAATAGTAAGACCTGATGCATCATCAGCAGCCGTGTTGATTCTAAGACCTGAAGAGAGTTTATTTAGAGAACCATCTAAATTTCTGTTATTCATAGTCGCGTTTGTGTGTGCAGTCATCGCTGCAATGTTTGTGTTAATTCTAAATCCCATGGTAAATCCTTTTTGGGTAAGAGCCTTTCGCTCTGTAAGTTTTATTTATCTTGGCATCCATGCCTTGACTTTAACTAAATCGACTGGGGAGAAAATAACTTTAGTAAAATTGTAAAAATTTTTAGTATTTGCAAGTATGGCTTTGAACTGTTCTTGGAAGTGAAGTGCGACTTTAAAAATACCTGGTTATGGTATTTTCACACGAGTTGCACCCTTATCAAACAAAGGATTGGAAAATAAAAACATAAGCGTTACTTAAGATTTTTCTCTTTTCTTGGTTGTAAAACCCTAACAGATCGCTTCGTACCTCGCGATGACGAAATGAGGGT
>DJAA01000004.1:5527-9505 GCA_002428085.1 Sulfurimonas sp. UBA6014 | reverse complement strand
CTCGTCACTGCGAGGAGTGAAACGACGCGGCAGTCTCTAGTGTATCTTTATATGAAAAACTTCATCGAGCATGATGAGGAGTTCATTTTTGGCGGAGCCTGCGAAGCTGTTTTGTAAAAATAGGTTGATTCCTTTGCCTTCGTGTTGGACTAACGGGATGATTTTTATCCCTGTTATCTCCGACATGAAGTGCGATTTGTCACCTTCTTCGTAGGCATGAAGCAAAATGGAGCGGGAAAAATTGTTGAGCATATGGTAGTAGATGTGCAAAAATTCGGCTTCTTGCACCTCTAAACCATATAAATGTGTGGCAATTTTCCACTCATGAGAGGCTATGGGTTTTACCTTGTCGGGTTTTACGTTTATCCCTATCTCCTCTTTTACTTCTCGTACTAGTGCGTCTAAAAGGCTCTCACCCTCATGAACAGTTCCCCCTGGAAAGCCCATTCTTCCGTCCCATCTGTCTATCATGATGAGAGCAGGGCATCGCACGCTCTTGATATCATCGTTGAAATATTTCCATGGAGAAATAGCATTGACATAGATGGCTAAAAAAACAGCATTTTTCTTGTCTCTGTAGCTGTCACTAAATGGTACTCTTTTCATATCGCTCACAAGGATTCTCTCTCAAATAATTTTCGAAATTTTACCTTAAAAAAAAGATATTTTTACAATACAACAACTCTATTTTTGCCCTCTTTTTTTGCTTGGTACATGGCATTGTCAACACGTTTTATAACAGACTCTATTGTGTCTTGCTCAAGAACGGCAGTGAGTCCGAAACTAGCAGTAACACTATGTCCAACTAATTTATAAAGTTCAGTATCCATTTCTATAGAAACCCTTATTTTTTCAGAAATGAGTTGTGAATTCTCCAAAGAAGAATCAATAAAAGCAACAATAAATTCTTCTCCTCCCCATCTTGCAAGAAGGTCTGTTTGTCGTACACTTAGTTTTGCAATCTGAGCAAATCTTTTAAGTACCTCATCCCCGATTTGGTGACCAAGAGTATCGTTGATACTTTTAAAATTGTCGATATCAAAAAACAAGAGAGATAACTGATTCTTTTGCCTGCTCTTCAAAAGAAATATTTCTTTAAAATCTATATTGAATCTTCTTCTATTTGATAAATTTGTCAGCGTATCATAGCTAGCCATATATTCGAGTTTTTTGTTATAAACACTGATGGTCTTTAAAATTACCAGCGTCACAAGCAGTGTAACTAGCAAAGAAACTAATAGGTTGATGTAAAAAATACGTTTAACTTCTTGTGTGAAAGTAGAAACTTTCGCTTCAACAATTAAATATAAATCTAATTCTGATATATATTTAACATTTATGAGGTATTTTTCCGTATCTTTGTATATCTCTATCACTCCGCCTGTTTTGTTGATTATTTTATCTTTTTGGGCATACAATTCTTTAATTTGATTGATATCTTTTATCTTATGAAAATCCCGTTCATATAAGATAAACTCCCCTTTGTCATTAATAAAATAAACATTAAACAAATATTCCAGTCTGAATTTTTTTAGCATTTCATCTATATAAGAAATCTTAAATCCGACACCTGTAGCACCTATCATATGGTAGTCAGTGTCAAAAATTTTATGGTTTATAAACATAATCATAGAGTTGTCTATGTGTTCATTATAGTCCAGATTTATTTCATGTTTTAATGGGGAATCTTTAAATTCATAGTACCATTTATTGGTTGGGTTATCTTCGCGCATCTGCTCAACAAAACCTTTTGCGCTATAGTAGTTTTGTGTGCTTTGGGATGTTACAAAGGCGGTAAGCATTCCATATTTATTTTTAATTGCCTCTAAATAATTTTTTATATTTTCATCACTTTCTTCCCTGTGTATCAGCCACTCTTTTAAGAAAGTATCTTCCGCCATCATCGATGCCACCAAATTGGGCTCAATAATATGTTTTTGAATCTCCGTATAAATATTGTCCGTAGTTAAGGGGAGTGATCTGTTTTGTAACTGCTTTTGAGTTGATTCAAGTGAAACAAAATAGTTCATAAATGACACACTGACAGAGAGGAGCAGGAGCAATGAAACTACCACAAATACAACCCAATATTTCATATGCATACAACATCCTTTAAACGTTTTAGTATATCTTTTAGTATATCACAAATTGCTCAAATATTAATAAGCTAGTTTTTTATTTAGTAGCTATAATAGCATCATGAATCATAATGAAATCACTTTAAAATCAATGTTTAAACTTATTTTGGATAAAAAACCAGCGCTGATTTGGGGTCAGATTGTCACCCTTGTGGCTATTTTAGTGAGTGTTCCTATCCCGCTTATGCTCCCTGTGATGGTTGATGAGGTGCTTTTAGATAAGCCTTCTTATATTGTCCACTCTATCAACTATGTTTTAGGGAGCACAAGCGCTTTTACCTCCATTGCTATCGTGACATTTGCGGTGATATTTTTACGCTTTATCTACTTTGTTTTTGGTGTTATCATCACGAAAGTCTTTACAAAAATAGCCAAATATGTCACCTTCATGATACGCAAACGCCTCATAGAACATCTCAAAATTGCCTCCATGAATGAGTACGAAACACTAGGCAGCGGCGCCATCACAGCCAACCTTATCACTGATGTCAACACACTCGATGGGTTTATCATCAACAGTGTGAGCAAACTCGTCTCTTCCGTTTTGACACTGCTCGCGGTGGGCGTTGTCATGATGATGATAGACCCGATTTTAGGGGTTTTAATCCTTATCATCCAGCCTATCATCATGCTTTTGAGCAAGCAAATGTCCAAAAAAGTGGGCAATCTCAAAAAAGAAGAAAACCAAGCTATTGAGAATTTTCAAGAGAGTGTAGGAGAGACGCTTGATTTGTACGGACAGATAAAAGCGAGCAACAAAGAGGAGTATTTTTTTCAAAAAGCGACAGAGGGGGCAAAAAATATCCAAACAGCTTCCAATGAATTTGGCTACAAAAGCGTCGCGTATGAAAAACTTTCATATACAATTTTTTTGGTAGCTTTTGAACTTTTGCGAGCATCTGGACTCCTTTTGGTGGCATATAGCGACCTGAGTATCGGGATGATGTTTGCTATGTTTGGCTATATCTGGTTTATCATGACCCCTGTACAAGACATCCTCTCTATGCAGTACTCTTACGCTTCGGCGATGGCGGCACTCAAGCGCATCAACAAAATACTCACCCTCAAAACAGAAAATACAGGAGAGAAAATCCTCACATCTTCTCATGTTGATATTGCTGCAAAAGGGTTGTATTTCGCCTATACTCAAGATAAAAACATCCTTGAAGATATCTCCCTAGAGATAGACTCAGGCTCAAAAATCGCCCTCATCGGAGCAAGCGGAAGCGGCAAAACTACTCTGGCACAGGTGCTCTCAGGATTTTATGAAAAACAAAGCGGTACACTCAGTTATAACGCTATAAGCATAGAAGATTTAGACAAAAGTTCCCTTCGCGAGAGGATATTTTTAGTCCTTCAAATGCCGATACTTTTCAACTCCACTTTGCGCTTTAACATTACCATGGGCGATGAGAGTATCACGGATGGGCAAATTTATGAAGCGCTGCAAATCGCGCAACTAGGCAAAATGGTGGAGAAAATGGAAAACAAACTCGATACCATTGTAGGACGTCATGGTATCCGACTCTCAGGTGGAGAGCGTCAACGGCTCAGTGTTGCGAGGATGATAATCGCAAATCCGAGTGTGGTTATTTTTGATGAGTCAACCTCTGCGCTGGACGTTCACACTGAGGCGAAACTTTTTGCGGCTCTCATGCCGCTTTTGGAGGAAAAAACTGTCATAACCATCGCGCACAGACTCAGCACAGTGAAAAATGTAGACATGATTTATGTGCTTCATGAGGGCAAAATCGTCCAAAAAGGGACCCACAAAGAGCTCGAAGGCGAAGAGGGTCACTACAACGCATTTGTCAAAAATCAATTGATTTAAGCGTTTGTG
>DJAA01000004.1:0-5392 GCA_002428085.1 Sulfurimonas sp. UBA6014 | reverse complement strand
GGTACGACTGAAGTCATACTTCCGAGAAGGTAAAAATATATAAGGAAAAAAAATGTTATTAGCAGGCGATATAGGCGGGACAAAAACACATTTGGCACTCTATGAAGTTGTAGGGAGCAAACCTATACTCAAGCATCAGGATACGTTTTCTAGCAAAGATTTTTCTACATTTGCTGATGTAATAGCCCTTTTTCAGGCTAAAACGCAACATCAACAGATAGACGTTGCATGTTTTGGGATAGCGGGTCCCATCATAAACAAAAATTGCCGCACAACAAATCTTCCATGGGAGATAACGACGTCAGGTTTACAAGTGCAGTTGCAGACTCAAAAAGTCTATCTTTTAAATGACCTCGAAGCGATGGCGTACGGGATGCTCCATGTGCGAGATGAGGAGTTTTGTGATCTGAACCCTCATGCAAAAGCCCACGAGGGAAATCGTGCTGTCATCGCTGCTGGGACAGGACTTGGTGAGGCGATGTTATTTTATGACACACAAAAATACCATCCTATCGGCTGCGAGGGCGGACACACGGATTTTGCGCCATTGACAGTGCAGCAAGATGCATTGCTCCACTTTTTGCGTAAAAAGTTTCCACATCATGTGAGCTATGAAAGGGTGGTATCAGGTGTGGGAATCTCAGAGATTTATGAGTTTTTACTCCAAAGCGGATTTGCGCCTGAGCCGCAAGAGATGAAAAATATAGCTCAAGACAAAGATAAAAGTGCGCTCATAAGCCAATGCGCCCTACAGCAAAACGACCCTTTGTGTTTGGAGAGTTTGCACCTATTTGTTGCGATTTATGCAGCAGAAGCTGGCAATCTCGCCCTTAAATCAATGTCGCTAGGGGGCATTTACATCGGCGGAGGGATAGCACCGAAAATTTTACCTCTCTTAACCAACGGTGACTTCATGCGAGCGTTTAAGGCAAAAGGGAGATTTGAGGCAATGCTAGCAAATATGCCCGTAAGAGTATCCCTCAACCAAGAAACAGCTCTCTTGGGAGCGGCTCATTTTGGAGCGGATAAGCTGGTGTAAAGAAAACATAACCTAGATTGCTTCACTTCGTTCGCAATGACGGTCANNGTCGTTGCCTCGCCATGACCATCATTGCTTCGTCGTTGCCTCGCCATACCGTCATTGCGAACGAAGTGAAGCAATCTAAAAGTAGGTTATGCAAGAAGTCTATTGAATACTTCATCGTAATCATCTCGAACTTCTAATGTAATAGTTTGCATTTATAATCGTTTCAAAGGTTCTTAGGCAATTGTACTCTATCTTTGGTGGATTTGTAAAACTATGAAGTCAAGAGAAGCTCCTCAAATTTTGAGAAACTCCTCTTCATAAAAAAAGATTTTTAGAGTGCGAGGGTGCTTGTCCAGATGCCGTGTAGGTTGCATCCTGCTTTTGCTGTAAGTGTTTTTACTTGGTCGAGTTTTACGGCGAATGTCACTGCGCCACGGGAAATTTCTGCTTCTAGTTCCGATTTGCCAACACGTTTTTTATCGGCATAAAGCTCTACGAAATCTATCCAGTGCTCAGGTGTGCTTGGGTGGATGATGCCGCCTTGTCCCACTGTGATAGAAACAGGTGTGTACCCTTTGGCATCTTTTTTACCAATCGTTATTTGTGGAGTGTGTTTGAGCTCTGATTCTTGAAGTTTTGCTGGATTTTCTGGCTTCATCTCTTCACGGTTTTTAAAAACTTCTTCTTCTGCTGTGGCACTGAGTGCTGTGAGCAAAGCTGCCGCTGCGGTCAATTTTATAGCGTCTCTTCTATTCATGGTATTTCCTTGTATGGTAAGTTTTTTGTTTGAATTTCAATTTGGTAAAGCTCAAAATCATAGCACGAATGGGTAAATGTATGCTAGGAGAGCAAAAATTGTTTATACTCTTGTAAGGTGAGTGGTTTAGAGTAAAAATATCCTTGTATTTTAAAGCACCCTTCTTGTACTAAAAAGTCCTTTTGTTCTTGTGTCTCAACACCCTCAGCGATGATGTCCATATCTAAATGTTTGGCAATCGCGATAACTGAGCGAACAATGGCAATATCTCCTTTGTCATGCGTTACCTCGTCTATAAAACTTTTGTCTATTTTGAGTTTGTCTATTGGCAAGCGTTTGATGTATGAAAGGGAAGAGTGTCCTGTGCCAAAATCATCCACGGCGATATTGATTCCCAATTCTTTAAATTTATTGAGCACTTTTATAGTTGTCTCAGGGTCGCGCATCATCTCTCTTTCGGTAATCTCTAGTTCAAGATTTTTTGCATCAAAACCTGTTTGGTGTAAAATGGTTGTGATATTTTCGATGATATCTCGGCTCTCAAGCTGTTTTGCAGAGATGTTTAGGGATAATTTTCCCGCATTAATCCCTTCATTGTGCAACTCCATAAATTGGCTCATCGTTTTTTGCATCATCCAAAGATCTATTTTGACGATTAAGCTTGTTTGTTCGGCGATGGGGATAAATAGGTTTGGCAAAACGATTCCAAGTTCAGGAGAGTTCCATCGCACAAGGGCTTCTGCCCCAATAATGCGCTCATGGTAAGCATCTATTTGTGGCTGATAAAAAGGCTCAAACTGCCCCTCTTGAAGCGCGATTTTGAGATTTTTCTCAAGTGTGAGCCTTTGCGTGATATATTCACTCATCTTTTCATCATAAAATTGATACATATTTCTTCCAAGCTCTTTGGCTTTATACATAGCCGTATCAGCATTGCTCATGAGTGTATTGATATCCAAACCGTCTCTTGGAAAGCAACTGATACCGACACTAAAAGTTATATAGAGGATGTTGTTATTGGATTCAATAGGTTTTTGAACGGTATCTATAATTTTTTCAACAATGCCTACAAGGGTATCATCTGTAATATTTTTGAGTAAAATCGTAAATTCGTCTCCCGCGAGTCGTGAGACTGTATCTTCAGCTCGGATACAGAGTTTCAACCTTTTTGCAACAATTTTTAGGAGTTCGTCCCCCGTATGGTGGCCATGTGTGTCGTTAATATCTTTAAATCTATCAAGATCTAAAAATAAAATACTAATGCTTGAAGCGTCTCTTTTTGCACTCTCAATGGCAAGTTCGGCAATTTCTAAAAAGAAAAGACGATTTGCTAAGCCTGTGAGTGGGTCATGGTGTGCAAGATGCGAGAGCTCTTTTGTTTTGATGCTCACCATCTCTTGTAAGTTGTAGTTTAACTCCTCGATGAGTTCTCGTTTTGACTGGTAATATAAAAATATCCCAGCACTTCCAAAAAGCAAACCAAAAAATACTATAAAAAGGGTGTTGCGGATTTGATAAATATCTTGCAAATAGACATCATTTAAATCATGGGCCATAATAAAATGTGCCATAGGTTTTTGGAGGTCATCATAAAGAGTGTAGATGTTTACGATAGAGTTGAGTGCAGAGCAGATACTAAACTCATCTTTACACGAAATGACCGATTTTACAGATTTTTGCGCTATTTGTTGAAGGAGTTTTTCATCAGGGGCATTATTAGCTACAAAATAGTTTTGAATAAATTTATTTTTATCAGCATGCTCAAGTTTATTTTTATAAGATTTGTCTACTAAAATAATAGTTTTGTCTTTATTTTGAGCCATTTTTAGGGCTATAGAGTTAAACCGTGAGATAGTCTCAAAAATGCCAATAAATCTAGTTCCATCATAAATAGGAACCATAGATTTTAAAGAGAGGGCAAATTTACCAACACTAATAGTTGTAAGAGTATGAGGATTTTTTATGATTTTGCTTACATCAGAGCGAACATTGCTGAGGTCATCACCACTCTTTTGACTAAAACTTCTGTAGAAACTTTTCCCATCAGCATCAATAATCTGAAACCAAATATTTTTTAGTTCCGTCTCTTTTCTAAGCTTCAAAGAGAACTCTTCGAGTTGTATTTTTGATGTATCTCTTGTTAGAAGGGCATTTCTTATCTTTTCATTTTCAGCCATAGCCAAAGATATTTGTAAAATCGTCCCCTCTTTTTCTTTGATAAGGGTCACAAGATGTTGGCGCATATCTTTGGAGATATTTGAGTATCTCTCATTGATAAGCGACTCTGTTCTGTTCATGATAGCCATATAACCGATGATACCAATGCAGAGTAACAATAAAAATTGGAGTGTTAATTTACTAAGTTTGACACTATTCAAAAAATCTCCTTTTTTTGCAATTGATTATATCAAAATAATTCTCGCTACAGTATCAAAAAAACTAACACCACTAAAACGGACAAACTCGTTTTAGTGCGTATATCCGTTTATTAGTTTGTTGCTTTGAGCATTTCCCAATATTTTTCATAAACGCTTAAAGACTTCCCTACATCTGTTTGAAATTCGCTTTTTGCGAGGTCTTTGGCTGTTGGGTAAATCATACGATTATTTTTCGATTTGGCATCTAAGAGTTTGATAGCTTCTGTGTTTGGTGAAGCGTAACCTATCTCCTCACTTATCGCTTTGGCTATCTCAGGTCTTAACAAAAAGTCTATGAAACGGTGTGCATTCTCAATATTTTTTGCCCCCTTAGGGATAACTAAAGAGTCAATCCAAATAAGTGCCCCTTCTGTTGGATAGATATATTTGATATCGGGATTTTCTTCGTTTGCCATAAACCCTTCGCCGTTAAAATTCATCCCCAAAGAGACTTCTTCGTTTAAGTAGACTTGTTTTTGCGACTCTGAATAGAACATTTTTACATTGGGCATGAGCGTTTTGAGTTTATGGTAGGCTGCTTCTATCTCTTTAGGATTTGTAGAGTTTGCTGAGTAGCCCAAAACTTTGAGCGCTATACCGAAAACTTCGCGCATATCGTCATTTAAAAGTTCACTATTTTTATATTTAGGAAGCCACAAATCACTCCATGATTTTACGGCATTTTGCCCTAACATCTTTGCATTATAGCTAATACCCGTGCTTCCCCAAAGGTAAGGGACTGAGTAGTCACCTTTTGGGTCAAAAGGTTTGTTAAGGAGTTTTGGGTCAAGATTTTTGTAGTTTTTGAGTTTGCTTTTGTCTATCTTTGCAAGCATCCCCTCGCGTGACATTTTGCTCACAAAGTAAGTGGAGGGGACGATAATATCGTAGCTTGAAGAACCTGCGGTTTTTATCTTCGCATACATCGCTTCGTTGCTGTCATAGGTTGAGTACTTCACCTTGATTCCTGTCTCTTTTGTAAACTGTTTGATAACCGCATCTGGCATATACTCCGACCAATTGTAAACATAAACAACTTTATCCGCTGCACTTAAGCTCATAAACAAAGCCAATAGCAATCCTAATATTTTCATCTTTTTTCCTTTTTTTTAATAAACTTCTTTCAAGCCAAAGATTACTTCTCGTTTCTCTTTGGCATGACTTTATTCGTCATTGCAAAACTCAAATCCC
>DJAA01000041.1 GCA_002428085.1 Sulfurimonas sp. UBA6014 | reverse complement strand
TTTAATCGTTTATTTCTTCTTATTATTTCTTCTCTTTAATTACTTTTTCCTTTTTTATTTTATTATTCCTTTGCTGTTTGTTAAATCTTGAGTGTATAATAATTTATTTACTTCCCAATAGTGTTCTATGGTATCTAAATGTACTTTTTCTAACCTACTTAAAAAATATTCTCTTGTTACTTCTTTTGCACCTAAACTTTTTAAATGTTTTGTCGGTACCTGGCAGTCGATAAAATCGTATCCCCAATGTTTGAGATGTTGGATTAAAACTGCATAGGCCGCTTTAGAAGCATCAGGGATATCTGCAAACATGGATTCTCCACAAAATACTTTTCCTACTACAATGCCGTATAATCCACCCACCAATATGTCGTCTTTGTAACTTGCGATTGAGTGTGCTACACCCATAGCATGAAGTGTTTCATATGCTTCAATGACCTCTGGGATTATCCATGTTGCATTTTGACCTTTTCTTGGAAATGAGGCACATTTGTTTATAACTTCTGAAAAATTTATATCAAATTTATAATGAAATTTTTTTATACTTTTACTAAGTGAGCGACTTAGTTTAAAGTCATTAAGTTCCATAATTAACCTAGGATTTGGTGACCACCAGAGGATAGGGTCATTTTTTCCATACCATGGAAAAATTCCATTTTTGTATGCTTTTATGAGTCTAGAAGGGGCTAAATCGCCTCCCCAAGCAACAATGCCATCTTCATCTGCTTCATTGGCATGTGGAAAAATGAGCTCATGTTTATTTATTTTAGGAATCACTTGACGTTTTATACTCCAGTTTTAATGCATCATCAAATGTTACATGAACTTCTCCGCCGTTTTTTAATTTTCCAAAGAGTATCTCATCACTGAGTTTATTCGTTATATTGTCTTGGATAAATCTCTTAAGTGGTCTTGCCCCCATCTCTGGAGAGTAAGTAGATGTTGCCATGAAATCTATGGCTTCTTGGGTTGTTGTGAGGGTTATTTTTTTCTTTTTAAGATCTTTATTGAGTTCATGGATAAATTTAGAAACGATTGCCCTTAATGTTTGTATATTTAACTGTTTAAACTCAACAACGGTGTCAAGCCTATTTCTAAATTCAGGGGTGAAAAATGATTTAAGCTCTTCATTTTTTGAGAGTGAAATATCTTTATGAAAGCCCATGACACCTCTTGCAGTTGCTCCGATGTTGGACGTCATGATGAGGATGACATTTTGAAAATTGGCTTTGTAACCGTTGTTGTCGGTGAGTGTTGCGTTATCCATGATTTGAAGTAAAATATTGACTAAATCGGGATGAGCTTTTTCGATTTCATCTAACAATAAAACTGTATAAGGATGTTTTTTGATAGCTTCCGTTAAAAGTCCCCCTTGATCAAATCCAACATACCCTGGAGGTGCCCCAACAAGTCTGCTAAGGGCATGTTTTTCCATATATTCACTCATGTCAAAACGTTCAAAATGGACGCCAAGTACCTTGCTGAGTGAGATTGCTAGCTCTGTTTTTCCGACACCAGTGGGTCCCAAAAATAAAAATGATGCAATAGGTTTATTTGCAGGGGTTAAACCAGCTTTTGATATTTTAATCGCCTTGCTTACCTCTTGAACGGCCTCTTCTTGCCCAATGACTTTGAGTTTTAAATCCTCTTCAAGAGACATCAGAGAAACGGTTTCATCTTTGGTGATTTTTGAGCTTGAGATGCCTAGAATACTCGAGATAGTTTTTTCAATATCTGCGGAGGTAACTTTACGTTTTTTTTCTTTTTTGAGATGAAATGAAGCTGCGGTTTCATCGATTAGATCTATAGCTTTATCAGGTAAAAATCTATCAGTTATATATCTTTTAGAGAGCTCTACTGCAGTTCTTAGAGCTGCATTTGTGTATTCAATATCATGATGCTTTTCATATCTGCTTCTAAGCCCTTGTAAAATAAGATAGGTGTTTTGTGCAGAGGGCTCTTCTATGTTTACTTTTGAAAATCTTCTGCTGAGGGCTTTATCTTTTTCAAAACCGTTTCTGTATTCACTAAAGGTCGTAGCTCCCATACATTTCATCTCTCCTGAGGCTAAAATAGGCTTGAGTTGATTTGCTGCGTCCATCGTTCCACTTGTTGCTCCCGCGCCAATGAGCGTATGAATTTCATCTATAAAAAGAATGGCATTTGGATGCAATTTAAGTTCATCCATGACACCTTTGAGCCTCTTTTCAAAATCGCCTCTATACTTTGTGCCAGCAAGAAGTGCGCTCATGTCAAGGGCAAAAAGCTCAGCATTTTGGATGATTTGAGGAACCTCTTTGGTGGCAATTTTAAGGGCTAAACCTTCAGCTATGGCTGTTTTGCCAACTCCTGCTTCTCCAACTAAAATAGGGTTATTCTTTTTTCTTCGGCAAAGTATTTGGATAACTCTAGTAATTTCAGCTTCTCTGCCAATGACTGGATCAATTTTGCCTTTTTTTGCTTTTTCTAAAAGGTTTATGCTATATTTAGCTAAAAAAGAGTCCTCATTTTTTTCTTCCTCGTCTTGATGAGAAATCACTTCTAAAATGTCAACTCTGGAAATATTATAAGCATCTAAAAGTAAGTAGCTAAATGTGCTCTCCTCGTCATAAATCGCAGCAAGGAGATCGCCGATATCGGCACTTGTCTGACCTGCGCTTTGAATGTGTTGTATCATAGTGTCAACCAAGCGGGATAATGCAACGCTCTCATGAGGGTCTTTTTTTGCACTCGGAGGAAGGATCTGCATATTTGCATCCATATAATCTTTGAGCGCTTCTTGCATTTTTTTGACATCACCACCACAACTGTCGATGATAGTGGCGCCATCTTTTGACCTGAGTAAAAAGTAAAATACATGTTCGATGGTTAAATACTCATGACGGAGTTTTGTTGCATATATAATTGATTTTTGAAAAATTTCATTGAGTTGTGGACTAATCATTATTCTTCTTCCATGGTGGATTTTAAGGGAAAGCCATGTTCACGGGCTTTGTTGTGGACTTGCATCACTTTTGTTTGGGCTATCTCGTGGGTATAAACGCCACACAATCCCTTCTGGCTTTTATGCACTTCAAGCATAATCGCTTCAGATTCTTCATAGCTTTTATGAAAAATACTCATTAAAACATCCACTACAAAATCCATGGAAGTGTAATTGTCATTAAGGATAAAAACTTTATATTTTTTTGGATATTGAAGTTTTACTTCATCTTTTATATCTAAATCTGTATGCGTTGCCATAATTTCCTACTTTTAGTGTGCGGCGGCTAAAAAATCTTCAATAATCTCTTTTGGGCTCTCAAGTCCTATGGAGACACGAATCAAACCATCTGTGATACCAAGAAATTTTCTTGTATCTGTATCAAAATCTCTGTAAATAGTTGATGCCATATGGAGTGCTAAAGTTCTGCTATCCCCAATATTTGCCGTAATAGTTGCCAATTTTGTTTTGTTCAAAAATGCGTAAGCTCTCTCTTTTGTCCCCATGTCGATGGTCAAAAGTGTTCCGCAGCCATTTTTAAAGTCCCTTATATATCTCTCATGATGGGGATGCGTTTTTAAGCTTGGATGGTTTACATTGAGCCCATTTTCACTGAGTTCTTTTGCTATGGTAGTGACGCTCTTTACGATTCTGTCCATCCGAAGTGGAAGTGTCTCGAGTCCTAGCATGGTGAGGTAGCTTGCATTTGCATTGGCACTCATGCCAAAATCTCGTAAAACTCTTTTTTTTGCATTTGCAATGAGTGCCATTTCCCCTACACCTTTGATGAATTTGTGCACCTCTGGGTATCTAGGTGTTTTAAATTTGTCTTCACCATGACCGATAGAGCGAAAAACGACACAACCGCCAAGCGCAGAGGCGTTGCCACAGATGACTTTTGTAGTGGAGTAAACTACTATATCGGCGCCAAGTTTTAGGGGCAAAATGCTCATGGGAGTTGTGGTGTTATCAACTATCAGTACAACTCCTGCATTGTTTGCTATTTGGGCTATTTTTTTGATGTCAGGGAGTCTCATGTTGGGATTGCCCACACTCTCTAAAAAGATAATTTTTGTATGTTCATTGATAGCGTTTTGAATGTTTTCAAACTCATCTACATCAAAAAAATGTGTTTTGATTCCAAATCGTGTGAGTGTTTCACTAAAAAAAGAGTACGTTCCTCCAAAAAGCCCACCTACAGAGATAACCTCATGACCACTTGCCAAAAGGGACATACAAGCAAGCGCTGTGGCTCCCATCCCTGAACTTGTTGCAACTGCACCGATACCGCCGTCCATGTGCGCCATAATGGTTTCAAGCTTTGCTGTGGTAGGGTTACCCATCCTTGAGTACAGCGGTTTTTTGATACTTCCATCGAAAATCCCCTCTGCTATTTCTGGAGTCCCATAAGCAAAAGAGGCTGAATTTATAAGTGCAGGACTTACAGCCCCCTCTTTACTCCCAATATTCTGGACAAATTCGGTACAATACTCTTCAAAATAATTCATAATTTATCCCTTTTTATCTTATGTGACGCACTCAAACGAACGCGTCCGTTTGAGTGGCAGGGACAATTTGTCCCTATAACCCTTGAAGCTACAAAAAACTTTGTTTTTGTAAATTATTTGGGTCAATTTAAGACGTGGATTATACCAAACTAGAGATAATTATGAGAAAAAGAATATTTATTACCGCGACTAATACAGCTATTGGTAAGACCTATACAACGAAATTGCTTTTAAAAGAATTTGCCTCTCGCGGGATTTTGGTTGGAGTGATTAAGCTTATTGAAACAGGGGTTATTGATAGTCATGCTTGTGATGGGGAAGCTCTTTTAGAGTGTGTAAAAGGGCTTAATCCTAAGTTATGGGCTTTGGAAGTTGAGGACATTGTCCCAATCACTTACGAACTTGCTGCTGCTCCATTTGTTGCTTCAAATAACAGACCGTTAGACTTTAAAAAAATTCAGACAAAAATAGAAGAGATGGAAGCTTTTTGCGACCTTTTACTTATTGAGGGTGCAGGTGGTCTTTATGTTCCCATTGATGAAAAAACTATGATGATAGATTTGATTAGTCACTTTAACGCGGTCGCACTTTTAGTGACACACTGCTCGCTTGGGTGTATCAATGATACATTGTTAAGCAAAAAAGCTTTAGAGGATAGAGCAATTCCCCATGCAATAGCTTTTAACTGCCGCAAAACAGATGAAGATTTCGCAACAGTTTCGCAACCCTATTTTTTGCATACAAATATAAAAGTGTTCAAGGTAGATGAAGATATTGACACACTCTGTGATGTCTTGTATAATCTCTAAATTTTTTCATAAAAGAGAACCATGAAACACTTAATTCGTACAGATGATTTGACGCTCCAAGAGATAGATGAAATCCTTTTAGACGCTAAAAAATTTAGTGATGGACGTTTTGAGAAAATACTCCAAGATAAAATTATCATTACCCTATTTTTTGAAAACTCTACCCGAACGCGGAGCTCTTTTGAGATTGCAGCAAGGAGACTTGGTGCTGATATCGTTCACCTTGATGTCTCAAAAAGCTCTACAAAAAAAGGGGAAACTTTAGTCGATACAGCCATGAATCTCGATGCAATGGGTCCTCATGCTATCATTGTTCGTCATCAAAATGCAGGAGTTCCAAAAATACTCTCCAACCACACAAAAGCAGCCATCATCAACGCAGGAGATGGCGCACACGCCCATCCTACGCAGGCACTTCTTGATTTGTATACATTAAAAGAGCATTTTGGTGAGCTTCAAGGAAAAAAAATAGCTATAGTCGGTGACATCAAAAACTCCCGTGTTGCCAACTCAAATCGAGAACTTTTAAGTCGTTTTGGTATGGAAGTCATCTTGGTTGCTCCGCCACAGTTTTTGCCAAGGACGACTTTACGAACAACCCATTTTTTAGAAGAGATTATAGATGAAGTCGATGCCATCATGAGCCTTAGAACGCAGACAGAGAGACACTCTTCGCAAAGCTATGCTTCGCTTAAAGATTATGCGAGTGATTTTTGCATCACTTCAGAACTCTTGGGCGAGAGAGATATTATACTGCTGCATCCTGGACCGGTTCATAGAAATATAGATATTTGTGACAAGTTACTCGCAGATGAGAGATGTAAAGTCTTACAACAGGTCTCAAATGGTGTCTCAATACGAATGGCAGTGCTGAAAAAACTCATTTATGACGTTTGAATATTTAAATGAACTCGGTCGTAAAAGAGAGGCTTTTTTATTTATTTGTGACTTTAAAGCTCAAAATTTAGAAGTAGTTCTTTTAAAAGATTTAGACAAAGAAGAGATAGAGTTTTGCATAGATGCAAACTATAAAATAAAAAAACATAAACACACCCTTATGAAAATTCCTCAACCATTTACATCTTATAAAGAAAAATTTGACTTTGTAATCGAAAAAATACAAAGTGGAGAAACCTATCTGCTCAATCTTACACAGCCCTCAAAAATAGAATCTTCTCTTACTCTAAAAGAGATCTATCAAAATGCAAATGCGCACTATAAACTGAGATATAAAGATAAATTTGTCTGTTTTTCTCCTGAGAAATTTGTATATTTAGCAAAGGAGACAATCCATGCATATCCCATGAAAGGGACTATTGATGCCTCATTTACAGATGCAAAAGAAAAAATACTTGCGGATAAAAAAGAGATGGCAGAGCATGTCATGGTTGTTGATTTGCTGAGAAATGATTTGTCTATCGTTGCCACAAATGTAAAAGTTGAGCAGTTTCGTTATGTGCAGGCCATAGATGCAGGAGAGAAAAAACTTTTGCAAGTAAGCTCACATATAAGTGGGCACGTTGGGGAGTTTTGGCACAATCGAGTGGGGAGTATTTTACAATCTCTTTTGCCTGCAGGAAGTATAAGTGGGGCTCCTAAAAAGAGAACATTAGAGATTATCCAAGCAGTTGAAGGGTATGAGAGAGGGTATTTTAGTGGGGTTTTTGGTGTGTATGATGGAGAGACGTTAGATAGTGGGGTCATGATTCGATTTATTGAAAAAACACACGAGGGATATATTTATAAAAGCGGTGGCGGTATTACTCTCGATAGTGATGCATATTTGGAATATAATGAGTTGCAAGATAAAATTTATTTACCATAAAAAGAGAGCAAATATGAATGCAATAGAAAACTTTTTTTCCAGTGGTTATACGTTTGAGTTGTCTCAAAGAGAGGCAAAAAACAGATATCAAATGATAAATACAGCACTTCTTTTGTCAAGTTTAGGGCTTATTTATGGGATGATAGGAAATTATATACGAGATGTTCCAGGGCTTATACCCATAGAAACTGGGTTGCTTTTTATAAATTTGATACTTTTTTTTGTGTTGAGAAATATTGAAAATTCTTTTGGATATGTCTCGAGTATGATTACCTCTCAATTTGCTTTTTTCTTTTTATATCTTGTATATACGACATATCCGAGTGATTTGAAGCATATTTGGCTTTTTACATTTCCTCTTATTCTTTTGTATTTTCAAAAAAATACCTATGGAGTTTATTGGGTTGCTCTCATCCTTCTTATCTTAGTTGCAGCCCCCTTACAACCATTTGTTGCGGTCCAATACTCACTTTTTCAAGTAACCTATCTTGCATTTGTTCTCATTATTGTCAGTGTCATTATCTATTTTTACCAAGTTGAAATGTATGAAGCAAAGGCACTTGTTTTAGCGCAACAAGAACTTCTTTTGAGTTTTAACTCTCAGCTTGAAGCACAAGTTCAAGAGAAAACTTTTAAGCTCCAAGAGTTAAATGAGAGTCTTGAGCTTAAAGTACAGCAAAAACTAGAAGAGCTTATGCAAAAAGATAAGATATTAACCGTTCAATCCAAGCAAGCAGTTATGGGGGAAATGATAAGTATGATAGCCCATCAGTGGAGGCAGCCTCTCTCCATGACAACGCTGCAAATATCCAATTTGCAGATTAAAAAAATGCTTGGAAACAAAGCAGAAGAGGAGGAGCTTTACCAAGCTTTAAGTAAAATTAGCGATACTATTATTTATCTCTCTCAGACGATAGATGACTTCAAAACGTACTTTCATCCAGATAAAGAACTCAGTGAAACTGATTTATGTGAATTGCTCCAAAGAGCCGTTAATTTTGTCTCTCCAAGGCTTAAAAGTGATGCAATACAAATTGCTATTATCAAAAGAGCAACTCCGCTTATCCACAAAACATACATCAATGAACTCCTTCAAGTTATATTAAATATACTCAATAATGCGCTAGATATTTTTATAAAATCAAACAGCAAAAATGCAATGATTACTTTAAAAATAGAAGAAGAACAAAAATTTATCAAGATTTATATACAAGATAACGCAGGTGGAATAAGTGAAGAAAATTTACCCCATATTTTTGAACCTTATTTTAGTACAAAAGGGAAAAATGGGACAGGATTAGGGCTTTACATGAGCCAAATGATAGTCCAAAAGCAATTTGGTGGAGCAATAGAGGTGCAAACTTCTTCCATTGGAACGACTTTTATTGTAGTTATTCCTAAATAATATCAGACAAATGGGACTTTTCTTTTTTTACATAGTTGTAGGCATAGTGAGTTTTTTAACCCTGTTTTTGGACTCATTTATGAAGGCTGATTCGATCTATTTGTTTTCATATTTGGTCACTCCTTTTGAGCTAGTACTCGGTTTTTACCTTTTTTTGGCAAGTGGTATTTTGTTATTTTTTAGAAATAAACCACATCTTTTTCAAAAAAAGCAAACTCTTTACGGGCAAAGTGCTTTACATCTTCTTGTTAGTTTTTCTCTTATAGCATTGAGTCAATACACCTTTTGTACCTTTTTTACATTTTTTTATCTCCTCATGTTATTTGATTTTAAACAAAAAAAGATTTCTGATTTTCTTTTTCTTTCTTACTTGCTTCTTATCCATTATGCTTTAGTTTTGGCATTTACCTCTGACTTGCTTTTTTTGTATTTCCTAAATCTTTTTGCGGTTGTTTGGTTTTTTATGAGAGAAAAAAGGGAGGTTTTAACCTCAGAATTATTAGTGTGTGGAGTATGTGTTGCTATTTTATTTTTTATTTATTATAGTTTTGAAGTTTTTATTTATGATATTTACATATGGCTTGATGTAGTGGATGTCGCAATTTTTGTACAGAGTGAAATTTTGTATGTTTTATCGTTTTTACATATCTTTCTCTTTATCGCTTTGCATGCAAATTGGGCTATAATAAAAAAAAAGATTTAGGATTTTAGTATGTATATCAAAGATTTAAAGTTCTCTTTGTGGGCTGATTTTATCGAAAGAGAGTATCTTGACCATGCGTTTAAAGAGCTGATACAAAAAGGGATCATCAACGGAGCTACTTCCAATCCGTCCATTTTTAAAAATGCTATTTTAACCTCGTCTGCGTACAAAAATCAACTTGCCCAGATTCCTTTGCTCACTCCAAAAGAGAGGTATGAAGCCGTTGCCATGTATGATATAGCAAAAGCCGCTGATATTTTAAAACCTTTATATGATTCGCAAGATGACGGCTATGTAAGTATTGAAGTTGATCCATTTTTATGTGATGATGCTGCAGGGACGATTGCCGAGGGAAAAAGACTTTTTCAAACTATCAATAGAAAAAACGTCATGATAAAAGTTCCCGCAACTCCCGCAGGATATCAAGCGATGGAAGAACTCAGCGCTTGTGGTATCCCTGTAAATGCAACCCTTATTTTTAAAAAATCTCAAGCGATTGCGTGTGCAAAAGCGTTTGAGCGCGGGATTGTAAAAGCTGGTCAAAAAGTTGACACCGTGATAAGTGTTTTTGTCAGTCGTATTGACCGTGCACTTGATGCAAGGCTCCATGAGTTGGGGATTGAGACAGGATTGAGTGGTATTTATAACAGCGCTGATATTTATGCACAGATTCAAGCGATGCAGGTTGCAGGTTGCAGAGTTTTATTTGCCAGTACGGGGGTGAAGGGGAATGCATTGCCAGCGCACTATTATGTGAGTAAATTATTGGCATATAATAGTGTCAATACCGCACCCATTGAGACCATACAAGCCTTTGATGAACATGGAAGCAAAGAAAAAGCGTTGCCTCTCTCTCAAGAGCTTATAAAAAATCACTTTCTTCTTTTACAAAACCATGGCATAGACTTTGAGAAAATTTTGGATACGCAAATAGCCGAGGGCTTGGAAGCGTTTAAAGATGCATTTAAAGATATATTGGAGACATTATGAATAATCCTGAGGGCAAAAATTATGTGGATGCCACAAAATTAACCTATGAGCAACTTAAAAAAGTTGGGAAATATTTGCAAAAAATGATAGAAGTTGGGGGAAGTGACCTTCATATCAAAGCAAATTCGGTTGTTCGTGCGCGAATAAACGGAAACATTGTTCAATTTGGCGGAGGAATATTTGCTAAAGAAGATGCGATTACTTTTGCTAAAGAGATTTTAAAAGGGAGATATGCAGAATTTGTTGAAAAAAAAGAGATAGATTTTGTTTATCCTTTTAGTGAAACTAGCCGTTTTCGTGTGAATGTTTTTTTTCAAATGGATGGAGTTTCGGCAGTTTTTCGTACTATTCCTATAAAAATTCCTACACTAGAAGAGTTACACCTTCCTGAGATACTTAAAAAATTTACAAAAATAGAACGTGGATTAGTTCTAGTGACAGGAGTCACAGGAAGTGGTAAATCAACCACGCTTGCCTCTCTTATCAATGAAATCAACATTAACCGAAAAAAGCATATCATCACTATTGAAGACCCGATCGAGTTTGTCCATAAAGACAAAGGTTGCATCGTCAATCAACGCTCGGTAGGACAAGATACCCTCTCTTTTGGTTCAGCTCTCAGGGCGGCTCTTCGTGAAGACCCCGATATTATTTTAGTGGGAGAGATGCGTGATCAAGAGACGATTAATCTTGCCCTTCATGCTGCAGATACAGGGCATCTGGTTTTTTCAACCCTTCATACGATTGATGCTAAAGAGACGATTAACCGTATCATCGCGCAGTTTCCTACCCAAGAGCAAAATCGCGTAAGACTCTCCCTCTCAGGCGTCTTGCAAGGGGTTATTTCTCAGCGACTTATCCCTACTGTAGAAGGGGGGCGCAGAGCTGCTTTGGAGATTTTAGTTCGAACTCCGACAATAGAAAAACTCATCATGGAAAACCGTGATTATGAAATCAAAGAAACGATAGAAAAAGGGCGAGAGCACTATAAATCGCAAAGTTTTGATCAGGCTATTTTAGAGCTTTATAATGAGGGGATAATTTCTAAAGATATGGCACTAGAAAATGCCACAAGTGCAGCTGACCTTGAGCTTAGAATGAGCGGACTCAGTGATGGGCAGATCTCTAAAGATAGCCAAAAATCAAACAAAAATACTTTTAGAAATAATACTCCTGACGATATTTTTGATTTGAAATAGTTTTTTATATTGATTTAACGATTACTTAGATACAATTTCGCCTATTTTTTAAAACACAAGGATTCATCAATGTTACAAGGTATAATTAGAGAGAGTATTAGCAAGAGTGGAGTGAACGCTCTGAGAAAAGATGGTTATCTAATTGCAAACATCTACGGAAAAGGTCTTGAAAATATCAATGCCGCATTCAAAGAGAATGAATATATCCGTACAGTTCGCAATAAAGAGACTTTAGCATTTCCAGTTTCAGTCAATGGAAAAGAGATGAACGTTGTTGTTCAGTCATATGAGTCGCATGCCGTGACAGGTAGACTTTTGCACGTCGATTTGATGGTTGCACAAAAAGGTGTTGTAACACATTACAATGTTCCAGTTGTCACAAAAGGGATTGCGTTTGGTTTGAAAAACAAAGGTCTTGTAAACATTTCAAAAAATCGTCTAAGAGTTAAAGCGGCTATAGAAAATCTTCCAAAAGAGATTGTAGTTGATGTAACTCCAATGGATGTAGGTGATTCTAGACTTATTCGTGACTTAGAGAGAATTGAAAATGTTACATTTACAGATTCAGATCGTGTCGCTATCGTAAGTATTATCAAAGCAAAATAGTTATGCTTATCGTCGGACTAGGCAATCCTGGACCGACGTACGCACATAATCGCCATAATATTGGATTTATGGTTCTAGACGCACTTATTTTACGACAAAACGCTCAAAAACTCTCTTCTGCCGCCTCGTTTAAAGGGGAACTTTTTAAATTTCGTGAACATTTTCTTCTCAAGCCACTCACATATATGAATCTCTCGGGTGAATCAATACAAGCGGTTAAGAATTTTTACAAAATTGAACAAGTTGTAGTCATTCATGATGATTTAGATTTGCCATTTGGTGCATTGCGTTTTAAGTTTGGTGGTGGTCATGGTGGTCACAACGGACTCAAATCAGCAGATGAAAAAATATCCAAAGAGTACGCCAGAATACGTCTAGGCATCGCAAAACCCGAACATAAAGGGGAAGTCGCTTCTTATGTGTTGAGTGATTTTACTGACGCAGAGCAAAAACATCTTGCTTCGTGGATTTCCCATATATGCGATGCGGTAGAGTTTTTATTACAAAATTCCCTTGACGATACCAGCTCCAAATTTACAATTAAAAAACTTTAGCTAAAATGGTGCTTTATTCTCTTAACGGATTTATATGCTGGCTTTTAAATATATAGCGTTTCATTACATTAAATTTTTCTTTATTATTCTCAGTGCCTTAGTGCTTTTCTTGGTTGGTTTTGACTTTATGGAAAATGCTGGCGACCTTTCCAAATCGGCAAACTTGGTGCTTATTTATGTCGTCTATAAATCATTTTTTGCCATAGATATGCTTTTGCCACTCTCGCTGGTTTTTGCTATGGTCTCAACAAAAATTTTTCTCATCCGTTCTAATGCGCTTGTCTCTTTTTACTCTTTAGGGTATTCTAGAGTTGATGTTCTACGACCTTTTGTCGTTGTCTCAACAACAATCATTGTGTTGTTTATCTCCTTGCACTCTTTTACAAATTTCTCAAGAGCAGATGAGTTTTCAAATAATATACGCGAAAATGCTGAGTATTTAAGCCCTACAAGAGATCTTTTTTTTACCTACAAAGATCAGTATATCTATTTTTCAAAAATGTTGCCACTGCAAGAAACGGCAGAGGGGATACGTGTTTTTAGTGTTCAAAACAATTCACTCAAAGAAGTTTTGGTTGCCAATAAAGCGGTGTATCGAGATGATTATTGGCATATAATCGAAGCAGATATTATCACAAAACCTAATGACTTGAGTTTTGATTCTTTAGGGATTAGAGTTAACCATTCAAGAGATTTAAAAATTCTTGAAGGGTTTAGACCAAAAATACTTGACCAAGTGTATGAAGGCAAAGTAAATTTTACGATTGGAAATGCCGTGAGTGCAATATTTTTGCTTAAAGATCAAAATATCAATATTAGTGCTATTAAAGGTGCTTTATATAAAATCTTTATTTACCCTTTTTTTGTCCCATGTTTAGTGATTATTATCTTCTTTTTTGTCCCAATTAGCCCTAGATTTTTAAATGTTTCTTTATTTAGTTTTGGAGCAATACTCGCAACTCTTTTGGTGTGGGGCGTTTTATTTATGCTTATAGAATTATCTAGCAATAAAACAATCCCTAGCGAACTGGGAATTGTTGCACCGATTTTGATTTTATTGCTCTTAGCGATAAGACAATATAGGCATTATAGATGCAGTACATAGAAATATAAGTACTTTTTTGGTAAAATAAATTTAAAAAATATTTAGGATTTTTATGATAGATTTTAGAAAGCTTGCGGATACCTATAAAACTCCTCTGTACGTGTATGATTTTGATTATATGAGCGCCCAATATAACGAGCTCAAAGAGGCTTTTAAAGGGAGAAAATCAATCTTGGCATTTGCTGTTAAAGCAAACTCTAATGTAAGTGTTGTAAAACATTTTGCAAAGCTTGGAAGTGGGGCAGATTGTGTCTCTATCGGTGAAGTGCGCCGTGCATTTTTAGCAGGAGTTCCAAGCTATAAAATCATTTTTTCTGGTGTGGGAAAGAGCGATGATGAGATACGTGAAGCGATACAAAAAGATATTTTGTATATCAATGTCGAGAGTGAAGCAGAACTTGGACGTGTCGAACTTATCGCAAAAGAGATGCAAACGCAGTGCCGCATAAGCATACGCGTAAACCCAAATATTGACCCAAAAACGCACCCTTATATCTCCACAGGACTCCATGACAATAAATTTGGAGTAGATTTAAACAGTGCAAAACGGATGTATATTTTTGCAAACAATTCTCCCCATTTAGACCCAGTAGGTATCCATTTTCACATTGGTTCTCAACTTACACAACTTCAACCCATTTACGAGTCTGCTGCCATTGTTGCTGATTTGGTTCGTTCTTTGCAAAATTTAAAAATTGAGCTAAAGTTTTTCGATATTGGCGGCGGGCTTGGTGTCAAGTATGATAACGAAATCACTATCAAACCTTATGAGTATGCACAGGCGATTTTGAGTACACTCAAAGGGCTTGATGTAACAATTGTTTGCGAACCAGGAAGATTTTTAACTGCGAATGCAGGCTATTTTTTGACAAAAGTTTTATATGAAAAGCAAAATGGTGAGAAGAAATTTGTGGTTGTTGATGGTGCCATGAATGACCTTTTGCGTCCCGCTTTATATGGAGCATACCATAAAATAGAAGCGCTCACACAGACAGATTCTCCATTACAAAAAGTAGATATTGTGGGTCCTGTGTGTGAAAGCGGGGATTTTTTTGGTAAAAATACGATGCTCCCAAAACTCTATCACAACGATTTGCTCCTCATCCACAGTGCTGGCTCTTACGGCTTTGGAATGGGCAGCAACTATAATACAAGAGGCAGAAGTGCTGAGGTTGCAGTTGAAGGCTCCTTAGATAGATTGATTCGCAGGCGAGAGAGTTTCGATGATTTAGTGGCTCTTGAGTTAGAGTTTTTGGAGAAATAAGATGTATTTTCTTGATGTCCAAGGGACTTTGATAAGCGATGCAGATAAATCTCCAATTCATGGAAGTATAGAGTTTGTAGATGCGCTCAATGCCCAAAAAATTCCCTATATGGTTGTTACAAATAATACAAAAAAATCCTCTTTGGATTTTTACAATTATTTAAAATCACTTGGGTTTCATTTTGATGTTGAAAAGTATCTTGACCCACTTATGCTCCTTGAATCTCGTGTTTCAAAAGAGGGGGTTGCTGCGTATGGCTCGAGTGAATTTTTGCAGACTTTGGTGGAGATGGGGTATGTGCTCAATTATAAAAATCCAAAGACAGTCTTAGTGACGATAAAAGAAGATTTTATGCCAGATGATTATGCACAAATGATAGATTTTTTGCTTAGTGGTGCCTCTTTAATT
The DNA here is from genome assembly GCA_002428085.1 of Sulfurimonas sp. UBA6014. Classification (GTDB taxonomy): domain Bacteria; phylum Campylobacterota; class Campylobacteria; order Campylobacterales; family Sulfurimonadaceae; genus Sulfurimonas. Next base: position 32,097 of record DJAA01000041.1, on the reverse strand, counting down.
GGGATGCATGAGACATCTATTTATGCTAAAAATAACAAGCGTTATCCAGGAGTAGGGGCAATTTTAAAACTTTTAGAGTTTGCGACTTCTGTAAAATATGATGTAGTAGGAAAGCCAAGTGTCTCATTTTATAAAGAGGCTTTGCGTATGTTACAAAAACAAAACCCTCATGCTACGTTTGAGAGTGTCACCATGATTAGTGATGATGTCAAGGGTGATTTGGGTGGAGCAAAAGAGATGGGGATGGAGACAATATTTGTCACAAGTGGAAAGTATAAAAGTGCGCAAGAGATTGTCCCTTTTTTAAAACAAGAGCTCAAACCTGATTTTGTTTATGCAGATATGCATGCGATTTATATACAAAGGTTATGCCATGAAAAGGGGCGAAAATGAAAACACTCGATGCATGCAGAAGTGCGATTGATGCCATTGATAATGAAATAGTAGATCTTCTTAACAAAAGGATGAATGTTGTCAAAAGAGTTGGAGAGATTAAACATGAGAGTAAAACTGCTGTTTATAGACCTGAGAGAGAAAAAGCAATCATAGAGAGACTTACTCACAGAAGCAAAGAATCAAATGGTTCACTCAATAAAGGAGCAATAGAAGCTATCTTCTTGGAAGTGTTTGCGGTTGCTAGAAATATTGAACTTCCAGAAAGAATCGCTTACCTAGGACCTGAGGGAAGTTTTACTCATCAAGCTGCAGAGAGCCGCTTTGGAGGGATGAGTGAGTACCTTTCGATGAGTTCTATTCATGCAGTTTTTAAAACTTTAGAGTCAAAAAGAGCAAAATTTGGTGTGGTGCCAATTGAAAATTCAAGAGATGGAATCGTTGGAGAGACACTTGACTATTTAGCAAAAAGTTCTGTTAAAATTGTTGCTGAACTTTACATGCCAATCCATATGTCGTTTGTAACAAAGACGAATAAACTAGACGAGATTAAAAAAATATATTCTAAAGATAAGGGTTTTGGGCAGTGTAGAGATTTTTTACTTGAACATGGTTTTATGAATGTTGAACTTATTCCTGTCGAGTCGACCGCAACAGCGGCAATACTCGCAGCCAAAGAGCCAAATTCTGCTGCGATTTGCTCACATATTGCAGCAAAACTTTATGGTATTCCAACCCTTTTTGAAAATATTGAAGACGATATTTATAACTCTACCCGCTTTGTTATTTTAAGTGACTTTAAAAATTTACTCTCAGAGGATGATAAAACTTCTATGTTAGTTCGTTTGGAAGATGGAGTTGAAGCAGGTTCACTCGTAAGATTTTTGGAAGATTTTAATAATGAAAAAATCAATCTCTCAAAGATAGAATCTCGTCCATCAAGGGATCAAAGTGGATTTGGTTATTGGTTTTTTATGGATTTTGATGGGCACATTGATGATCCAAAAGTACAAAAAGCGATAGAAAAACATGCAGCTGAAATAACATGGCTTGGAAGCTATGCGAAGGGGAAAAATTGAAGTTCAATAAAAAACTTGAAAATATAAAAACATATGAAGCAGGTAAACCAATAGAGTTAGTTGTTCGTGAATTTGGGATAGACCCAAAAAGTATTATTAAGCTGGCATCCAATGAAAATCCTTATGGTTGTTCACCGAAAGTAAAAGAAGCCGTAGCAAGTATTATAGAAAAAATGGCTCTTTATCCTGATGACTCTATGACAAAGCTCAAGCATGCTTTAAGTAAACGTCATGGAGTAAGCGACGAAAACATCATCATAGGCTCTGGAAGTGATCAAATAATTGAGTTTGCTATCCATGCAAAAGCCTCAAGCAACACTAAAATACTTATGAATAGTATTACCTTTGCAATGTATGAAATTTATGCAAAACATATAGGTGCGCAGGTAATAAGAACCTCTTCAGAGCATCATGATTTGGATCAATTTTATGCACTTTATGTAAAAGAAAAACCAGAGATAATTTTTTTGTGCACACCAAATAACCCAACTGGTGATGCCATAGATGCAAAAGAGTTGTTTGATTTTCTCTCTAAGATTGACCATGATACTTTGGTAGTTGTTGATGGTGCGTACATGGAATACGCGATTGGCAAAGATGCACAAAAAAAAGTAGATCCTAAAGAGCTTATAGAAAAATTTGAAAATGTACTCTATTTGGGAACGTTTTCAAAAGCGTATGGGCTTGGCGGCATGCGGGTAGGTTATGGCATTGCAAATACAAAAATCATTAAAGAGCTTTATAAATTAAGACCTCCGTTTAATATAACTACGCTTTCTCTGGAAGCGGCAAGTGTTGCTTTGAGTGATGAAGCATTTGTGGGTGAATGTATCGTAAACAATTTTAAAGAGATGAGACGTTACGAAGAATTTGCAAAAGCAAAAAATATAGATATAATTGAGAGTTATACAAACTTTGTTACATTTTGTTTGAGTGATCACTATAACTCCTCTGTTATGGCAAAAAAACTTTTAGAAAAAGGGATGATAGTTCGAGATTTAAGTAGTTATGCCATGAACGCAGTACGAGTGACTATTGGAACTCCAGAACAAAATAGTCGTTTCTTTGAGCTATTTGCAGAAATTTTATAATCATACAATGGGAATTTAATGGATTTTAAAGTACTTTTTTCACAACTTGTTACACTCTATACCAAGTTAACAAAGCAGCAACGCATTATTATAGCTTCAGCTATTGTAGGAATTGTTGGATTTTTGATTTTTATGGTTGTGTATACATCCCAAGATACAAAAAAAAGTAAATTTGAAGTCCTCTTTGACTCACTTACACCTGCAGATGCTGCAAGAGTTGTTGAGCAGTTAGAAAAAGAGCAGATTGAGTATGAAATCGAAGATAATAATGTCATCCGTGTTCCAAAAGAAGTTGTTTATAAACAAAGAATTGCTATAGCCGCGCTTGGTATTCCAAAAGATAGCGGTGTCGGATTTGAGCTTTTTGATACTCAAGAATTCGGAGCTACGAGTTTCGACCAAAACGTCAAATATCTTCGTGCATTAGAGGGAGAGCTCTCCCGAACAATCAATGCTCTCGCCCCTATCGAATCTGCAAGTGTCAGTTTAGCGCTCCCAGAAGATACACTTTTTGTTGAAAAAGAGACCTTTCCGACGGCTTCTGTCATGGTAACTCTTGTTGAGGGAAGTAGCCTCTCCCCTAAACAAATCAGAGGTATTAAAAATCTAGTGGCATCTTCAGTAAGCAAGCTCAAATCAGAAAATGTCATGCTCATAAATAGTGATGGCGAGACACTTGGCGATGAGGATGAGATGGCTCAGATGGGCGAACTCTCAGTTGTGCAACAAAAGTATAAAGAACAAGAAGAGAAAAAAAGACAAAAAAAGATTATTCAAGTATTGTCCCCTTTTGTAGGTGGTGCAGAAAAAGTAGTTGCACAGGTGACGATAGAGTTTGATTTTTCAATTCAACACTCTACTTCAGAAACATTTGATCCTGAAAATGTTGTAAGAAGTGAGCAAATCAGTGAAGAAAAACGAGAAGGGAGTACTCCTGCTGAAGTTGGTGGCGTTCCTGGGACAGTGAGTAATATCGGTCCTGTTGAAGGACTTCAGGGCAACCAAACAAGTGAAAAATTTGAAAAAAATACAGGGACTACAAACTATGAAGTGGGCAAAACTGTCTCAACCACACAATCTCAGTTTGCTAGAATTAAAAGAATTACCGCAGCAGTCCTTGTAGATGGAAAGTATACAAATAAGCTCGATGCTGAGGGAGCTCCAACTGATGAGATGGAATATATCGCGCTTGATGCAGCAGATATTCAAGCCATTAGTTCGTTGACTGCAAGTTCTATTGGTATTGATGACGCGCGTGGCGATTTGTTATCGGTTAAAAATCTACAGTTTAAGAGAGAAGGTCCTTCTGTTGGACAAGACAGCGTATCGCAAGCGCTCTTGTTTAGCGAAACCTATTTGGCTCCATTTTCTGGCTTTTTCAAGTATCTTTTTGTTCTTATTATTTTGTTTATTTTATACAAAAAAGTTATCTCACCTTTTGCACAAAGAATGCTTGATGTCTCAAAAGAAGAGGAGAGTTTATTAAAGCCCATTCTTGATATTGATGATGATGAAGAGGAAGATTTAGTCGGTAAAGTTCAAGCGATGAGAAAAAAAGTTGAAGATCAGCTTGGAGTTTCTGCGGGCTTTAATGAAGATGAGCTCAAGCATGATGTTATTTTAGAAAAAGTAAGAGCTATGGCTGAAAATGCTCCAGAAGAGATTGCGGCACTTCTTCAAGCACTCTTAGCGGAAGATTTAGACACAGCCAATACTAAGCCAGAGAGAGGAAAATAATGAATTTATCACCAGCACAACAAGCTACTTTTGATGAAATGCCTACAGCAGAAAAAGTGGCTATTTTGTTATTGCAGTTAGGTGAAGAGGCTACAGCGGCTGTTTTTGCAAACTTAAATGTCGATGCTATTACAGAGGTGTCCAAATTTATTGCAGGAGGAAAAACAATTGAAAAAGCGATTGCTACAGCAGTTTTGGAAGAGTTTTATGCCATATTTCAGTCGGGTCAGTTTATCACCTCTGGCGGTATGGAATATGCAAGGGAGTTGTTATATAGAACTTTAGGGCAAGAAGAGGCAAAAAAAGTTTTAGAAAAGTTATCTAAAAGCATGCAAAATACCCAAAATTTTGCCTATCTCTCTAAGATTAAGCCACAGCAACTTTCAGACTTTATCGTCAATGAGCATCCGCAGACTATAGCGCTTATCTTAGCACACATGGACGCGGGGGAAGCAGCAGATACGTTACAATTTTTTCCCGATGATTTGCGAAGTGAAGTAACCATGAGAATGGCAAAACTAGGAGATATTTCCCCTTCTGTTATCAAAAGAGTCTCCGCAGTTTTAGAGTCAAAACTCGAATCTCTTGCCTCTTACAAAGTTGAAGTTGGGGGTCCAAGAGCGGTTGCAGATATATTTAACCGCCTAGGTGCAAAATCTTCCAAAGCAACGCTTTCTCAGATAGAACAAGTCGATGAAGAGCTCTCAAATCTCATCAAAGAGATGATGTTTACCTTTGAAGACATGGTTTCGCTTGATAGAAATGCCATCACGGAAACACTCAAAGCCGTGGATAAAAAAGACCTTATGTTAGCACTTAAGAGCTCTCCAGAAGAGCTTAAAGAGAAGTTTTTTGCCTCCATGTCTGAGCGAGCAAAAGAGGCGTTTAATGAAGAGATGCAGTTTTTGGGTGCTGTAAAGATGAAAGATGTTGAGACAGCTCAGAGAAAAATCGTTGAGGTTGTTAATGCATTGGCAGAGTCAGGAACCATTCAGATGGGTGCGGCTAGTGAAGAGATGGTGGAGTAAACTTTGGCAACGATTATTCAAAAAGAGAATGTTTCAACACATGTTATAAATAGATATGCCTTTAAAGCGCTCTCTGGAGAGAAGGATTCAGAGGTCTCTTTGCAAGAGGCGCAAAAGCCTAAGGTTGAAGTAGCGCCAAAAGAGGAGGTCAAAGCTCCAAAACAGACTGAAGTTGATGCAAGTGCATTGAGTAAAAATTCAAAGGATGCTTTGATTGAGTCTTTGATGAAAAAAACAGATGAGATGTCCTCTAACTTTATTAAAATGCAGATGAAACTCGAAGATAAAGAAGCGGAGTATAAAACAGCCTTGATAAAAGAGAAGGAAGCCTCTTTTAACGAGGGAGTCATTGCAGGCAAGCAAAAAGCAAAAGAGGAGTCTGCAGCTGGCTATGCGGATGGTTTATCGCAGTTTTCAAACTCTGTGAGTGTCTTGGAAAAGAGTGCAAAAGAGTTTGAGAGTGCACTTGAGGGGATTAAAAGTCAACTTGTCGTAGCCGCTATAGATATTGCCAAAGAGGTTATCAATGTTGAGTTGGGATCTGGTTCTGCTGAGGTGGCAAAAGTTCTCTCAAATGAGCTTATTAAAGAGTTGCAGAGCGCTTCAAAAGTGCTCTTAAAAGTAAATCCTCAAGACCATGGAGCTGTTTCTCAAAGTGTTGGTTCTCTGAAAAATGTGGAAATTCTTTCTGATGGCGCAGTGAGTAAAGGTGGCGTGATTGCCATAAGCGATGCGGGAAATATCGATGCGCAAATAGCAAAAAGATTTGAAAGAGTCAAAAGAGCAGCATTAAGCGAATAGGGGTTAAATGAATATAAAGTCGTATAACATAAAACAACTCGAGACTCTTTGTACAGATATTCGCAGTGAAATACTCCGAGTTGTGAGTAAAAATGGAGGACATCTCAGCTCTACACTTGGAGCAACTGAGATTATTGTTGCTATGCATAAAGTATTTGACTCGGCGAATGATCCGTTTATCTTTGATGTTTCTCATCAGGCATATGCGCATAAACTCCTCACTGAGCGATGGGAAAAGTTCGATACGCTTCGTCAGTTTGGCGGTATTTGTGGGTATACAAAACCTAGTGAGAGTGCGCATGATTATTTTGTAGCGGGACACAGTTCTACTTCTATCTCTTTGGGTGTTGGTGCCGCAAAAGCTATTGCCCTTAAACATGAGCAAAACTCAAGAGTTCCAGTGTGCATGATAGGGGACGGCTCTATGACAGCGGGCATGGTTTATGAGGCATTAAATGAGCTTGGGGATAGAAAATACCCGATGATAATCATCCTCAACGATAATGAGATGAGTATCTCCAAGCCTATTGGTGCCATCAGCAGAATGTTAAGCTCCGCCATGGCAGGCTCTTTTTATCAAAGATTTAAGCGATATACGGAGAGTTTTGTTGATAATTTTGGTGAGGGTGCACACTATTTGGCTAAAAAAATGGAAGAGTCTTTGAAGCTTATCACTCCAGGGATTATGTTTGAAGAGATGGGGATTGACTATATCGGTCCTATTGATGGGCATAATCTGGAGTCACTCATTGAGATATTGCAAAAGGCAAAAGAGCTTAAAAAACCTGTCATTGTTCATGTGCAAACCATTAAAGGTAAAGGGTATGAAATTGCTGAAGGCAAGGAAGAGAAGTGGCATGGCGTAGGTCCTTTTGATTTGAGTAGTGGATCGGCTTCTAAAAAAAGTTCCGATAAAAGTGCGACACAAATCTACTCAGAAGCACTTTTGCATTTGGCAAAAAATAATGAAAAAATTGTTGGTGTGACTGCTGCTATGCCAAGTGGAACAGGACTCACTGATCTTATAAAGATGTATCCGACAAGATTTTGGGATGTAGCCATCGCAGAACAGCACGCAGTAACCTCTATGAGTGCTTTGGCAAAAGAGGGATTTAAACCGTTTTGTACGATTTACTCTACATTTTTGCAGCGTGGGTATGACCAAGTCATTCATGATACGTGTCTGATGGATTTGCCTGTTGTCTTCGCACTTGACCGTGCAGGCATCGTTGGAGAAGATGGAGAGACCCATCAAGGGGCATTTGATATCTCTTTTTTAAGAGCTATTCCAAATATGACTCTTTTTGCGCCACGAGATGAAAAGTCTTTTCATCAAGCCATGGCGTTTGCCGCAGAATATAAGCATCCATGTTCACTTCGCTACCCTCGCGGCTCATTTACGCAGACAGATTTACCAGAGTCAAATCATTTTGAGCTTGCAAAATCCCAATTACTTCTCGCGCATGAGAGCGATATTCTTTTTATTGGCTACGGAAACGGCGTTGGGCGTGCGCATGAAACTATGTTACATTTAGATAAAAGTGTCAATCTTTTGGACTTGCGATTTGTCAAACCACTTGATGAAGAGATGTTACGAGCGTTATCGAAAAAACACAAACAATGGTTTATTTTTAGCGATAGTGCAAAAATGGGTGGCGTTGGAAGTGCACTTTTAGAGTTTTTGGCAAAAGAGAAAATCCTTGATGTTCAAGTGGTGAGTTTTGAGTATGAAGATGCTTTTATAACGCATGGAAACACACGCCAAGTAGAAAAATCTTTAGGTCTTTTGCCCGAGCAGTTGGCTGAGAAAATAAAAGCTTTACAAGAAACTCATAAGAAGGCATGAAAAAGGAATACCCATGAATTCAATTACTTTAAAATCAATTGTATCAAACACTACTATTTATCTTTACTTGAATGAAACGGTAGAAAAAGCGCTCAAGCTGATGACAGAAAATGGTATCAGTTGTGTTGTGATTGTTGATGTAAATCATGTTCCTTTGGGTATTTTTACTGAACATGACGCGCTTCGTATTGTCTCTGATGCCATTGATGTGAAAACTCTTATACAAGAGGTGATGACGCCACACCCTTTTTGTGTTCCAAAAACTATGGGCATTCATGATGCCTATACGTTGATGGATGAAAAAGGGTACAAGCATTTGGTTGTAACAGACGATAAAGCAAAGCTTTTTGGCATTGTTAGCGAGGGTGACTTTCTCCGTCATATCGGATTTGAAAATTTAAATCAATTTAAAACTGTGAGCGAAGTGATGAACAGTAATCCGCTTATAGTTGAGTTCAATATGTCTGTGAGGCAAATAGCATCTCTCATGAACACCAATAAATGTGACTACGCGATTGTTATGAGTGGAAGGCATATCGAGGGTTTAGTCACAGAACGTGATATATCTCAAATGCTTTACGCTACCAAAGAGGTAAACGAAGAGCAACTTCACACTTTACTGCAGAAAAAATTTCAGTTTATAAAACAAGATACCTTTCTCCATGATGCAGCCAGTAAAATGCAAGAGCACAATGTGCATGAACTTATTGTTCTTGATGAGGCAAATAATCTTATTGGGTTACTTAACCGTCATGATATTCTTCACAATATTCATGGCGCTTATTTTGAGTTTTTGTTTAAAGTTATAGAGCAAAAAAATGACACTATCTCCGAACTGTATAAGCGAAAAAAACTACTTCGTGACCAAAAAAAAACAGTAGAGCTCAATAATCTAAAATATTTCAAATTATTTGAAGCGATGCCTGATGGAGTTTTGCTTATTGAGAGCTCAACTATGAAAGCCGTTGAGTTTAACAAGGCGGCACATGAACATTTAGGCTATACGGCCGCAGAATTTGCGAAGCTTAAAATTTCCGATTATAACGCAAGTGAAATGCCTCATGAGACCGCACGCAGAATCGAAGCGATTGAGCATCATGGTTCAGACACTTTTGAGACAACTCATCGGACAAAAGATGGGAGATTTCTGGATGTTTTTGTCAATGTTGTAGCGATAACTTTGTTTGATACACCTTACATGATGGCAATTTATCGAGATATTACAGAGCAAAAGAAAACACAAAATAGTTTAATGCGTGAGCAGTCTGAACTTATCAAACAAAAATCATTTTTAAATATTCTCATTAATACAATCCCTGATTTGATTTGGCTCAAAAATACGCAAGGGGAGTATTTGGCTTGCAATAAAATGTTTGAAAGATTATACAATGCAAGTGAAAAAGAGATTTTAGGAAAAGACGATTTTGCTTTTGTTGATGCACAGTTGGCAAACTTTTTTCGTGAGCATGACCAAAAAGCGATGGAGGCTGGTGGTTCACGTACAAATCAAGAATTTTTAAAGTTTGGTGATGGAAGTTATGAGGGCTATTTTGAGACGGTAAAAACGCCTATGCATGATGAGGCGGGAACTTTACTCGGTGTTATTGGTGTTTCTAGAGATATTACAGAGAGAAAACATAAAGATGAGTTCATAAGTAACATCCAATCCTTGGCACACATAGGGACTTGGGAATGGGATATGGTGAATGATGTGTTTTGGGGAACAGATGAATCGTATAAGATTTTTGGCATATCGATGGGTCAAAAAATATCGTTTAAAGAGCTTATAAAACTTTTTGCACCTCAAGAACAAGCAAAAGTACACCATGCACTTTTTGATGCTTCAAAAGAGAACAGACAACTCGGTTCTCTTTATAAAATTGTTCGTCCAGAGGGTCATTTTAGATGGATTAAAACACACACCGAATTTCTTTACGACGCAGCCAATACACCGATAAAAGCTGTAGGCATGGTGCAAGATGTCACAGAACAGATAGAATATCAAAATGAAATCATTCGTAAAGATAATGACTTAAATGAAGCCCAAAAATTGGCTAAAGTGGGGAGTTGGAGACTCAGTTTTGAAGACAATAAACTGGAGTGGTCAGATGAAACTTACAGAATTTTTGGCATAGATAAACAGACCCCAATCTCGTATGAACTTTTTTTAAGCTGTGCACATCCTGATGATGTTGTGAGAGTTGATGCTGCTTGGTTGTCGGCATTAAACGGAGACGAATATAATATTGAACACCGTATTATAGTAAATCATGAACTCAAGTGGGTGCGAGAATATGCGAAATTAGAAATAGATTCTTGGGGGAACATGGTTGCAGGTATTGGGACAATCCAAGATATAACTGAGCAAAAAATATACGAGAAAAAACTTGAAATTCTTGCAAATTATGATGCGTTGACAGGGCTTGCAAATCGGACATTTTTGATTTCTAATTTACAAAATTCTATAGAGCAAGCTAAGCGAAATAAAACAAAAATAGCTTTAGTCATGTTTGATTTAGACCACTTCAAAGATATTAATGACAGCTACGGACACAGTCTTGGAGATGAATTGCTTCAGCTTATTGCAAAGCGTTTTTCGGAGCGTTTGAGAGATTGTGATCTTGTGAGTCGTATAGGCGGCGATGAATTTGCTGTTGTGCTTGAAAATTTAACGCGAGCAGAAGATACAGGAAGACTCGCGCAGGAAATCATAGATTCACTCTCTTTAGAGTACATTCTCTCTACTGGAGCATCTATCCATGTGGGTGTAAGTGCGGGAATTGCTATTTATCCAAATGATGGGGAGAACGCTTCGGATATTTTGCAAAACGCAGATGCCGCACTTTATAAGTCAAAGGCAAATAGAAGAGGGACCTATAGCTACTATACCGATGAGCTTACAAGCCTTGCACGCTACCGCATAGAGTGTGAAAATGATTTGCGTCATGCTATAAAACGTAATGAGTTTGAAGTCTATTATCAGCCACAGGTTCATATCGCTTCGGGTCGTATTTTAGGTGCTGAGGCTTTAGTGCGTTGGCATCATCCAGAAAAAGGGCTTATTCCCCCGATAGAATTTATTCCTATTGCTGAAGAGTTTGGTTTGATTGGTGCAATTGGAGAGTGGGTTTTAAATGAAACTTGTAGACAAGGGAAGGTATGGCTTGATGCAGGGCATAGACTCATGCTTGCCGTGAACTTATCTGCGCAACAAATTCGCTATCAAAATATTCCTCTAATGGTAGATAAAGCTTTAAAGAAAAGCGGGTATCCAGCTTCTCGTTTAGAACTTGAAATCACTGAGAGTTCACTGATGCAAAGGGAAGAAGAGGTAGTGGAGATGTTCCATGTTTTGCGTTCAAAAGGGATTCGTTTAGCAATAGATGACTTTGGGACGGGATACTCGTCACTGAGTTACCTCAAACGTTTTCCGATTGATGTGCTCAAAATTGACAAAAGTTTTGTGGATGATATTCCTTACGATGCAGACGATGTAGCAATCGTAAGTGCCATTATTGCTATGGGTCAAGCACTTGGATTTCAAGTCCTTGCAGAGGGGACAGAGAGGCTAGAGCAGGTAGAATTTTTAAGAGAAAAAGGGTGTACAATGTATCAAGGCTATTTCAAAAGCAAGCCAGTCCCTGCCGCAGAATTTGAAAAGCTTTTACTTTAACATTTTACTTTAACATGAGAATGCCGCAAAATCTTCCTGTGGTTTTCTCGGCTCTGTAAGAGTAGTAGTTCTCTTTCTTACAGCAGGTACATTCGTTAGAAAACTCAATGTTTTGATTTTTGATGCCACATGCGATGAGTTGTCCTTTTAAAATCTTGTTGATGTCAAGGTAATAGCGCTCCTCTCTTCTTTCTAAAGCGTACTCTAGTTGTAGTTCTTTTGCCTTATCATAAATTTCATGCCCCACTTCATAACAGCAAACACCGATATTTGCACCGATACTTACAGAGATGTGCTGTGGGTTTGATGCAAATTCTAAGGACATTTTTTCTACCACTTTTTGCACGATATTTTTAAAAGCACCTTCTCTTCCAGCATGAGCGGCGGCGATAACTTTTTGTTTATCATCATAAAAAAGCAAAGGGGCACAGTCTGCTACCATCACCATAAGCGGGGTGTTTTTCTTGTTGGTGATAAGGGCATCGCAACTTCTTGGCGTGTAAAAATCGTCCTCATCAAGAACCGTGTGGACGAAGTTGGAGTGAATCTGTTTCATATGAATAAGAGACTTTTTTTTATAGCCAAGTTCTTGTGAGAGACGCTCATGATTTGCCTCAACAGCCAAAGGGTCATCATTGACATGAAAGGCGAGATTGCCGCTGTATCTTGTGGTAAAAGCGTGTGTAAGATTAGGTAGAGAATTTAATTGTTTGCTATGATAAAATTTCATATAATTATTATAACAAAATTAAAGGTTTATTTTGAGCAAATTAAGCATTTATCCTGTAACTCTTGATGGAGAGAGCCCTCAGGCAAAACGAGAAGAGATACGAAAATATTTTCATAATACTTACAATCTTTTTGAGAAAATATTTGAAGTCTTAAAAACTGATGAGGTTTTTTACAAACAGTCCGAAATTACCCGTCATCCTATGATTTTTTACTTTGGGCATACGGCGACTTTTTTTATCAATAAACTCATCCATATGAAAATCATAGAACAAAGAATTGACGCTGATTTTGAGTCCATTTTTGCCGTAGGTGTCGATGAGATGTCTTGGGATGATATGAATGGGACAAACTACCAATGGCCTAGCGTAACTAAGGTGAGAGAGTACAGAGCAAAAGTGAGCGTGTTGGTTGACGAGCTTATAACAACGCTCCCGTTGACTTTACCTATCAACGAGAACTCTGCCATGTGGATTATACTCATGGGCATTGAGCATGAGCGAATCCATATAGAAACTTCTTTGGTTTTACACCGTCAAATGCCACTAGAGTTTATAAAAGAAGTCGCAGAATTTTCCCTTTGCAAAGAGTCGGGTCCTGCTCCAAAAAATGAGATGCTAATAATCGCACCTAGGCATATAAAACTAGGGAAAGAGACTACACATCATCTCTATGGCTGGGATAACGAATACGGAAACTATGCACAAGATGTGTCAGAGTTTCAAGCTTCAAAATACTTAGTCAGCAACGGCGAGTTTATGGAGTTTGTCAGAGATGGTGGCTATGAAAATCCAGAGTATTGGGATGATGAGGGGAAAAAGTTTTTGCAAATAAGTGCAGCGAAACACCCGACTTTTTGGCATGTGGAAAATGGCATTTACAAATACAGAACACTGAGCGCAATCATCGACATGCCCCAAAACTGGCCCGTTGATGTTAATGCACTTGAAGCAGAAGCTTTTTGCAGATATAAAAGCAAAAAAGAGGCTTTACAGTACTCACTTCCAAGTGAAGCAGAGTATGCGGCAATGTATGAGCAAGTTGGCTTAAAAGATGTGTTAGATCTCGATGAGAGCAGGGCAAACCAAAACTTTGTACACTGGAGTTCTTCTCCTGTTGATAGGTATGATTTTAATGGACTTTATGATGTTGTCGGAAATGTTTGGCAGTGGAGCAAAACTCCTATTTTTGGTTTTGAAGGGTTTGCTGTTCATCCAGCATATGATGATTTTTCAGTGCCGACTTTTGATGAGCGTCATGCCATTATCTTGGGCTCATCATGGGCGAGCAGCGGCAACTTAATCATGAAGCATTCACGCTATGCTTTTAGAAAACATTTTTACCAAAATGCTGGGTTTCGCTATGTCATTTCGCAAACGAAAGAAGAGAAAATTCAAGATATTTATGAGAGTGATGAACTCGTTTCACAGTACTGTGAATTTCAATACGGAGATGAATATTTTGGGGTAAAAAACTTTGCAATCGAATGTGCAAAAATAGCCTCAAAATTTGCTGTTCATAAAACAAAAGCACTTGATTTAGGGTGTGCAACAGGTCGGGCAACCTATGAACTTGCAAAAGAGTTTGATGCCGTAGAGGGTATTGATTTTTCAGTTCGTTTTATCCAAGTTGGCTCCAAACTCAAAGAAGAGGGTTATATTGCATTTGCCTCAAAAGAAGAGGGCAATCTTATTGTGAACAAAAAAGTGACGATAGAACAATTGGGATATGAGAAGATAAAAGAGAGAGTCTCTTTTTGGCAAGGCGATGCTTGCAACATGAAACCAAGTTACCATTCATACGACCTTGTTATGGCTACAAACCTTATTGACAGACTTTATCAGCCACTTTTATTTTTGGATATCATCAGTGAGCGTTTAAATGAAGAGGGGATTTTAGTCATAACTTCTCCCTATACTTGGCAGGAGAGCTCCACTAAAAAAGAGTTTTGGCTAGGGGGTTATAAAGATGACAAAGGTCATGAAGTTAAAACTATTGACTCACTTAAGAGTATTTTATCAGAGAAGTTTGAGCTGATTCATGTACAAGATTTGGCGTTTGTTATCAAAGAAACAGCAAGAAAATACCAACACACTGTATCTGAGATGAGTGTATGGAAAAAGAGGTGAGTTATAACTTTGATGTCTCTGTATGTCGAGAAGGCTCAAATGCGGAGAAATATAGACTCAGGTCAAAGTTGTTTGGAAGAGAAGATTTGTTGCCGGTTTGGGTTGCAGATATGGATATCGACACTCCCGACTTTGTCTTGGAGGCGGTAAAAAAACGTCTCTCTCATCCTATCATCGGCTATGAAGATGTCCCAAAAAGTCTCTACAAGGCGCAACTCAAGTGGATGAGACAAGAACATGATACGGTTTTTGAAGTAGAAGATATGCTCCATTCTCACTCTGTTGTTGCTTCTATGCATGTTGCTATTGAGGCATTTAGCAAAGTGGGTGATGGGGTGATTGTCCAAACCCCTGTATATCCCCCTTTTTTTAAAAGTGTAGTGTCTCTTGGGAGAAAAGTAGTTAAAAATCCGCTGAAACAGTTGGCAGATGGGCGGTATGTTTTTGACATTGAAGATTTAAAAGCCAAGATAGACAAAAACACAAAACTTCTACTTTTATGTTCTCCGCATAATCCTGTGGGAAGAGTTTGGCATCGTGAGGAGTTGGAGGCAATTTTAGCCGTGTGTGAGGAGCATAATATTGTTATTTTCTCTGATGAGATTCATTCAGATTTGGTGTATGCTCCAAATATTCATATCCCTTTTGCCTCACTCTCACCTCAGGCAAGAGCGAGAACTATCACAGCCATTGGGGTAGGAAAAACCTTTAACATGGCTGGTTTTGCCATGAGCACAGTTGCTATACCTGAGGAAAAATTAAGAGAAAATTTTTTAGAAGTATATAAAAAAATTCATTTTGCACAAGGAAATGTCCTCTCGCATGTTGCATTTGAGGCGGCGTATGTCCATGGGAAAGATTGGCTAGAAGAGCTCAAAATTCATCTCAGAGAAAACTTTACAAGGCTCGAAAAACTTTGCCAAATGTTTCCACATGCACTCCGTGTAACTCCCATAGAAGCAACTTATTTAGCATGGCTTGATTGTCGTGGAATGGGACTTTCCAACAAAAAGTTAGAGAAATTTTTTGTCGAAAAAGCCAAGCTTGGCTTAAATAGCGGAGTGAGTTTTGGACGTGAAGGCAATGGCTTCATGCGCTTGAATTTTGCCCTCTCACGTGCTAAAATGTCACAAGTAATTCAGCAGCTAGAAGATGCTTTAAAAATACAAGGGAGCCATAATGGTAAAAATTAATTGGGACGCATATAAAGAGTATAAATCACACAGCAATAAAAAAGCAGATAATTTTATTATCCTTTTGGATTTTATGAAAAGTTATTACAATATGGCGAGCCCGATGGATATATTTGAAACTCTTTGGTATGACGAGTTGGCAAAAATGATGCTTGATAAGAGAGAAATAGCAGATGCCGAGGGGTTGGAGAAGTTTCTTTTTAAGATAAATGAGTAAAGATTTACAAGCGATTAACACCTTTATCCAAGCCCATCATGTGATGAGTTTGGCGACTTCAAATGGCTCAGAGGTAAGTGCATGTAGCCTTTTTTATGCGTATGCTCATGAGGCGCGCACTTTTGTCGTTGCAAGTAGTGATGAGACTACACATATACAAAATATCAAGCAAAACAAAAATATAGCTGGAAATATACTTTTAGAGACAACAAGTGTGGGGAAAATTCAAGGTTTGCAGTTTAGGGGTGAGTTTTTGCTCCTTGAAGATGAGAGTTTGAGAAAGTTATATTTTGAAGTATTTCCGTACGCTTTAGTGATGCAGCCAAAACTATGGAAAATAAAAGTAGAATATTTTAAGCTCACTGACAACAGACTAGGATTTGGTAAGAAAATAATTTGGGATAAATTTAAGAGTTAACACTAGCTTTTTGGAAAAATTTTTTCTTTAAAAAGGAGGCATTTAGTCCCTGTACTTTGAAAAATAACCAAAGAGGGGATTTGAGGAGACTCAAATCCGTACGCTCTGCATCCATGAGGATGTCTGGGTTTCCAAGTTACAAAGTAGTGCGCACACTTAAGACAGTTTATTCTCTGCATATTTCTCCAAATTTTAAATAGATTTCTTGCATAACCTACTTTTAGATTGCTTCACTTCGTTCGCAATGACAGCTATAGCGAGGCAATGACAGTCATTGCGAGGCAACGACGGTCATTGCGAGGCAACGACGAAGCAATCTAGGTTATGCAAGAAGTTTAATAGTTTATTTTTTTAGGTAGAAATTCTAGCATATTAGATAAAATAATTAAATCAAAGAACTCTAAAATCCAAAAAAGTGAGAACCTCGTGGATAAAATATTACTGATGTTACAGCTCCAATACCAGCTCAATGACGCAACAAACGGCGAAAACTGGACTAATGGTGTTACAAAAAATGGCAAAACGATAAACTGGAAGCGATGTGTTTATATGGAATGTGCGGAGATGATTGATAGTTTTTCATGGAAACATTGGAAAAATATAGCCCAAGAACCCGATTGGGGCAATATGCAAATAGAAGTTGTGGATGTATGGCATTTTATCATGAGCTTGAGTATTGAAAATTATGTCCATGATTTACGTGGCGGCGTTGAAGATTTGGCTATTAATTTTACTGCTCTTAAAAGTTTTGCTTTGCTGCAACAGAAAAATCATCATTTTGCAGTGCAAGAGGCAGTTATAGTAAAAGTGGAAAACATTATGCGGCATGTTCTAAGCACCGATACGCTTGACTTAAATCACTTAGTTGCCGAGTTTTATGATTTGGTTGCTATGTGTGGATTGGATTTGCAAACGCTTTACAGACTTTACGTGGGAAAAAATATTTTGAACCAATTTCGCCAAGATAATGGTTATAAAGAGGGGACGTATAAGAAAGTTTGGAACGGCGATGAGGATAATGTCGTCATGAAGCGTATCTGGGAACAAAATAGCGATATTAAGCCTCAAATGCTTTATAAAGAGCTCTCAAAACTTTACTTGGCACTAGGTTAATCTTTGGAAACCGTTTTAGAGATTCATGACCTCTCTTTTGGATATGTCAAAGATACTTTGCTTTTTAACAATTTTTCTTTAACGCTCAAAAGAGGGGAGATAAAAGCCATTGTTGGAGCAAGTGGAGCAGGGAAAAGTACCCTTTTTGAATTGATTTTGAAAAATCTAAAACCGCTCTGCGGAGAGATAAAAGCTGCCCATGTCTCGCAGGTATTTCAAGACCCTTATAGCTCTTTTCACCCTAGCTATTCCCTTCTGAGTCAGATAGAAGATGTCGCATCTACACAAGAGCTAGAGAGTTATTTGCCAGATTTTAACTTAGAGTATGCATTGCTTTTAAAACTCCCTCATGAGCTCTCAGGTGGAGAGCTTCAGCGCGCTTCGATACTCAGAGCAATGCTTATGAAGCCTGATGTCTTGCTCTTAGATGAGCCAACTTCAGCGCTTGATAATGTCATACAGTTGGAAGTGATGAAAAATTTGGTAAAAAATCTTCAAAATATAGGGATGCTTTTAATCACACATGACTTAAATCTTGCAAAGTGGTGTGCAGATGAGATTATTTTGATTTAAAGTTTTAGTGATGTGTAAAATATCGAACAAGATAAAATCCGCTACCTGCCATTGCAATGGTTCCAAAGGCATTAAGTGAAATATTGGCAAGTGCTAAAAAAATATGACCCCCTTGAAGCAATAAAAAACTCTCAATCGCGAAAGTAGAATAGGTTGTAAGTCCTCCTAAAATCCCCGTAGTTAAAAAAGATTTTATGTGAAATGACAAGAGAGTGGTGTACATAAAATAAGCGATAAGAACACCCATAATAAAACTTCCTATGAGATTGACGCCGAGAGTTCCAAAGGGTAAATCATGGGGAAGTTTGTGCGAGATTAAACCATTTAAGTAGGCTCGCAGCACTGCTCCGATGAAACCGCCGCTACCTATGGCTAGGATTGTTTGCCAACTCATCATCATACACCTTTTGCATTTTTATCCGTAAATCATTCAGCCAGTTTTCATCACGCTTGTTCGCAATAAAAGAGTCCATAAATATCACCTTTACACACCCGCTTTTATAATAAAATTCTTTGATATTGTAATATTTTGCACTTTGCATGAGCACTACGGGCTGGACGCAAAGTTTATATTTATCTGCGATAACTTTTGCCCCTGATTTAAATGGGAGCATTCTCCCATTTGTAGAGCGTGTTCCTTCTGGAGCCATCGCGATGACTCTCCCTTTGTCAAGTCTCTCTCTGGCATTTTTTAGCAGTTTTACTAAAGAGGTTTTATTTTCTCGCTCGACAGGAATATCTTGGGGAAATTTGAGTGCTAAGCCAAAAAAAGGGACATCAAAGAGCTCTTTTTTTGCAACCCAAGCCAAATCTTTGTTTGTGATAGTCTCCATGATGGCTATATCTAAATCGCTTTGATGGTTAAATAAAAACATTTGCGTATTTGGGTCTTCACTTCCCTCGATTTGGGTAGAAAAAAATAACCCAAATCTTGTAAGCCATGAGGTTATTTTTCGCCCATAGGGTCTGGGAAGTAAAAAGTATATAAGAATGAGGAGCGTAAGCGAGAGGAGAATGATGAAGGTCGCATAAAACCAACTAATGCGAGCAAATATCTTCATTTTTAACCCATCCTATTTTTTCATCTTCTAGCTTTACCTTTGTAAAGTTTTTTGTCTCTCCCTCTTTTTGTAAATATATCTCCTCTTGGGTTGTCTCAAAAATGGTGCCATTATACACAGGAAGAAGATAAATGTGCGATGCTTTTTGTATGCAGACATCTTGTTGCGAAACAATCACAGAGACAATATAGCTTAGAGGAAAAAGGATGAGTAAAAAATAGATATATTTTTTTTGAAAAATAATGAAAATAAATCCAATAAAAGCAATTGTTGCAGCGATACTTATTTTTAAGAGCTCTTTGGATTGGTCTTTTGGCTTTAAGTCTGTTTGTGTTGTTACACTGTCATCATCAACAATAATAGGAATCTCTACAAGTTCAAAATCATTTTTTTTAAGGTTAAAATAAGAAAAAGTAAAATTTTGAATCTCTTTTTTGATAACCACATAGTAGGTGAGTTTGGATTCAAAAATTGAATCTGATTTAGATTCGATTCCTTGTTTGTGAACGTCATTGAGATGAAAAGCGGCAATATCAGAATTTTTAGCTTTTGCCATAAAAACAACAATATTGTGATTTTTATCATAATTTGTTGTCTTAAAATCTAAAAGCTCAAAGGAGTCTGCAATAATATTTGAGAAGTTTTTTTTAGGATTTAATGTGATGACACTGAGTTTTTTCCCCTCTAGAGTCGTTGGTTTATGTGCTATTTCATCTTCGGTAATCAAAGTAGCAGTAAAATCAGGAAGTCTAATATTTTGATCTTTTGCTAAAAAATAAAAAGTGTCATAAGAGTATTTTTCATCTGATTCTCTATAGGGGAGAGAGTAGTTTAAAGATTCGATTCCTATTTGGTTGGAGAGTTGATACTCAATATCTTTAAAATCTTGCACAGTAGACAAAGTTTTGATAGTTATAGAAAATACTTGTCCTTGGACAAGCCTTCTAGGAGTCTCTTTAAAACTAAGATACAAAACTTTCTCTTGAGAAGTCGTTTCATAGAGTTCAGTGATGTCATCAGCAGTAAATAAATCACCTTTGAGTGTGAGAAAAAACAATACGCTTATAAGGAGAAAACGAATCACGCGAACAAAAATCCTTGAAGCATTTTTATCCCATCATCTGAGCCAAGTATTCCCTCCATTGCACGTTCTGGATGAGGCATGAGTCCAAATACATTTTTTTCTTTATTGCAAACACCTGCAATTGACTCAACGCTTCCATTAGGATTTTTTATTTGCCCATTTTCATCCGTATAGGTTAGGAGAATTTGGTTGTTGGCATGGAGCTCTTGGAGTCCCTCCGCATCAATATAGTAGTTTCCATCATGATGGGCTATAGGAATCTTGAGGAGATCATTTTTATCTAATTTCTTTAGAAAAATATTATCGTTGTTGATGACTTTAAGATGGTGATGTTTGGAGATAAAATGTAAATGCTCGTTTCTCATAAGAGCACCAGGGAGTAAACCTGCCTCTGTTAAAACTTGAAAACCGTTACAAATACCTAAGACTTTTCCACCATTTTTTGCAAATATTTTTACTGCTTTCATGACAGGACTAAACTTGGCAATAGCGCCACTTCTGAGATAGTCGCCGTAAGAAAACCCCCCTGCAACCACCAAAAGGTCAGTGTCACTTGGAACAGACTCACTTTTATGCCATAAAATCTCAGTTTTTGCACCTAAGCGCTCAAAAGCATGCTGTGTATCGTACTCACAGTTAGTTCCGGGAAACTGTAAAATAGTTACTTTCATTTTATTAACTCAATCTCGTACTCTTCAATAACAGTGTTTGCTAAAAGGTCTTCGCACATTTGTCTCACCTCTGCTGTGACTTTATCTTCATCTGTTTCGTTTATTGTTAAGACAATTTGTTTGCCAACGCGAACATCGCTGACACTCTCAAAATGAAGAGAGTGAAGTGCGTGATGAACCGCTTTGCCCTGAGAATCTAAAACACCTGCTTTGAGAGATACATTGACAATTACTTTCATGCTGTTATTTTCCTAAAATTCTGTTTAAAACTTGCTCGTACGCTACTGTTAACCCGCCTAAACCTTGACGGAATCTGTCTTTATCCATTTTTTCACCGCTTTGCATATCCCAAAAACGGCAATTATCAGGGCTAATCTCATCTATGAGGATGATATTGCCACTGCTGTCTTTGCCAAATTCAAGTTTGAAGTCGACTAAATTAAGACCTTTTGCAGCAAAATAAGGTTTAAGAATATCGTTGATTTGTCTTGCCATTCGACGAAGTTTATCAAGTTCGTCTTGAAAATCGACAAGTCCCAAAAGGAGCGCATGTTGGTCGTTGAGTTTAGGGTCACCAAGCGCATCATTTTTGTAGTCAAATTCAACTAACGTAAAAGGTAAAACAGTTCCCTCTTTTATCCCTAAGTTGCGAGTAAGACTCCCCGTTGCAATATTACGAACGATAACTTCTATAAGAATTACTTTGACTTTTGTATGCAACATATGGTTTTCATCAACCATTTTTACAAAGTGCGTTTGAATAGCGTTTGCTTCTAAAAGTTTAAATAACTCTGTTGAAATTTTATTGTTTAGGGCACCTTTGCCCGCCTCACTTGATTTTTTCTCACCATTAAATGCAGTTAAGTCATCTTTAAACTCAGATATCAACAGATTATCATCGTCTGTTGCAAACAATCTTTTGGCTTTGCCTTCGTACAGAAGTTCTCTTTTTTGCATCTTGCTTATCCTTTCATAATTATTAAAGCTTTTATGATGTCCACACCCTCTTTGAGTTGTATATCTTTGTTCATCATGTCGGGCGTGATTATACCTTTTTTAGCCTCTTCTAATGCTTCTTTTTCCTCTTTAAGGGTGTCATTTTCTTCAACTTTTATGAGCTCTTTTTCAAGATGCTTCTTCAAGTCAGACTCTTTTATGGAAAAAGCATCTTTTTTCGTATTGACTTCACCAGGTAAAACTTCAATGTCAGGTTTTACTCCCACGGCTTGTATCGTTCTGCCACTTGGGAGATAATATCTTGCGATAGTGAGTTTAATCGCCTCTTCTTCTGTGATAGGAAGGATGACTTGTACACTCCCTTTGCCAAAAGTATTTTGCCCTAAAAGTATGGCACGTTTATGGTCTTGAAGCGAGCCACTGACGATTTCAGAAGCACTAGCACTTCCCCCATTGATGAGAACAACCATCGGGACACGTGTCACAGTGTTCCCCTTTGAGGCCGTGTATGTTTTTGCATCGGCTATGTCTCTCCCTTTTTGAGAAACTATCTCTCCACTATCGACAAATAAATCTACCAAATCAACAGCTTGGTCAAGGAGTCCGCCAGGATTGTTTCTCAAATCCAAAATTATACCTTTGGTGAGCGCTTTTCTTTTTTTAATCTGTGTTGCAACATCTTGTGCCACTTTTTTGTCAAATGTTGTGACACGAATGTAGAGGATATTTTCATCTATGGTTTTAGCATATACTGATTCTATTGTAATGATGGCTCGTATGATATGAATAGTGATGGGTTGTGCTTCCCCTTCTCTGACAATCATGAGGTCAATCGGGTCGCCTGCTTTGCCTCTCATAAGACCAACTGCCTCATCTATAGTCATGTTTAAAGTCGATTCATTATCAATTTTTAGGATAATATCACCCGATTTAATCCCCGCTTTATCTGCAGGTGTCCCCTCAATAGGAGCAATGACGGTTAGTGCACCATCCCGAACCCCAACAGTAATCCCAAGTCCGCCAAATTCACCATTGGTTTGTACTTTTAACTGTTTGTAATCTTGTGGTTTAAGATAGCCTGAGTGGGCATCAAGGTTGTTGAGCATCCCCTCAAGTGCCTTATCCATGAGTTCCTCAATAGTTACATTGTCTACATTATATTGCTCAACTATTGAGATAACTTTTGTAAATTTTGCTAATGACTCAAGACGTGAAGCTTCTTTGGAGACTTCTGCACTTGGAGGAGATGCAAAAACGTTTGCAGAAAAAAGAAGAGCTATGGCTAAACCTGCACAAGCAAAACCAAGGGTAAGAAATTTTTTGTTTTTCATTATTTTTCCATATAAAATATTTAATTGATTATTATAGTAAAAAGCTGTTTAAATAACAAATTTATGTTATTTACATATAATACAAAAATTATTTCAAAAGGGATAAATTGTGCAAATTTTACTTTAGATTTTATACTAAGGGCATGATGATTTCAGAGTTTAACATGATTGCACTCGTCTTGATTGACAAACAATGCTTCAAACGAAAGCAGATTTTGATATGAGCATATTCGCATAAAAGGAAAAAAATACAAGCAATGAACAATATTATTTTAATAGGATTTATGGGTGTTGGAAAAGGGAGTGTGGCAAGAGAAGTTGCGAAAAATTCCCCTTATATCGCCATAGATACTGACGACATAATTGAGAGTATGGAAAATAAAAAAATAAAAGATATTTTCAAAGATGAGGGAGAAACGTATTTTAGAGAACTCGAAAAAAATCTCTCATTATGGCTTGAGCAAAATGTATCGGGAACTTTAATCTCAACAGGCGGCGGATTTTATAAAGCGCAAAATCTCAAAAAAATCGGGATAGTTGTCCTTTTAGACTCCCCGTTTAACGCCATTATAAAAAGAATCAAAAAACATCCAAATGCGCAAAATAAACTCAAAAAAAGACCTTTGCTTAAAGACCTCAAAAAAGCTAAAGAGCTCTACGACTTAAGACGTCCTGAGTATTTTGCCCTTGCAGATGTCGTTGTAGATGTAACAAATAAAAGTGAAATAGCGTGTGCAAAAGAACTCTTGGAAAAGGTGAAATTATGTTTAAAAAATTAGTGCTCATGTTGTTACTGGTTGGCTCTTCTTTGCTAGGAGACACGATTCATTGGGAAAAAGATTTTAAATCAGGGTTAGAAAAAGCAAAAAAGCAAAACAAACCTGTGTTTTTTGTTTTCTCACGCCATTCATGCAAATATTGTGTTTTGCTTGAAGATACAACATTTAAAGATAAAGAGGTGATAAAAGCGCTTAACAAGGACTTTGTCTCTATAGTCTCTTTCACGGATGAGAATGATTTTACGCCAAAGTATCTTTTAACTCCGGGAACGCCAGCATTGTGGTTTTTGATGCCAAGTGGAGAGCCTCTATTTGCCCCGCTTATGGGTGCAATAGATGCGCGCAATTTTTTAGATGCACTCAAAATTGTCCAAGAAGAATTTTATACAGTTCAAAAGGCAAAACTATGATCTTTACTACGACTACAGATACGCAATTTGATTCTCAGTTTCAGGTTTTGCTTCAAAGAGCAAAGATGGATATCTCAAACGTCACTTCTATCGTTGGCGATATCATAGCCCAGATAAAGAGAGATAAAAATAAAGCGCTCAAAGAGCATATCGCAAAGTTTGACCATTGGACCCCTTTGAGCGATGAAGAGTTGAAAATTCCCGTGGAACTTATGGAAATAGCGTATAACAACATAGATGAAAAACTCAAAGATGCTCTGCATTTGTCTTATGAGAGAATTAAGTCTTATCATGAGAAGCAAAAGCCACAATCTTGGTTTGATACAGAGGAAAATGGGACGATTTTAGGTCAAAAAGTGACTCCTGTGGAGAGTGCAGGACTTTATATCCCTGGTGGAAAAGCGGCATATCCCTCATCGCTTCTCATGAACGTTATCCCCGCGCAAGTTGCAGGGGTAAAAAATATTATCGTTTGTACTCCAACACCAAACAATGAACCCAATGAGCTTTTACTTGCGGCATGCCATTTGTGTGGCGTCACTGAGGTTTTTAAAGTTGGCGGCGCGAGTGCTATTGCTGCTATGGCATATGCAACTCAAACGATTCCTAAAGTGGATGTCATTACAGGTCCAGGAAATATTTTTGTCGCAACAGCTAAAAAAATGGTTTTTGGTGAAGTAAATATTGACATGATTGCGGGTCCAAGTGAGATAGGGATTTTGGCAGATGAGAGTGCAAATGCAAATCACTTAGCCATAGATATGCTCTCGCAAGCTGAACATGATGAGATGGCAAGCGCAATTCTTATCACTCCATCGCAAAAACTCGCTGATGAGGTTCGCTTAGAGCTTGAAAATTGGCTTGTAAAACTTCCTCGTCAAGAGATAGCAAGAAAATCAATACAAGAGCGTGGCGCCATTATTGTGAGCAAAGATATGCAAGAAGCGATAAAGCTCATGAACGAAATTGCGCCAGAGCACTTGGAAGTGTGTACGGATAACCCTTTTGAGTTGCTCCCTTTTATCAAAAATGCAGGGGCGATTTTTTTAGGGCACAACACTCCTGAAGCTATTGGTGACTATATTGCGGGACCAAATCATACTCTTCCAACGGGTGGAACAGCAAAGTTTTACTCACCACTTGGGGTAGAAAATTTTATGAAAAAAACATCAATTATCTCTTTTTCTAAAAAAGCCATCCAAGAAGTTGGCGAAGCGTGTGCACTTATTGCCCATACAGAAGGGCTCAACGCTCATGAGCAATCGGTGAGAGTACGATTGGTATAGCTTCAGAGAGTTGTAGGGACTCATGGTCCCTGACACTAAAACGGACGTGTTCGTTTTAGTGTCTAACATCAAAAAAAGGTAATTTTATTTTATAAGAAAACGTTATAAAATTCAGTGTAAAATAGTGTTTATTTTTTCTAAAAGGAGTCATCTATGTTACATCCAGCTACGGCACATTTCGCAGTTGTTCTGCCAATTATCTCTTTGGTTTTAGGTTTAGCCTATTTAGTAAAGCCGAGTGAACTTATGTCAAAAATCTCAACACGTTTTATGGTTTTTGCTACACTCTTTTTAATAGCGGCTTTTTTTAGCGGCAAAAATGATGCAGCCGATGTATTTATACTTTTGAGCGATGCAGGTCAAGAAGTTTTAAAAACACATAAAGATTTAGGATTGTATTTAGCCATTGGCATGGGCGTTGCTACCCTTGTGAAGTTTTATGGCTGTTTTAAAAAGCTTTATAAAGTTGAACTGCTTGCGGTTGCTTTAGTCACTATTTTAAGTGCTGGGATTTTGTACCAAGCAAAAATAGGGGGTGAACTTACCTATCAGTATGGCGCAAATGTTGAACAATACTCTGATGGAATGGATTGTCTAGAAGAACAAGCCGAGGCTTCCGAAGAATAACACGTTTATTTGTACATGGCAAAACTTTTACCATGTACAAATTACTTTTTACTCAAAGCTGCTGAGTAAAATTTCACACTCACCTATATCAAAACTATCCACTGCTGTTGATAACTGAATTGATATATTTTTAAAACTTTTAAGAGCGTTCGTTTGCGCACAAACTAAAAGTTCATCTGCAAATTTCTGAATCACTGCAATATCTCCATTGTTTCTTGCTTGTAGAAGAAGTGCTTCGAGTTTTGGGTATTTTTGTAAAGATATATTTTGCGGATTTTTCTCTATTTCATGGTGTGCGAGCGGTGCTATTTGCACTTGGCATTGAATAAATTTGCACATTGCATGAAGAAGGTCATTGGATTGAAGCGGCTTGTGTAAAAAATCATTGAAAATCTTATGTGCTTCATTTTCTTGAGCAAAAAAGACTGAGGCAGTGATAGCAATTATTGGGATGTTTTTGATACTTTTTATTTCATGACTTGCTTCAATGCCGTCTTTAATGGGCATTTTAATATCCATCAAAATAAGGTCAATCTCTTTTGTTTTGGCAATATCGACAGCTTCTTGACCATCTTTTGCCTCATATATTTCTAGCGGAGTATCTTTTAAATACTCTTTAATCAGGGTTCTGTTTAATTCAATATCATCTGCAATAAGGATGGTCGCTTTTTCAAATTGAATATTTTTGAAATTTTCTTTGAGAGAAACTTTTTCGTCACTCACTTTTACATCAGAAAAAGTGAGGATAAAAGTAGAACCTTCGTTGCGTTTGCTTTTTAAAAGAATTTTTCCATCCATTAATTGAGCTAATTTTTTAACAATAGTAAGTCCTAGTCCTGTCCCTCCATACTCTTTGGCACGCTGCTCTGTATGTTGGGTGAATGGGTCAAACATAAGAGTCTGTTGTGCATCATCCATACCTATTCCTGTGTCATGGACTATTAAAATTAAATCAACTGAAGTTGCTTTGTTGTTTGAGGAGATTGTGACATCAATATGCCCTTCATTGGTAAATTTCAGAGAGTTGCTTATGAGATTAAAGAGTATTTGTCTGATTCTGATTTCGTCGATAAAGAGAGTGTTTGGAACAGATGCATCGACAGTAACACTTAGACGGAGTGCTTTAGATTTTGCCTTATAATAAAAAATATTGTTTATCTCCTCTGCGATAACTCTTATATCTGTAGGAAAATATTCAATTTGCAGTTTTCCCGCTTCAACTTTTGAAATATCTAAAATATCATTAATAAGAGTGAGTAAAATTTTTGAGCTGTCTTGTACTGATTTAACGTAGTTTTTCTCCGTTGGGTCTGTGATTTTTTTGTTTAAAAGATCAGTAAAGCCGATGATGGCATTCATAGGCGTTCTAATCTCATGAGACATATTCGCTAGAAATTCTGACTTCATTTTATTGGCAATATCGGCTTGGGTTTTGGCGTGTTCAAGTTCTTTTGTTCTGATGTGTACCATGCTCTCAAGGTTTTTATTAACAGATTCGAGCGCGTCTTTTGTGCGGTGAAGCTCTTTGTGCGTTTTGTCCATTTTGGCTACTATGACAGACAATACGAACCACTCAAAAGTTACAAATGCCGCATGAAGCAAAACAATATCTAAGCCGCAACCATAATTAAAAACTACTATTTGTGTATCAAAAAGCGATACATGATGCGCTTGAAAATAGTTAAAAAGAAGATGGTGCACCACGATAAAAAGTGTTGCTATGGAGATAGTTCGATGGTCTTTGTAGATAATCAAAAAAGAGAGGGCACCAAATATATGAAAATGCATCTCTATACGACCTAAACTCTGCTGTATCATGACAATGGAAAATGTCATTAAAATCAGGGCAACACTATATCTGTATGTTTGCGTCCCTTTAAAAAATTTATGGGCGAAATAAGCAAGTGTAAATAATGCGCCACCGCCAAAAAAACCAAGAAGATAGGCATCAAAAAGATAGGCTGTCACTGTGGCAACGATAAGCCAGTGAATGAAAATAAGTTGCAACATAAGGCGGTCAGCATATAAATGCTCTTGAGCCAAATTCCCACTAAAAGTGGTCTCTAAAAATAGCTTTTTAAAAAAATCATTCATGAAGCAACTCCCCAATATCTAATTGTATTTGTCGAAAATCGTAAGGATATGCACTATAAATATAGCGTATCTCTTTTTTGTTTTTTGTTTTTTTGACTAAGTACAAATTGACTGTGTGGTCGTACTCTGTGGCATCTGTGAGTGATTTTGAAAAGTATACATTAAACTCTTTTGTATAGATTCTAAGAACCTCTTTATCTAAGTAAATTCCTTTAAAATCGGGATTGAAAAAGGTGGCAAATCTCTCTGGCAGGGTGGCATCAAGCGGCGTGGATATGTCTAAAAACTCAACACCAACTTTTTTTCTTTCACTTTCGCTGAGTGTTTTATAAAATTCGCTTATTGCATAAAGTCTCGGCGTGCAAATATCGGCACATCCCGAATAGCCAAAAAAAATAAGCTTCACCTCTTTTTCATCGTTTAAAATAAGCGGCAAATGAAGCTCTTTATGGAGACTAACCCTTGATACCCCTTTTGTAAAAAAAGTAGGAAGTATCATCACAAGCGCAGAGACCAACAAAACGAGCAGAAGTAGCACAATGCCATAAAGTTTTTTTTTCATTTATCAGCAATGTTCGTCTTTGATTTTTAGGATGGCTTCCTTGTTGTTTAAAAATAAACGGACAAGTTGAGGGTCAAAAGATTTGCCGCTTTGTTTTTCTATGTACTCAAATGTCTCTTGAGTGCTCCATGCATTTTTGTAGACTCTGTTTTGACTGAGTGCGTCAAATACGTCTGCTATTGCTGTTATTCTGCCGAAAATGTGAATTTCATCTGCTTTTAATCCTCTTGGATATCCACTGCCATCATATTTTTCATGGTGCTGATGAGCGATGATAGCGGCTGCTTTTAGAAGCTCATGCTCAGATTTATTGAAAATATCCCAACCGTAGGAGGTGTGTTTTTTCATAATTTCAAACTCATCTTGCAAGAGTGCTATGGATTTGAGCAAAATCGAATCAGGTATAATAACTTTGCCGATATCGTGCATCGGAGAAGCCATTTTCAAGAGAGCAGTATCTTCTTTTGAGCAACCATAGGCCTCTGCCAAAACTTCACAAAACAGAGCAACTCTTTTTACGTGTTCTCCTGTCTCTTCTGATCTACGTTCGCCTAATTCGCCTAGAGTAAAAAGAACTTCTTTTTGCGTTTCAATGATGTCTTCTTTGAGTTTTATCTCTTTTGTGACATCTGTTCGGATGGCAATGTATTCTATGATTTCTTGGTTGAAATTTAGCAGAGGAACAATTGTGGCTTCAAAATAATAAAAGCTTCCATCTTTAGCTATATTTTTTAGTAAGCCTGTCCAATTTTTTTTCGCTTGAATCGTCTCCCATAACTCTTGGTAGATTTTAGGATCTGAGTCGAGGTCTCTAAAGAGCGTATGATTTTTTCCTAGGAGTTCTTCTCTGGAATATTTTGATAATTCACAAAATCTGTCATTAACATAGGTGATATTTCCCTCAAGGTCTGATTTTGAAACTGAAGCACTTGCGTCTATCGCCACTTTGTATTGCTCTAAAAAAACTCTTGTGTCGTTGACTTCTTCTTGGAGTTTTTCTCTTGCGCAAAAAAGTGAAACATGCGTTTTGACTCTATGGATAAGTTCCAAATCATCAAAAGGCTTTGTAATATAATCTTCGCCTCCGTTTTCAAAACCTTTTCGAATGCTTTCATGATTTGCATTTGCAGATAAAAAAATGATAGGGATGTGTGTTGTTTGAGGATTTTGTTTCAGAATCAAAGCGACTTCATAGCCGTTTAAGCCAGGCATATTGATGTCTAAAAGTATAAGTGCGTAACTTCTTAGTTTGAGTTGCTCAAAAGCCTTTTCTCCACTGAGTGCAAAAAAAAGAGTATATAAATCGGTAGATTTTAAAACGTATGCCGCTAATTGTATATTTTTGCTATTGTCATCTACGATTAGAATATTTGGCTTATCCCTAAAAAACAATTTTGCATCCTCATATTTTAAACTATAATTTTAAAATCACATTCATTCTACTATAGGAAAATAAAATTTTTTATTAAATTTTTATTAAATTATAAATCTACTTCATACTACTTCATAATTACACAAATAGATGCTCTTTATAAAATTTTAATTGCTTATTTATAACTAATTTAAGGTTACTTTGATACTATTTTTGCAGTAAAAGAGCCCATTATATAAGCATAAGGGATACTTTTTAAAGATATTAGTATGAGTTATAAAACTTAAAACCTGCCCTTAAAGAAAGGCTGAAGGAGAATATATGCAATTAGGTTTCCTAGTTGATTTACACTTATGTATGGGTTGTAAAGGGTGTGAAATCGCTTGTAAGGTGGAAAACGAAGTTCCACTGAGCACATGGCGACTTCGCGTAAAATATGTGGATGTAGGAACTTTTCCAGAGACAAAAAGAACGTTTACACCGCTGAGATGCAATCATTGTGAAAATGCACCTTGTGAGAGAATTTGCCCGGTTTCTGCCCTGCATTATTTAGACAACGGTATTGTTAATATCGATAAAGAGAGATGTATCGGTTGTGCCGGCTGTGTTATGGCATGCCCTTATGGCGCTATTTACATAGACCCGCTTACACAAACTGCCGACAAATGTACCTATTGTGCGCACCGCGTTGCCTCTTCCATGATGCCATCTTGCGTTGTTGCATGTCCTGTTCAAGCGAATATTTTTGGTGATTTAGATGATGCCACGTCAAATATCTCTAAGTACATTCAAAGAAATCAAGGCAATGTTCAAGTGCGTAAACCTGAAAAAGGGACAAATCCTCACCATTATTATGTCAATGGCGGAAATGTTACGCTCAATCCTTTGGCTTCTCATAGAGTAAACGGACACTCACTTTTCA
The DNA here is from genome assembly GCA_002428085.1 of Sulfurimonas sp. UBA6014. Lineage (GTDB taxonomy): Bacteria > Campylobacterota > Campylobacteria > Campylobacterales > Sulfurimonadaceae > Sulfurimonas. The sequence continues at coordinate 921 of DJAA01000041.1, read as the reverse complement.
ATAATATCACTACACTTCCAGTAGGAGGACACCACTAATGGCAGCACATGAAATATTGGCAGCTACAAACGCTGTTGTAACTTTAGACGTAGCACTTCCTGGCATAGTTTGGCCTTGGTTGGTTACAGTAAATATGTGGGCAAAAAGTATTGGTACTGGTGTTATTTTTATGCTTTTCCTTTTGCTAAGAATGTATCCTGACCAAGCAGGAAAGCTTAGATTTCCAACGACTGTTGTCTCTATAGTATTTATTCATATATTCTTACTCTTTACGCTTGCTGATTTACATCAGCCATTTAGAATGTGGCATATATTTTTCTTTCCTCATGTCACTTCAGCAATTACTATCGGTGCTTGGATGGCAACTGCATTTGTCGGTTTATTGTTTTTACTTGCCTATCTTAGTTTTATCAAAAAAGATGATGCGGCATTTGACAAGACTTTAACTTGGGTTGTGTTACTTGCGATTCCTGTTACCTTATATACGGCAGGTCTTATGTCTCAGTGTACGGCACGTGAATTGTGGCAAATGCCGACAGAATCTGCACAAATGGTTTTTGCAGCGCTTCTTTCGGGTTCAGCATTTATGATTTTACTGGGTGGTTCTAAACTAAACTATGAAGCTAAAAAAACTTTAGGCATAGTTCTTGGTTTAAGTGCAATGATGTCTTTCATCCTTTATATGTCAGAGTATGTATTTGGACCTATGAAAGCAGAAGAAGTTGCCTTTGTTCTTGAGTACATTAAGGGTGATGGTCCTTATACGGTCATGTTCTGGTTAGGTCAGTGGATTGCGTATCTTTTACCAATGTTGCTTATAGTGCTTAGTCGTGCTAGTAAAAGCGAAAATCTTTTGAAACTTGCCGCTATTTTAGCGTTAGCAGGTCTGTGGTTAGTTAAGCATGTTTGGCTGATTATTCC
>DJAA01000068.1 GCA_002428085.1 Sulfurimonas sp. UBA6014 | reverse complement strand
TCATCACTCATGCGCATCTGAATAGCAGAAACTTTTACCATAATCATTCTCCATTTGCTCTATTTTTTGTATGTGATTTTACTCTATTTTGCAGGAAGGCTTTCTCGCATGAGACAAAGGTGAGGCTACAGCCCCCCTTTACTATAAACNNAATGATTTGTGGCGTTTGAAGTTACAGCCCCCCTTTACTATAAACATTTCTTGGATTCCACAGTATCCATCCGCTTGAACCAAAGTCCTCGCTCGCTTTTATCTGTTCTCTAATCTCTTTTGCTCCATAAATCCTTCTGTCAAATGCATAATCACGAAACGCTTGAAGCCATGGTCGGTAAGCAAGCGGGGATGATTTATGTTTTTCAAGCGCTTTATCAAGTGAGTGCTTGACGATTTCATAGTTTGCCTCTACTGGATTTCTAAACCCTGGAATTCCTTTATGAAAACCGCTTGGATAGAGCATTGGGCAGAGATAATCAACATGAGGCAACATAGTGTCGATTCTTTGACCGATGTCGATATCGGCATTATGCCAACTTACATATCCAAAAATATCTGCCGAGAGAAACACATTGTAAGGTACAAGTCTTTGTCGTGCCGTTTTAAGAAAATTTGCGATAGCTTTTGTGCGCGCTTCTTGTGTGTTTGGGACAGAAAAAACTATCCCTTTTCTATCTGGAAATCGAACATAATCAAATTGAATCTCATCAAAGCCCATTGAAGCGGTCTCTTCTGCAATATCAAGAATGTAATCCCAAGAAGCTTTTACAGAAGGGTCAATCCAAGCAAGTCCCTCTTTGTCTTTAAACATCGCTCCGCTTGTTGTTCTTACCCCATGATGAGGAAATTTACTTACATATGGGGAGTCTTTAAAAGTAACAATACGAGCGATTGTATAGATGTTTTCTTTTTTAAGATTTTCTACAAATCCCTTGAGGTCTTTAAACACAACAAGTTTTTGTGCTCCAATAGAGTTAGCTATCGGATTTGCTGTGCTGTAGGCGATTTGCCCTCTATCCATTTTGATGTCAATGACAAGGGCATTGAGTTTTGTGTCGGTGAGAAGTTTTTTGGCATCCCCCATAATTCCCTTATGTGTTGCTCCTAGGCTTGAGAGATAGAGTGCTTTTGGAAGAAATGGCTTAAGATATATTTTGCCATTTGAAGTAAAAAACTTTCTCTCATATCCAATAGCTCTTGCCCCTATTTTTGTATTTTTAGGGAGAGTAAATGTCCCATTTTCATCGGTTTTGTACTCTTTGGCATCTGCTATAATGATGCCATTGGCAATAGGTTTAAAGGTATTTGCATCATAAAGTGTCCCAACTGAAGCACTAGAAGCTCCAAAAAGAGAAAGACTCATAAAGGTAGAAAAAATAAAAAAAATAAACGCTCTCATGGGATTCCTTGGGGTAAAATTTCGAAATTGTACCCAAATCAACCACTAAAATGAGTGATATCTTATTTTTTTGCAACTTTTTAAATGCCAGCAAAGCAAAGGAGTCTATTTGCTTTAATGATTATAAATCTTCAGATATAGATATTTCTAGTATTTTGTTTGTGTAGTTAGCTGTGTATAATTATCTAAATTTACTTGGGAGAGAAATCATGAAAAAAACATTTACCTTACTTTTTACCCTTTTACTACTCATAGGATGTGGCTCAAATGCCGCCGACAAAGGGGTAAAAGAGACAAAATTAGTAGTCAATAAAAGTTTAGCCGACCTCAAACTCAATGACCAAAACGGGCAGCCTCAAACTATCAATGCCGATACGAAAAAAGTAGTTTTTGTCTTTTCAAAAGAGAACGGTCATGCATGTAATGATTTTTTTGCAAGCAAAGAGGCAACATATCTTAAAGAGAACAAAACACAATTTGTAGCAGATGTCAGTGCAGCACCCTCTTTAATCCGCAGTATGTTTATCATCCCTGGGCTTAAAGATTTCAATCACACGATTTTGGTCATAGACAACAAGATAGCTTCTTCGTCTTATAAAACACAAGAAAATAGTGAAAAAATCGTCCTTGTCTTAGTAGAAAATCAAACTATCACGGAGATAAAGTACATCAGTGATGTGCAAACGCTCGAAAAAGAGTTGAAGTTATAAAAAAGTAGAGGTGCGCTAGAGAATGATTTTGGATATATTCCTCACCTCGTCTGGCGTGATTGCCTCTTTTTCAATCATAAAAATTCCTTTCGTAGAGAGGGAATTTTTAAGTCCTTCTCCTATTTTATTTGCGATAAAATAATTACAATTTTCATATGCTAAGATTTTTGGCAATACATGACTTGGTCTTAAATTTGTCTCATGAAGTGGATTTGCTACAACTTTTACCCCTACAACCTCATTTTCAAATAATTTTACGACAATAATATATTTCATCTCTATCGATAAATCTCCATAATTTTCTGTCTCATTACAGATGAAGGCGATGATAAATTCATTTTTATCATCTCTAATGGTGAGTCCCTTACCATTGATGAGTGCTGTTGCTATTTTTGTTCTTGCATTTTTGATAATGCGGGAAAATGTAGGGCGTGAAACCCCCATAGAAAGGGCGGCATCCTCTTGATACAACCCTTGATAGTCCATTAAATAGACCGCTTCTATCTCTTCATGAAGCAAGTTTATATTCTCAGATGTTCCCCCTGGCGGAGAAAAATATTTAAATCTTGGTTTAAATTTCAAATCTCTTTTTGATTTTGTTCTTGCCATTGCGTTAAACCTAAGTATTATTTTTTAAGATTGTAGCAAAATATTTCATGAAATGAAACTTGACTTATGAACATATGTCAGTTATAATTTTAAACATATGTTCATTATAAGGAAAATAACCATGAAAATTGTAGTTCCAGTAGACGAAGATAAACAAACAGTATTTAAAAGAACAGGACGCGCTCCTTTTTTTGCTCTGTATGAAAATGAAATACTTCAAAAGTGCATAGTCAACTCCCATGCGGCTTCACACCACGGGGATAAGGGCGAACATGAAGGCGGACACGAGCACGATGAAGAGCACCATCATGAAGAACACTCTGCAGAGGAAGTGCAGCATCATAGACAAGACATTGGGGAGCTTATCGGTTGTGATGTTATTTTAGCGCAGGCAGTCGGCGAAAACATGAAAGAAGCCCTCGAGAGTATAGGACTCAAAATCCAAAAAATCTCCAAATCAGATGGCACAACTGCACAAGAAGTTGTCAACAAATTTATAACAAACTCTTTAAAAAGACAAAACAAAAAGGGGCAAATCATGGAAGAAAGCAAACAAAACAAACAAACAAGACTCGTTTTTCCAACCGATGAGGACATGGGATATTTAAGCAAAAGAGGGGCACATTTTGGCAAGGCAAAGTTTTACACTATTGTCACCCTTGAGGGTGAAGCCATTAAGGATGTTGAAGTAGTAGCAAATCCAGGACACAGCGGCGGAGCATGCGGCAATGCCGTTTTAAACATCATGAGCTTAAAACCTGATGGTTTAGTTGTAAGCGGCATCGGCGGCTCACCTGCTGAGGGCTTTGCTAAAGCTGGACTTGACTTGTATTTTGACAGCACAAGCGCAACCGTAGAACTCTCTATAAAAGCATTTTTATCGGGCAAACTCGAAAAAAGCAGCGGGCAAGGAACTTGTTCGGCACACTAAGATTTTACAACTCCAGCAGCACGGTGTCACGCCGTGTTGCTTCAAATTTTCTGCAACCACTCTCAAAAGCAGCCCCCTCACCGATAAGAATACACTTATGTTTTGCCCGTGTAATGGCGGTGTAGATGAGTTTTGTATTGTGCATGATAAAGTGTGTAAAACTCATAGGAATAACGACAATGTCGTACTCCATCCCCTGAACTTTGTGAATAGTCAAGGCATAAGAGAGCATCAGGTACGAGCGCATCTCTTCATACTCATAGACCACCACAATGTCCTCGCTAGGATAAAAAACAAAAGCCTGCTCTTCTTCCTCTTCTATCTTAAAAAGCAATCCGCTCATGCCGTTAAATATCCGTCTTTGCGCCGAATCTTCCCCCATTTTAAACCCCTCACCGCTCCATGAGGTCATATTCTCATTTTTGGTATGCACCACTTTGTCCATCAGCCGAAACTCCACGCCCCCTTTTTTTACAAACTTTTTCGGGTTGGGGTTAAAATACTCCTGCAAAACCGTATTCAGATTGTTAGCACCTAAAATGCCCCCTTTCATGGGCGTTATAACTTGAAAATAGTTAAGATATTCTTTTATCTCTTTGTTTTTAAGTCTGTATCTTGCCTTTTGAATATTTTCCAAAACTTTGTGCACTATCTCGGCAACTATTGCGTTTGAGTTCTCCTCTCTTCTTGTCTGCAGTTCATGCGATGAGAGCTGATTTTTTAGCTCATAATAATTTTGCATAGAGACATCTATAAACTCAAAATCCTCATATTGCGCTCTATAATGGGGAACATTTCCTACTCTTATCTCGTTGGCTATAAGTTTAATGGCTTGGTCTTCACTCTGTCTGTAGATTTTTGTAAGTTTGACAATGGGTCCGATTTGAAGCGTTAGAGCATCACTGAGAACATTTCCTGATCCTATAGGTGGGAGTTGTGCGTCATCGCCGACAATAATGAGAATGGCTTTTTTATCTACCTTTTGCAAAAGCCGCGCAAAAAGGGAAGAATTTATCATGGAAGCTTCATCTATAAGGACGACTGAGTAGGGAAAAGTATCTCTGGTTTCGTGCTTTACCAAAAGAGATTGAATCGTTGCACTCTCATAGCCTGTGGTATCGGCGATGCGTTGCGAAGCGATGCCACTGAGTGCACAGGTCATGATTTCTTGTTTTTCATAACGGGTGTTCAAAAGGTCAAGAATTGTTTTGGAAGTGGTACTTTTCCCCGTTCCTGCATACCCAACTAAAAATAGCAAAGATGCCCCTTGATTTATCGTCATAAGTGCCTCTTTTTGTTGGTCTCCCAGCTGCAGATTTGAAGTCGCCAAGAAGGCATCCAAATCTTTAACAAAACCGCCGCTGTCCATCTTTGCTCTTGTTTTAAAAGTGTCGTATAAAAATTTCTCAGCATCATAAAGCCGCGCAGGGGAGACGCGTTCGTTTTTCATGATGACAATACTTTGCTCGGCAACTCTCTCTATGAGTGCCGCTTCGTAGAGATGATTTTTGCCGCTAAAACCCAAAAGCTCATTGAGTCCAGAAAATAAAACCTCTTTTGCTACACAACTATTGCCCTGCTGTTCACAATAATTTAAAAGTACATAGTCCATAGCAGAACTTATGCGACCCTCATTTTCTCTCTCGATGCCCATTTTTAACGCCAACTCATCGGCACGTTTAAAGCCTATGGAGTTGATGGAAGTCAAAACGTAAGGGTTGTTTTTTATCCGCTCACACGCATTTTCTACATCTTTCATAGCCGTTGCAATGGTGGTCAAAAGTGCCGCAGAGACATCATAAGGAGCCAAAAATTCTCCAAACTCCCGCATGGAGCGAAACTGTTTCCATGATGCTTGAATCTTTTTGAGCCGCTTTTCTTTTATGCCGTTAAACTCTAAAAGGCGCTCAATGTCATGGTCTAAAATATCAATCAGTTTTTCCGCTCCAAAATGCTCAATAAGTTCGGCAGAGAGTTTTTTTGTAAAGCCTTTAATGATTTTATTTAAAAAGAAAAAAAGTTCATTTTGATTGACTTTGATGGAGTCAAATTTAAAAGTTTTGCCGTATTTTTTATGCTCTTCCCACTCGCCAATAAGCGTAATGGCGGACTCTTTGAGGTGTGCGACATCACTCTCAAAATAGGTGCCGCTTATCTTTTCGCCGCTTTTTAAAACCGCGATAAAAAACCCCGCATCTTCAAAAAGGATCTTGTCTATTTGACCGATGAGTGTCATTTTTAAACCTTTTGCAAGAAGTTTAATGCTTTTTTTGTCAAAGAAGAAACCGCTGCATTTTGCATCTCTTCATGATTGTACCAAAAAACTTTCCCCGCAACATCATCACACTTATAAAGGTTTACCGTGAGTCTGTACTTTGTGTAAGAGTGCTTAAAAGCGGTTAAGAAATTCTCCTCCAAAGGGTCAACTCTTGGGAGTTCTAACATCCCTTTGTACATGTTTTGGTTGCATTTTACAAGGGCAATTTCCCCGTTTTTTTCACAAATACCGTAAAAAAGTTCCAAACTCTCATACACTTTTTTTGCTTTTTTTGTGTAAAGCTCTGGCTCTTTTTTTCCCTTGCAACTCATTTCAAGCGGACACTCTGCACATTTTGGATTGTTTGGCAAACACACAAGTGAGCCCAAATCCATGAGTGCCAGATTGTGCGCTCTTGGCTCTTGCGCATGGACAAACGCTTCAGCCAGCGCATGCACCTCGTTTTTTCCAGAAGAAACAAGTGCAAAAAAGCGCTTTATGACCCGCTCGATGTTTGTATCGACCACACCCACTTTTTGATGGTATGCAAAAGAACAAATCGCACTTGCTGTATAAGACCCAATTCCTGGGAGACTTAAGAGCTCATGAAGTGTTTGCGGCAAGTTTTGCGGGCAAAGTTTGGCTGTTGCATGAAGATTTCTAGCACGAGAGTAATACCCAAGCCCGCTCCAAGCCGCCAAAACCTCCGCTTCTTCCGCTAAAGCGAGAGCTTGCAAAGTAGGAAATTTCGCTAAAAACTGAAAATAATACTCCTCCATAACCCGCTTCACCTGCGTTTGCTGAAGCATAATTTCACTCACATAAACACAGTAAACATCCAAAGTATTCCGCCAAGGAAGGTCATGACGCCCACAATTTTGGTACCACACAAGAAGAGATTGCTGTGCGTCATATAGATTATTAGCTTTCAAAAAAAAGTTCCTTTATTTATAAAAAGAGAGTTATACGAATGGTCAACTCTAAAAACTAGATTGCCACGCTTCGCTCGCCATGACTAAACACCGTCACTGCGAGACTTCGAAGAAGTCGTGGCAGTCTAAAAGTGAGTTTTTAGAGGTGCCTTAATTTTAAAAAAATTGAATCCATAATTATTCCCTAAATAAAGAATGTATTCCTAATAATGCACTATCTTTAAGAATTTTTAGCTTTTTGACATATGCTTTTTTAAAATTTCCAAAGACTCTTCAAAACCCTCCGCCTTACCGCCAAAAAACTCATTTGTACCATATTCTTCGATATTAACAGATTCACAAATCTCTCTCTTCCAGAGATTTCTGTACTCTTTCGTTGCCGTCTCAATTTGTGATATCACATCAGGATAAACTATTTTTTCAATAAAACCTTTTGACAT
>DJAA01000022.1:18585-19448 GCA_002428085.1 Sulfurimonas sp. UBA6014 | reverse complement strand
TTTGTTCTTTGTAGATTTTTTTGTCACACACGACTCTGCATTTTATTTTCTCATTTTTGGAAGCTTGGAGATTTAAAATGTTCGCCTGTGCTTCAAAAGGGGTAACATCAACTACTTGATGCCCAAACACGGCTACAGATACCATCAAACCAATCATCGTATTTTTCAAAATCATAAAAAATTATACTATAAATTTATCATGATTAAAGTGGAATACTTAATGCTTAATTTCTAAAAAATCCCTTAAAAATGGGAAAAAAAGGAGATCAAGATGATTTCACTTGATTTAAAAGCGCAGACAACCTCCTCTTCGCCTTTGGGCTTCTCGACGCCTGATGAGAAACCTAGCTTATCATTTTCAGAGCTTTTAAGAGGCGTGAGTGGCAAAAAAGATGCTAAAGTTGTCCAAAATGGTGCATTAGTTTTATCTTTAGGATTGGAAGAAAAAGAGGTCAAGCCACGCGCAAGTGTTGCAAAAAGTGATACCCTTCTCTCGCTGTTAAAAGCAAAAGAAACTCCCTTAAAAGAGCCTTTAGAGGTATTAGAACTCAATCCAAAGTTTTCTCAAACACTCAGTGTGAATGAGATGAAAACATTGGNNCAATGATGCAAAAAATTATCTAAAAACACAAATTCTACAAAGTGATGCGTATAAAGAGACACAAACAAAAGAGCTACCAAAAACACTCAAAGGTCTTGTAAAACTTGCCGAAATGGTGGGTGTAGATGTCCGTAAAATAACACTTGAAGAGGTTCAAACAAAACCTGCAAGTATAAAAACACCGCTAGTCTCTTCAGAAGAAATTTTACAGGCAAAAGAGACTAAAGTAAAAGGGGAAGCGCCACTAGCGAAGGATACAAAA
>DJAA01000022.1:0-18503 GCA_002428085.1 Sulfurimonas sp. UBA6014 | reverse complement strand
CAGCCAACAGAAGTTGCACTTGCCAAAGAGACAAAACCACAAGCAGAAGTTCCGCTTGCCAAAGAGACAAAACCACAAGCAGAAGTTGCACTTGCCAAAGAGACAAAACCACAAGCAGAAGTTGCACTTGCCAAAGAAGTAAAACAGACAATAGAAGTTTTACCAACGCAAGAGATAAAATCAACACCTTTATTTAAAGCACAAACGCAAACGGAACATACAACGGAGCAGATTATTCAGACTAAACAGGTAAAAGTAGAGGAGAAGACGCCAAAAGATAAGGCAGATGAAACTTTAAAACTTTTACTCAGAGGTGATAAAGCTGCGCAAAACACGACAGGATTTACGGCTGATTTTTCAGTGGCGACAGCAAGAGTTTTGGCTCCTACGAGTTCCATGAGCACGTCAAATGAGACTGCGAGTGCACTTGAGAAATTGCTTCATGGTGAGAGCAAAGAGACAAAAGAGAGTACAACTAGCTCAAAAACTGATAGCTTTGGTGTTTTAAAAGCAGACAGTTTTGAAGTCAAGCTCAATGAAGCAAAGCAGATGATTAAATATCTCTCTGCAGATGTAAAAACAGCGATAGAAGATTACAAATCCCCTTTTACGCGGGTGAAAATTCAGTTAAATCCTCAAAAACTCGGTGAAATTGATTTGACTATTGTTCAAAGAGGGAACAATTTGCACATCAACATGAGCTCTAACAACACTGCCATCAATGCTCTTTCGATGAATGTCAGCGAACTAAAAACACAATTTACCAATAATGGTATAAATAATGCTACATTTAATTTTAGTAACCAGTCAGATTCTCAAAACTCACAGCAACAGCAAAGTCGTCAAAACCAAAGACAAGCAGAACAAGAGTACAACTACTACGAGAATGAAGACGCAAGAGAAGAGATTTTAAGCTCTTTAGAGATAGTCGTTCCACAATACGGATAAAGGATACATCATGATAAACGCAACAACACCAACAACAACTAGTTCTACAAAAACCTCAACGTCAGCTTATGAAAACCCAGATGGAATCTTGGGCAAAGATGATTTTTTGAAACTGCTCTTGACACAGTTGCAGTACCAAGACCCCACAGAACCGACCGATGCTGAAACAATTTTGACACAAACTTCGCAGCTGGCAGCTCTTGAATCAGCTGAAAACACAAACAAAGCTTTAGAAGAGTTAGCAAAAACACTAGCAACTGGTGATCAGCTTTCCGTTATCGCAGCTATAGGTAAAACTGCTGATTTGGGAAGTAATGCCATTGCTTATGATGATGCTGAGGTTACTTTTGAGATGTATTTCCCTTCAGATGTAGCATCGGGGAATGTTGAAGTCCTTGATTCAGAAGGCAAAGTTGTTAAAACCATCACTATCCCAGCGAGTAGCTCAGGTGTTGAACAGTTTACATGGGATGGAACTCTCTCTACTGGAGGGTTTGCAGACCCAGCGCTTTACTATGTAACTGCGAGTTATAAAGATCCGCAGGGAAATGATTTGACGACCCGATTAGGAACGTACCCGATAGAATCAGTTCGATTTGAAGAGGGAAAAACTCTTGTGAAAATCGGCTCAAACTACGTCCCAGTGGAAAATATCAAAGAGATTTATTAAAGGCATTTATCATGATGACGCAAGCTTTTTATACTGGCATATCGGGCGTACGGAGTGGACAAGCGGCCATTGATGTAACGGCTGATAATTTAGCAAATATTAGTACAGTTGGCTATCGTGGTTATAATGTTGAATTTGCCGCTCTTTTTGGAGACATGATCAATACTGCAGATTCATCAACAAGTGTTAACAGTAACGTTGGTATTGGGACTAGAATCCAAGCAACTTCAGCGAACTTAAACGAAGGTTCTTTGATGATAACCGACAGAAGCACAGACCTCGCCATCTATGGAGATGGTTGGTTTGGCATCCAATCTTCGGGCGAACCTTTATATACAAGAGCAGGAAGTTTTGTTTTTGATGTCAACAATGACTTAGTAACAACTGAGGGCTTTTATGTTTTGGGAACAGTAGGGGAAAATATCGAGGGTGATACACTGACAAGTCAAGTTGATGAGGTTATTCTTGGTGATGTTGGTACACAAAGAAAACTTCGCTTCCCAAGAGAGCTGCGATACCCAGCTATCCCAAGCACCAGTGCTAATTTTTACGCAAACTTAGGAGTTGAGAATATTGTGCAAACAGTTGGAGCAGCTGTTGTTGATCCAGAGGGTATAAAAAATGAACTCAAACTCACTTTTACCAAAAGCCCTGTCCAAACTCCTCCAGGAAGTCAGTGGGATGTAGTAGCAACGACACAAACCTTAAATGGGGAGACTATTTACGATACACAATCAGGAACCATAACATTTGATGGAACAGGCGCACTTACTGAGAGTACATTAACAACAATTGATAATAATGGCGCACCTGTCTCTATAAATTTGGGGAGCGGATATGCGGGCATTATCTCAATAGACGCTCCTAGCTCTAGTGGTTCAAGCACAGCAGATGGAACCATCAGCGGAGATTTGCTCGGTTATGAGATTAACAGAAATGCAGAAGTTATAGCTACTTTTTCAAACGGCAAACAAAGCAGTGTCGGTAAAATCGCCCTTTACCATTTTCAAAATGACCAAGGACTTACCCGAATCGACGGTACAACATTTCAAGAGAGCTCAAATAGTGGCAGACCTATATTTTACGCAGATGAAAATGGAAACAATATCTTAGGTGCTGAGGTGATAAACTTCAAACTTGAGAGCTCAAATGTCAAGATAGAAGTTTCCCTCACGGAACTCATCATCCAACAAAGAGTTTTTGACTCTAACTCCAAGGTTATCACAACAGCCGACCAAATGATACAAAAAGCCCTCAACATGAAAAAATAGACACGTCTATTTTTAGGATTTTTTTACTTAGTCTACACTCTCTCCTCATTAAAAATGGGGGGAGCATTGCCATTAAGTGAAGCAAATGACCCTATTCATCATGATAAGACACAAATCCCGTCATTGCGAGGCACGAAGCAATCTGTTGCGTAGTTACAATAACTAAAGATTGCTTCGTGCTTCGCAATGACAAAAAATCAAGCCTAAAGATTTCCTCTTTAGCTATACAAAATCTCAAAGTTGGAACACTAAATGCTAAATATTTATACTCAATAAAAAATATAGTTTTTGCAACAGCATAGCTAAAGTTACCAGAACTGGTTGTAGCGTAACAGAGGGAATTCGTTCCTTTTTTGTGTAAAAATATAGAAGAAGGATTTAAGATGTTAAAATCACTTTATTCCGGTGTATCCGGACTGCAATCGCATCAAATTGCGATGGACGTAGAATCAAACAATATTGCAAACGTCAACACGGTAGGTTTCAAATATTCTCGTGCGAACTTTTCAGACCTTTTGGCGCAAACAAGCTCTATCGCAACGGCTCCTCAAGGTGCACTTGGCGGTAAAAATGCGGTTCAAATCGGACTTGGCTCTACGGTGAGCTCCATGACGCGTATTTTTTCTCAAGGCTCTATCCAAAATTCTGATAAAAATACAGACGTTGCTATTCAAGGGGACGGATTTTTTATCATCTCACCCGATGGTGGCAATACCTACAAATATACAAGAGCGGGCGACTTTAAGTTCGACGCGGGCGGAAACTTTGTTGACAACAACGGTTTTATAGCACAAGGATGGCTCAGAGACGATGTGACAGGCAAGGTAGATTCAACTGCTCCGATTGAAAATATCAACATTGCTCCAGGACTTACAACGCCCGCAAGTCCAACTTCAGAGGTTGTCCTCAAGGCAAACCTTAGCTCAGGTCCTCTTGTAACGAGTTTTTCGCCAGAATATGAAGTTCCAAGTGGCACGCCACCAGCTGCTCCAACACCTCCAGCCATTGATGGAAACGGCAACCCAATCGCATCAGGAGATTTAGGAGTTTTGTTTAATGAGGTGGGAGAGGCTTTTTCACTTCAAGCCGGACAAGGAGTATGGGCTTCTTTTTTAAGTGCCGAAACAACAGGGAGCAACGTTATTGACACGATTGTCAAAACTTTTAGCCGAGCACCTGTTGCGGGGGATACTATCAGTGTAGAAGTAAATGGGAATTTATACTCAGCTGCATTCAATACTGATGCAGCTACTACGTATGCAGACCTTGCAGCAGCGATTCTTGCTGGTGAACCAAATGTCGTTATGACTGCAAATGGAAATGAGTTGACATTTAACCCAACGAATGGGACAGCGCTTAGTGTTGTAGATTTAGCAAATAATGATGCCAGTGGCACAGGAGCTGTTGCAGTTACATCGACAGTTCATCAGCTTGATGTAACATTTACACTTGATGATGGTTCAACAAAGCGTATTACAACAAGTGGAGGGACAGGTGACGAGTCACCTGCTCGAAATGCCAGTAGATATGTTGCAGCTATTAATGCGCAAACAACAACAACAGGGATAAGTGCCAATTATAACTCAGTAACTAACCAAATCAATCTTGTGAATGATAACTCAAATGCGAGTGCTTCACATAACATTAGAATCGCCATGGGTGGTGTCAACAGCGGTTTAAACGGAGCAACACAATCGGTCATTACTGCCTATAAATACCAATACGATCCAACAGGGTCAAGCTCTATAGCAAATACGGACAAAACCTTTACAACAATGGCAGATTTACGATATGCCTTAGAAGTGCAAGCTCATGCTGTTGATGTTACTCTTCCTGGGTCTGTTACATATACAGTTACTGCAGGCGATGGAACAAATGAAGCAACTGATTTTACAATTGGGGGGACAACGATTTCGGTCGCAAACGGTCCTTCTAATGTGACAGAAAGCAATGTGGTTACTTTTGGTGCACTGGCTGCAGGAGAATCTTTGACTATAGGAGGATTAACAGTAACTGACCAAGGTGCTGGTTCTACAGCTGCACAGGTGGCCGCTTTTTTTGCCAGTGTAGCTGATGGTGGATCAGGAGCTGCAACGGCAAACCTTGTGGGAACAGGTACTTTATCTGGTTGGTCGAGTGCAGCACTAGTAGGGGTTACTTCAGTTTTTACTAGCAGTACTGCAAATACAGACGTAACAGATTTAACTATAACAGGAACTGGAAGTGCTGCAAGTAGCCTTGTTGCTACACAAGGAAGCGCTGTTTATACCGCAAATGAAAATGGTGTGATTTATGCGGCTGCCATAAACGCAGCAGGTATCTCAGGAGTCAGTGCTACGTTTAGCGGAGGACAACTTGTGCTCAGTAATGCTAGTAGCAACACGCTTGCTATAGTAGCTGGTCCTTTAGCTGCTGCCTCTTTTGGTCAAACAGGGATAGTGGCAGGCTCACTTCCTGCTGCAACCATCGGAGATGGAGATGCGATTTTAAATGAAAACAACATTGAGATAAAAGTCAACGCTCAAGGGAAATTTGAGATTACAAATCCTGGCGGGTCTGACGATGGGGACTATGCCATGAACCTTAAAATCACTGGATTAAGAGATGCAACAGCTGGCATCACTGAAAATACAAAGTTTACAACGAACATGACGGCACTCAACTCCGTTTTACCAGTGGGTAGCACAGGGAAAGCATTTTCTCAAAGCTTTAATGCTGCGACGCACTCAAGCTCGATAGATATTTACGACTCTCTTGGTTCAAAGCATACCCTTAGAACTGAATTTAGAAAAACTGCCCTTGATACAACAACAGGAAGTACATGGACGATGGTTGTGAGTGTCCCATCTCCTGCGACCATAGATACGGTTGCGCCTACAAATGAAAAAGAAGGTTCCGTACGATTTAACAACGATGGCTCCCTTGCGACGTATAACCCACCAAACGTTTCATTTTCAGGAAATAACGGTTCAGCACCTGACCAACAGGTAAATCTTAGTTTTGGAACAGCTAATTCTTTTGATGGAATGACGAGTTTTGATGCACCCAGTGCAACTTCTGGTATCTCTCAAGACGGTTTTACGGGTGGAGATTTAGTCGGGATTAGGATTGACCAAAGCGGGACAGTTGTAGGATCATTTTCAAACGGTCGCTCATTTGGTCTTGCACAGATTGCTATGGCAAAATTTACCAACAATGAAGGTCTTGCAACAGAGGGTGGAAATGTCTATATTCAAACCGCAAACTCAGGCGACCCAATCATCGGAACGGCGGCAACTGCAGGACGCGGATTTATCCAAAGTTCAGCCCTTGAAGCCTCAAACGTTGACCTCTCGCGAGCGCTTACACAGCTCATTATCATCCAAAGAGGGTATCAGGCAAACGGTAAAACCATAACAACATCCGACCAACTTCTTCAAACGCTTATAGGGTTGAAAAACTAATAGCGTTGTTATCTAATCGGAAGTACGACTTTTAGGTGAGGCTAAAGCCATACATCCAGAGTGGCCAGACATTTTTAAAGTCACACATTCAAGGTTACACTGGAGATTTAGTTAAGTCTCAAGCTAATTTGCTATAATTTTTCAACTCTTATGAAAGGTTATATATGCAATTTAGCGCTCCGTTAAAATCAAATTCAAAAAAAATCATGCTTTTAGGTTCGGGTGAGCTTGGCAAGGAAGTTGCTATTGAAGCCCAAAGACTCGGTCTTGAAGTTGTCGCAGTTGACAGATACCAAAACGCACCCGCACATCATGTGGCTCACCGCTCGTATGTTGTCAACATGCAAGATAAAAATGCCCTTTTGGAAATCATCGCCAGAGAAAAACCTGACTACATTCTCCCTGAAATAGAAGCCATAAGCATCGACGCACTTTTTATAGCTGAAGACAGAGGGTATAACGTGATACCTAACGCGAATGCTGTGAGTAAAACCATGAATAGAAAAAATATCCGCACTTTTGCCGCAGAGGTTTTGGGACTCAAAACTGGTCCCTATGAGTTTGTAAAAACGCTTCAAGAGTTAGAAACGGCAGCGCTGAGAATGGGTTTTCCTTGTGTTATTAAACCTGTCATGAGCTCTTCTGGGCATGGGCAAAGCGTAGCGCGAAGTGCTGAAGATATTGCTGCTTCTTGGGAGATGGCAAAAGAAGCACGTGGCGATGCAAGTGAACTGATTGTCGAAGCCTTCATCGATTTTGACTATGAAATCACACTGCTCACGGCAAGAAACTCCAAAGAGACAGTTTTTTGCGAGCCTATTGGACATGAGCAAAAGGATGGGGATTATGTGTTCTCATGGCAACCTATGCAGATGAGTGAAGTGGCAAAAAGGCGCGCTCAGGTTATGGCAAAGGCTATAACAGACGGGCTTGGCGGTCAAGGTTTGTTTGGCGTGGAGATGTTTGTCAAAGGGGATGAAGTCTATTTTTCAGAAGTTTCACCTCGTCCGCATGATACGGGAATGGTGACACTCATCACCCAATCTCAGAGCGAATTTGCCCTTCATTTACGGGCGGTTCTTGGACTTCCTCTTGGGTTTACATTTTACGGCTCAGGTGCAAGTGCCGCTTTTAAATCGCAGGTTCATAACTATGCTCCAGTTATCAATGTGGACAATGCGCTCTTTAGTGAGAAGAGTTATGTACGAGTTTTCTCAAAGCCCGAGACACACAAAGGCAGACGCCTTGCTGTGGCACTTGTTTATGATGAGGTAGATGTAGCCCTTGAAAAAGCGCGTGAATTAATCACAAAAATACAAGATTATTAGCATGAAAATCGTTCTCCTTGATGCCCTGACTTTTGGCGCAACTGACTTGAGCGGTTTTTTGCGCTTAGGCGAAGTTGCCATTTTTCAAACCACTTTAGCGTCTGAGGTAGAGGAGCGTATTACAAACTGTGACGTGCTTGTTACGAACAAGGTTGTTATAACAGACGCGCTCATGGCAAAGGTGCCCACACTCAAACTCATCTGCGTTGCGGCTACGGGGATGAATAATGTTGACCTTGAGGCGGCAAAAAAAAGAGGCATTGCGGTGAAAAATGTAGCCGGTTATTCCACCGACTCCGTCATTCAGCATACTTTTACGATGCTTTTTTACCTTCTAGGGCACTCGCGTTATTATGATGATTATGTCAAAGAGGGCGCGTACGCAAAAAGCCAAATCTTTACCGATGTCTCAAAACCCTATTTTGAAATCAAGGGCAAAAAATGGGGTATTATTGGTCTTGGCTCTATCGGTCGCGGCGTTGCAAACATCGCCAAAACTTTTGGTGCAGAAGTGTTTTACTACGCAACAAGCGGTGTGCCAAGAGCCGAAGCGTATGAAAGTTTATCACTCGAAGCACTTTTAAAAATCTGCGACATCATCTCTGTTCATGCTCCGCTCAATGAAAAAACAGACAACCTTTTAGACTATGAACAGTTGTTAACTTGCAAAGAGGGCGCCATAGTTTTAAACCTTGGACGTGGCGGCATCATCAACGAAGAGGCAGTTGCTCGCCTAGTTGATGAGAGAAATATTCGTTTTGGTTTAGATGTTTTAACCAAAGAACCCATTCGCCAAAATCATCCGTTTCTCAGTGTAAAAAATAAAGAGAACATCTACGTCACGCCTCACATCGCTTGGGCTTCGGTTGAGGCAAGGGAAAAACTTATCGCTTTGGTTATCAAAAACATTTTAGACGCTCGGATACCATAAAAATGGGATTAGACAAAATAGTAGCATTTCCTCAGCTGAGTCATCCCTATCTTGTAGAACTTTTAATTATTTTATTTTTTGTTGTGCTCACTTTTTTGTATAAAGACTCCATTTTAAGAGAAAAAAATAAAGAGTTAAAAAAGCTCCAAGATGAATTGGTTCTTCTTAATGGAAGCTTAGAGTCAAAAATAAAACAAGCTATTGTAGATTTGGAACAATCACAAAAAATGGCAAAAATGGGTTCATGGGTTCTTGATTTTGCAGATGGAAATTTGCGGTGGTCAAAGCAGACGTACGAAATATTTGAAATAGATGTGACAATACACGAAAATTTATACGAGCTATTTCTAGCAAAAATCCATCCTCATGATAAAGAGACTTTGATAAATGTATTTAGAGAGTCACTTGAAGGACGAGAGGAATATTCGCTTGAACATAGACTTTTGATGGAGGATGGCTCCATAAAGTATGTCAAAGAGAGTTGTGAGACTCTCTTTTCGCAGGAGGGAGAGCCGATTATTTCTTATGGAACCGTTCAAGATATCAGTGATGCAGTATTGATTAGACAAGAGTTGGAGAAAAAAGACGCACATTTATTTCACCAGTCTCGTTTGGCGCAAATGGGTGAAATGCTGAGCATAATAGCCCACCAATGGCGACAACCACTGAATGCTATCTCTTTGGCACAAATTTCGATTACTGTCGCACTCCAGTTGCAAAAATATGATTTGTCTGATAAAAAACAACGAGAAGAATTTTTAGAATTTCTGCAGCTTACTATGGGCAAAGTTGGGCTGTATGTTCAAAATTTGAGTGAGATTATTGCAGATTTTAGTGATTTTTACAAACCAAACAAAACATCTGTTGTAACAACAGTCGATAAATGTATCCGTAAAGGCTACTCTATTATCAGTGCAAGTTTATTGGCAAAAAATATAAATATTGAGCTTGATTTAAATTCCTATAGCCATATAAAGCTTCATGAAAATGAGTTCATGCAGGTGATTATCAATATTTTAAACAATGCTATGGAAAATTTTATACAAAACGAAGTGAAAAATCCTCAAATCCATATAAAAAGTTATGATACACAAGATGAAACACTTATAGAGATTCGTGATAATGGAGGAGGGATTGAGGAGAGTATCATGGGCAAAATATTTGACCCTTATTTTTCCACAAAACTAGACAAACATGGAACTGGCTTGGGTCTTTACATGGCAAAAATGATTATCAGAGAGTATCATGAAGGGTCAATTGAAGCAAAAAACAGCGACGAGGGTGCTGTATTTACGATAAAATTTAAAAAATATGATGCGATTGCAACAAAATAAGGGTTCCCATGAAAAGTGATGTTTTAGTAATTGGAGCAGGCGGAGCAGGTTTAGTAGCGGCATTACGGGCTCATGAGACAGGTGCAAGCGTCAGAGTTCTCACCAAAGAGTACGCTACAAGAAGCCAAACTTCTATGGCTCAAGGGGGGATAAATGCGGCACTTGCAAACGTGAGTGAGGACAGCGTCGAGGCTCATGTCCAAAATACCCTTAAATCTGCTCATGGCATCGCAAATGAAGCAGCGGTGCGGCTTTTATGCGAGAGTGCGCCCGAGGCGGTGGTTTGGCTTGAGAGCATCGGGGTCTGTTTTAGCAGAACCAAAGATGCCAAAATCGCCCAAAGAACCCTCGGCGGCGCTTCAGCTCCAAGAGCGTGTTACGCGCAAGATTATACGGGTCTTAAGATTCTTCACACACTCTATGACAGATGTTTGGCTTGCCAAATTGAGATTTTAAATGAACGCACTCTTTTAGACTTTATAACAAACACTTCACTAACGGGTGAAGTGTTTGTGAGCGGCGTGAGTGTTTTAAACATTAGAACGGGCGATGTCGAGATATATGAAAGTGCGAGTGTTATAGTCGCCACAGGCGGTTACAGCCGCATCTACGAAAAACACTCCACCAATGCAAAAGGCTCTAGCGGCGATGGCATTGCCGCTGCTTTTCGTGCAGGGGCGAGCCTTAGCGACATGGAGTTTATACAGTTTCATCCGACTGCCCTAAGAGACTCATCTATCCTTATCTCTGAGAGCGCCAGAGGTGCAGGCGGATATTTGTTAAACTCCAAGGGAGAGCGATTTACAAACGAGTTAGCTCCTCGTGACGAGGTGGCTCGTGCCATTCATGAGGAGATGAAAAAGGGCGAAGAGGTCTTTTTGGATATCCGCCACTTGGGTGAGGCGTTCATTGATGAAGAGCTGCCACAAGAGCGAAAACTTGCAAAACTGTATGAAAATGTTGACCCTGTTTATGAACTTATCCCCATAAAACCCGCGGCTCACTACACTATGGGCGGCATAGAAGTAGGTAGCGACTCACAAACAAAAGTAAACGGTCTTTTTGCTGCTGGAGAGTGTGCAAATCACAAAGTCCACGGTGCCAACCGTCTCGGGGGAAACTCGCTTTTAGAGCTCATAGTTTTTGGCGCGCAAGCGGGTGAAAATGCTGGAAAATATGCTAAAAACTCCAAGCACACTCACGAGCCAATTGTTCAAAAAAATACTCTTCTGGGCGAGATACAAGAGTTTACAAGCGAGATAAATTTTTATGAAATGAGAGCAAATATAGGCGATATTTTCTATGAGAAAGTCGGCATAAACAGAGAAGAAAAAAGTTTAAAAAGTGCACTGCAAGAGGTGGTCAAAATCCATAAAAACCTCTCTCTCATGGGTCCAAAAGATAAGTCAAAAATCTACAACACAAACCTAGTAGAGTTTATAGAGTTTAAAAATTTACTCGAACTCGGTGAGATAATTCTCACCTGTGCCTTGCAAAGAAAAGAGAGCCGAGGCGCTCACTTTAGAAGTGACTTTGGGGCACAAGATGATGCGTTGTTCAAAGTCCACTCCATCGCTTACAGAGAAAAAACCGCCTACGGAGTCAAATATGAAGATTAAAATCCAAAGATACTCTACCAAGCTAGAAGTAAAAGAGTATGAAGTCTCCATGCAAGACGCTACTTTGTTGGCAGTTTTAAACGAGATAAAAACTGCGCAGGATGCAACGCTTACCTTTGCGAGCGGTTGCAGAAGCGGTGTTTGCGGGAGTTGTTCGGTGCGGGTAAACGGCAGTGAAGTTTTGGCATGCGCCCATAAAGTCAAAGAGGACGATTTGGTGGAGCCGCTTAAAAATGTTCCTCTTATCCGTGATTTGGTGGTTGACATGGACAAGGCTCTTTCGTTTAATGCAAAAGCCAAAGCGTGGCAGAGTGCTTTGAGTCAAAATATTACTCTCACACAAGAGGATGAAAAAAGAAACGAGATTCAAAGTGACTGCATTTTATGCGGTTCTTGTTATAGTGCCTGTCCTGTTTATGCGGTTAATGAGGAGTTTTTAGGACCTTTTTCGCTCACAAGAGTTTGGAGATATGTAGTCGATGCAAGAGAAAATTCACCCGAAGAAAAACTCCAAACCATTCAGACGAACGGAGTTTGGGACTGCACATTGTGCAACGGATGCACTCTTGTCTGTCCGCAAAATATTTCAAGCAAGGCAGACATCGAAAAACTCCGCTCCAAATCGGTCATGGCAGGTCATAGCGACCCGAGTTTTTCAAATTTCGGCGGCGGTTTCGGCGGCGGTTTCGGGTTTGACGGAAGCCCTAGTTTTTAAAACAACTAACACACTTTAAAATATGTTATAATCAGTGTTATTATTTTAAAAGGGTTATAAATGGCAAAAGAATATTCATTTGATATCAGTGCAAAAATAGACATACAGATTTTTAAAAATGCAATCAATCTCGTAGAGAGAGAAGTTGCAAACCGTTATGATTTTAAAGGAACAACCTTTGAGGTCACTTTCAAAGAAAAAGAGAAGCAGCTCGTTTTGATAGCCTCAAGCGATAATAAACTTGACGCACTCAAAGATGTCGTTATTGCAAAGCTTTTAAAGCAGGGACTCTCTTCAAAAGTGCTTGAAGAGCTCAAAGTTGAGGACTCTTCAGGCGGGAATAGAAAGGCTACTTTTAAGGTTGTGGATTACATAGAGTCAAAAGAAGCAAAGAAAATTGTGGCTGAGATAAAAAACATGAAGCTCAAAGTGACAGCAAACATCGAAGGGGACTCTATCCGAGTCAAGGGTGCCAAACTTGATGAGTTGCAAGAAGTGATTGCGATGGTAAGAAAAGGTGAGTGGGACGCTCCTATTGTTATTGAAAACATGAGATAGGATTTGCAAATGCAAAAGATGAATCTCACTGACGCGGCGGAGCATCTTGGAATCTCCAAGGAAGCTATCCACAACAGAATTAGAAGAGGCTCACTGAAGAGCACTCTTGAAGATGGCGTGAAGTTTGTAGTGCTTGAGGGTGAAAATGGATCTCCTAAAACAAACAGAGCACAAACAAACAAAACACTCACAGTTTTAGATAACAGATATTATAAGTTTTTAGAAGAGCAAAATATCACTTTGCAAGCAAAAGTGGACAAACTTGAAGATGAAACAAAAATGCTTAGAGACCAAAAAGAGCAAATGCTCATCCAAGAGAAGATAAAAATTGAAGAGATTTATCTCCAAAAAGATGAGCAACTCAAAAATATTCTCCATTCACTCTCTGGAAAATTTATCCATAATGCACCTCAGGAAGAGAGTACGAAAGAGACGCATGTTGAAGCTGAGATAGAGGTGATGGACACTACAAGATACAGTGAGCTTGTTTCGTTAAAAAAATATCTCAAAAAGAATTTTTTGAAAAAAAGTGAACAAGAAAAAATAAAAGAAAAAGTCAAAAGAATAGCTGCTAATGATCACAGAATTGTAGTTATTGGCAAAAAATTCTACATAAATTTTGCAAAATATGACTACAGTGATATTTTTTAGAGAGCTTTAAAACCCTCATCGCTGGCAAATAAGAAATATACAAATTTAAAGCACTTTCAAGAAAATACAATCTTGTTTATGTATAATTACGCTCTCAATCTGGTTTCGTGTCCGAGTGGCCTATGGTGCAACCTTGGAAAGGTTGTGTGGAGCAATCCACCGAGAGTTCGAATCTCTCCGAAACCACCATCTTTTTTCCTATCTTTTAAATTTTTTGTTTTTTAGACGTTAATGCTTTTACAAGTGCCCCTTTTATAGATAAGTAGGCAGCTTTGTTTTTTTCTAGGATATTTTCTTCGGCTTTTTGTTTCCTAAATGTTCTTGTAAGCTCTTTTTCTAGCTCGACATACTTCAAAAGAATATTTTTTTTCACCATTTTAGATGTTATAAGTGTTTTTTGATCGCGCAATTCTTGGACTTTTTCTTTCATGCCTTTGATTTCTTCTCGTAAGAGGCTTTTTTGTTTCTCCTCTTTTGTCAAATCCATAGTGTCACTATACTTATCGATTTGCATCATACTTTTTACTATGGTATTTTCAAGAGACTCCTTTTCTTTAAAAAGTGCTGTTTGAAAGTCCATAGGTGACAAACCCTCTATTCTCATGGCTTGAAGTTCTTGGCTTATCTCCCGTGCATCTTCTTTGAACATTTGGATAGATGCATCTGTTCTAGCATATACTTTTACAATAGATAAAATAGATATTACATTCCATTTAAGTCCGTTTTCTGCCTCAAGAGTTGGAACTTTATATTTGTCATTGCCTATGGCTATAATATTGAGCGCATAATATTTTAAAAAGTCATTCATATAAGGATTTGACCTTGAGATTTCCATGAGAATAAAATCTGCTATAAACTCAAATACTTCTTTAAATTTTATTCGAAATAGGTAACCAGAAAAACCATTAAAAAACTCGCTGTTTGTGTCAAGTGTGGCGATGAGTTTGTTTGTTATAATAGTTTGTATGTTTGAAAATACATTTTTTTCATACATTTCATTGCTTATTTGTTGTTCTAAAAAGTAAGTTTTAACGTATTGCTGTGCTGCTTCATAGAAAAATTTTTCATTTTCTTCTTTTGAAAAAAAATCGTTATAAAAAGATTTGAGTTCTTCTTCGCTGAGTCCGTTATATCTATTAGCGATAGTGTTAGCCTCTTCTTTTGCAACAAGACGCCTTTTGCTATCGTCAAATATTTTGATAAATATACCTTCATTTTTGATGATAACGATATCACTCTCTTTGAGCTCAAGGACTTTTCTTATGGCTGATTTGATGAGGTCTTTATCATCTACAAGGGTAAGAATTTTTTCTTTTAAATCTTTTGGGATAAATATTTGATCTTCTTTTGCGTTGTAATTGTACGCAACCAAGTGCTCATCAAGGGTAATGATATCAATAACGGTTGTGAAATCTTTATTCGTATTCATGACGATATTATAGCTATTATGTAGTACAAATAGTGTCTATTTGTCTCATGAAGTAAATTGGCATACTATTTAGATTAAATTTCTTTTTAGAAAGCCGATAGTAACCATGAGATATAATCCCATAAAAAAGTGATACTTTGGAAATAACTCTTCTTATAAAATCTGGTATGGGCTTAATTGTTATCCTTGCAATTTTAGTTTATCTCCTCTTATTGCCATCAAAACAAAAAACACCTAACCTTGAGGCTGTGCAAAAAAATCCACCTATTCCTGAGCAAAAAAGTGCACTCAAAACAGACTTGGAATCGCTACGAGCCCTTATCAAAAATAGAAATACCCCAAAAGAGACTTTAAAAGAAGCCTTAGATTTAATCATAAAATACCATGGAACCATCCACAAAAAAATGGGGATTCGCCCCCATTCTGATTTTGATATCTACTCAGATGTCCTTATGAGCATTTGCCGCCATCCCAATACCAATAAAAATCTCATTGTAGATTTTGATGCCGCGTTGGTGAAATTAAATCCCGATTATAAAAAAGAGATCAATGAAGCCATCACAAAAGGGCTTAACTCCAGAGGTGCCTAATCAAGAGGCAAAGGCTTATAGCTGTCTTTTGTTAAAACCTGAACTGCCGATTTTTGAGTTTTGTGTAAACTCTTTGGCATGTGGTTTTAGGTACGCAGGAATGGCTCTGCCTTTGAGTTGCATAAAGTCTATGAGCATTTTTTGTGCTGCCGTGTTTGGGTCTATTTTCTTTTTTTTTGTGAGATAGTTAAAGAGCAATTCTCCAAGACGCTCAAGCGAAATCTTCCAAGTAGAGTTTGTTTGCGCATATATCCACAGACAAAAGTCGTAAAAGTTTTCATAAACACTTTGCTCTTGCCAAATAAGCGTGATAGAGTTTTTAAAATTGCCGCTGTTATAGGTCAAATCCCAAAATCTTGCAAAGCGTTTCATGATTTGAATATCGTTAAAACTCAGTTGATTGTTTTTTAAAATATCATAAGGAGGCGTGTCGCTATAAACCATGCCAAAGGTCGTGTCATGACGGTTTATGTGTGTCCCTGAGAGCTTTTTGAGGATGCCTATTTGTATTTCACAACTGCTTAAGTTTACGAGTGCGTCGAGGTTTTTTCCAAAACTCTCCAAGGTCTCACCGGGCAAACCTATAATCAAATCAAGATGAATATGTGCCTCTGTTTCATTTTCTAAAAAAGTGATGTTTTCTTTTATTTTTTTTAAGTTGAGTTGTCGTGAGATGTTTTTTGCAACTTCTAAATTGAGCGTTTGAATGCCTATTTCAAGCTGCAACGCGCCATGCGCAAACCGTGCTATTTTTTCTCGTAAAGAGGCTGGAAAATGGTCGGGAATAACTTCAAAGTGGGCAAAATAGGGAGGCTCTTTTGCTAAAAAAAAGTCTAAGATTTTATTTGCAGTGTTCATGTTGAGGTTAAAGGTTCGGTCTACAAACTTAAAGTTTCTAGCCCCTCTAGCCCAGAGAATCTCAAACTCTTTTAAAACCGCGTCTAAGTCAAAAGCTCTGACTTTTTCATCCATAGAGGAGAGACAAAACTCACACTCAAAAGGGCAGCCTCGCGAAATTTCCGCATAAATATAGCGGTTTTTTACGTCTTCGTCGGTGTAATATTTATAGGGAAGTGCTAACTCTTTTAAAGGGGGAAGCGACATTTTTATGTTTTTTTCTAGCGGCACAGTTGCATTTTGGATATTTTTGCAAAGCTCATAAAAAGCGATATCACCTTCGCCTGCGATGATAAAATCAGCCTCGTCAAATGAAATACGAAAAGGCTCGTAAGTCACCTCTGGACCGCCCAAAACTATTGTGGTGCGGGGAGAGACTTTTTTGAGGATATGGATGAGTTCAGCTACCTCTTTGGCGTTCCAAATATAGACACCAATCCCAATCAAATCGGGTACATGCAAGAGCAAACTTTCAGCGACACTTTGCAAGTCATCGTTAATGCTAAACTCTAAAATAGTTGCGTTCTCTTGAAACTCTTTGAGGTTGGCGTACAAATACCGCAGACCGATTGCTGTGTGTGTATATCTGGCATTTAAAGTGGTGAGTAAGATTTTCATGGTGAGATTTTAGCATAAGTCCCTCAAGCTATACAAAAGGGGGAAGATAGCTTGAGTTTTTTGATTAAAATTGTTAGGAGTATATGAATCTCTTTTATGAAAGGGGGAAAACATAATTGAGATTTGCAATTGTATTTAGGTTAAGTTAACGCCTAGTAAATAGCGATTTAACTTGTAGGGTGGAGTTCTTTTTTGCACGATTATAATCATATGCTTGTTTTTTAAGTAAAAACCATAGCGTCCCTTGCAATATTTCTTTGTATAATAAAACTTCAGAGTTTATTTATGAAGCGTAACATCAGCTAGTATAAGCACAAAGGTGATAGATGCGAATTTTTTTAGGATTATTTTATTTTTTTTATTTTGCTATTGTAGGGGTGTATATTATATTTCTCCCAAAAGTGCTCGCTCAAAGTGGATACTCTGGGAGTGAGATAGGAATTATTTTTGCAGCAGGTCCGATGGTTCGTTTTATACTCCCTTTTTTACTCATGAAAGGTTTAAAGCTCAATAAACAAAATTTCAATGTCGCTCTTGGCATTATGCTTATAAGTTCTTTGAGTTTTTTCTTCTCTTTGGAGAGCTTTTACAAGCTATTAGCTTCAAATATTGCCCTTGGTATAGGGATGAGTCTTGTGCTTCCCTACATCGAGCTCATCGCACTTCGTAGTGTTGGAGGGGCACGGTATGGAAAAATAAGACTTTTTGGCTCGGTGGGCTTTATCCTTGTTGCTTTGGTTCTTGTGAAGTTTTTAAGCTCATCTGTTGTTGCCCTCTCTTTTTTAGTGGCTTTAACTTTTTTGACCTCTATTTTTGCTTTTATAATTGTAAAAAATGTGAATAAAGTTTGTAATGAAAAGGAGGTGAGCAAAAATGATATTGACCTCATTGGAGACTGGAAACTATGGGTAGGCCTCACGCTTATGCAGGTGAGTTTTGGTTCTTTTTATAACTTTTTTACCATCTATGAAACTGACTACGGCGTGAGTTTGGACATGACGATTTATTTATGGACCTTTGGAGTTTTAGCCGAGATAACAATGCTTTTCTCTCAAGGCAAACTCCTTCGTGGCGACTTGCTGCAAATGCTCCAAATCACAGCCTTTGTAACTGCCTTTCGATGGTTTTTAGTTTTTGCCTTCGCACAAAATTTGGCAGTAATGTTTTTTGCTCAAATGCTGCATGCTCTGAGTTTTGCACTTTTTCATACGGCCGCTATCAGCTACTTATTTCGCATCTACAAGCATAAAGCTTTGGCACAGCAGTTTTTTTCTGGCATAACTTATGGTTTTGGCGGTTTTAGTGGTGCTTTGATTGCAGGGTACATTTATGAATTTTATCCTACATATCTCTTCTTGAGTTCAGCATTCATAGCACTTTTAGCATGGGGATTTTTGTCTCTGTTTGCTAGAAAAATTAATTTCCACAGCTTGAACAAGACCCTTTTTGGCAGTCGGCATTAAACTCAAGTGTTACTTCATGGTACTCTTCTTTGACATTT
>DJAA01000007.1:225-28483 GCA_002428085.1 Sulfurimonas sp. UBA6014 | reverse complement strand
GCAAATATTTCTGATGGCGGGGAGTTGTAGGTGGGGTTAAAACCCCACTTCCAAGGGCGGGAGCGTTCATGGCAGACTTGCATCCCTGTGAAGAATGGCACAAATGCGATAACTCGCATTAAAACGCTCCGAGAATTACCGAAGTTACTCGCTAATATGAAGTAAAAAATAACTATTTTTTATTTTTTTTGCGTGAAGCTTTTGCAAGTTTGGCTCTTTTCTTTGCTTTTTCTTTGTTCAAAGCGCAGAAGGCAATTTTTCTTGCATTAACGATTTGCTCGGTTGGATTTTCACCTTTTTGTACATACTTGGCTAACTCTGCTAGCTTTTTCTCTTTCCCTTGATGTGCTATTTTATAGCCGTCAGTTGTGTCTACACTTGATGTGTTTGCTTTACTCATGATGAAACCCTATATTTTTTGATTTGCAATTATATACCAAGCTACCAAACTAAGAGATTAACCCATTTTGCGCATACTGTTTTTCTTTAGCTTTATGCACTTTAGCATAGGCATCCAAGAGCTTTTGATGCCTCTTGAAGCCTTCTAAACTAAGCCCTGGAGAATGAAGCTCGCTAAATACTTCGCTTCCTCTCATGAGAGCTTCGGCTCTTACGACACTTTGTGCGCCAAATATCAAACGTAAAGACTCTTCATACTCAAAAAACTCTTTTTCCTCATCCATTTCGATAGCGAGAAGTGCTTGTAAACATCGCGCCTCTCTTGTCTTTTTTTCGTCTGTGTCTTGCATCTCTAAAAACCAATCATTCCACTCTCTTGCACCTTTTAAATCTCCCATGGCTAGAGATAACATCCCCTTAAGCTCACCTACACTCAGACTCTCCCAAAGAGTATTTTCATCAGGAAGTATCCCTATAAGTTCACACACTTTTTGCGTATCTTGCGCAGAGGAGTATTCTAAATCATTTAAGAGTTTTTTGCACCCTTTTTTATCAAGATTTTTGAGAGAGAGTATCGCTTGTCGCAAGCTTGCGCCCCCATTATTATTGTTCCATTCTACATCTTCAAGAGGATAAATCTCACTCATGCCAGGGACAATGATACGACAAGCATACACACCTAAATGTTCATAATCTGCTATGAAAATATCGCGCCCTTCTTTGTGAATGAGTTGGCTTAAATGCTCAAACTGACTCTGCGTATCTGCGTCCATGTTCCAACTCACAAACTCAAAATCAGCTCTTTTTTTGAAAAAATCATACCCGATAAGACCGGTTGCATTGATAAAATGCTCTACAAGATTATGGTTATCTGAAACCTCATCCATGTCAAACGATGGAGGAGAAAATCCATCTAATTGCTCTAGGCTTCTCCCTTGAAGAAGTTCTGTCACTGTTCTCTCCAGTGCGACTTCAAAACAAGGATGCGAACCAAATGAGGCAAAAACAGAACCGTTGTTAGGGTTCATAAGCGTAACACTTATAACAGGATATTTACCTCCCAGTGAAGCATCGGCAACACGTAAATTGTAGCCGTGTTGTGTAAGTTTTTCTATCGCTTCTTTGGCTTGGGGAAATTTTTCTAAATGGCTCTGTGGAATTTGTGGCAGAGATAAACCCTCGGAGATAATTTTATTTTTGACATACCGCTCAAATATTTCACAAAGGGCTTGGACTCTCGCCTCTGCCATCGTGTTTCCCGCCGACATTCCATTGCTTACGTACAAATTTGCTATAAGGTTGATGGGAAATAAAATCTCCCTTTTATCTCTCAATCTTGTAAATGCAAGCGCGCAAACTCCTCTCTCACCGCTGCCAGAATTGAGCTCAAAAATATGTTCAGGAAGCAAATCGCCATCGGGGTCATAAAAATCCCATAACGATTTTTCTAAAAGTTCTTCAGGCATTTCGTCATCCATCACAAACCAACGCTCATTTGGATAATGGACAAATGGACCCTTTGAAAATTGTTCCCCTAAATAATAATCGGCGAAAAAATAGTTGCAGCTTAAGCGTTCAAAAAACTCACCCAAAGCACTTGCAAGTGCCGATTTTTTACATGTTCCTTTGCCATTTGTAAAGAGCATCGGGCACTCTTTATCTCGCACATGGACCGAGTAAACGTTTGCAACAGGATTGAGTGCAGAGACCTCTTCTATATGAAACCCAAGAGCCTCCAGTTTTGCCGACATTTGCTCGATAGAGTCTTCTAAATTTGTATCTTTACCCTTTATAAATGTTTTATTGCTCAATGATTTTTTCCTAAAATTTATATTTTCTTAAGCGAATTGTAACTTAAAATATCTTCTTGTAAGCATGGCAATAAGGTTGTTTACCAGTACGTTTGTAATAATCCTGATGGTATTCTTCCGCCTTATAAAAAGGGGTTTTTACATAAATTTTTGTAGCAACATTCAAGCCTTTTGCCTTTAAAATACCTATAAGTTTTTGAATGACTTTTTTCTCCTCTTCGTCTGAAGTAAATACGCCAGAGAGATACTGCGCACCACGATCTGGTCCTTGTCCGTCGGTTTGTGTCGCATCATGAATCTCAAAAAAGAGTTTTGCTAAAGTCTCATACTTTACTTTTGCAGGGTCATACGTGATGGCGACAACTTCCAAATGACCACTCTCTCCTCCTGAGACATCTCTGTAAGAGGGGTTTTTCAAATGACCGCCCATGTAGCCAGACTCCACAGAAAGGACACCTTTGAGCTTTTCAAAATGGTACTCAACACCCCAAAAACATCCGCCAGCAAAATAGGCTTTTTTCGTCTGTGGTAAAATAAGCGGCTTTAAATCTTTGTGTTTGAAATCTAAAGATACTGAATTTACACAGTGTCTGATATTTTTATCGCTCAACCCTTCTCCCTCAAAAACATGACCCAAATGAGCCTCGCAGTTTGCACAAACTATTTCTACTCTTCTTCCATCAGCATCAGGGACTCGCTTTATAGCCCCCTTTATCTCATCATCAAAACTTGGCCATCCACATCCGCTGTCAAACTTTGCACTAGACGTATATAATGGGGCATTACATCTTTTACAAATATAAGTTCCCTCTTCGTTAAACTTATAATATTTTCCACTAAATGGACGCTCTGTAGCTTTGTTTACCATAACGCTTTTTTCTTGCGTGGTCAAATTATTCCACTGAGGATTTTGATTTTTCTGTGTTTCGCCACAAGCAGAAATAGCTAATAACAAAAAAATATAGGCCATTATTTTCATAAATTTTCCTTTTTGTATAATAATGTAACAGTGTATTGGGATTAATTTAGTTCGCACTTATGAGAACTAATTAATTAAATTATTTTTATATTTATAAGTTATAATTATTTCACTATTTAGTTGACAGGATACAACACTATGCTCAAAAGTATTAACTTTTACAATTTTTTACATAAACAGGTGCTAATACTTATCGTACTAGTAATCGGAACTGCTCCTGGATTTATCTATATAGGTTGGTTGCACTCTTCATATAAATTCGAACTATTATGGTATTTTGTCCTTGTGTGCATTTCTTGGTGGGGGTATAAACTTCACAAAGAGTATCTCAACAATTGTTCAAGTGTTCAGCAAAAAGAAGCATGGCTTAACAAACTTCAATACTTTCTTTACATTTATTTTTCTATGTGGACGATTATGTTTTTTATTTATACATCACGTGACGCAATAGAACTTCATTATATCGTCATAGCGACACAGCTAGGAAGTACTGTTGTTGCAGCCACGATCTTAGCCTCACAAAAAAAATTGGTTTTTTTTACCGTTATTAGTCTTATGCTCCCTTTGACTATATATTTTATTTTAGTCCATGAGTTTTATTCTTACCTGCTCGCTTTTTTTTCTATCGTTCTCAGCGGTGTGCTTCTTCATGCATCAAACAATACTTTTAACTATCTCACACAAAGCCAATATCAAGCGTATCATGATTACTTAACAGGGCTTGGAAATCGACGCTATTTTATAGAACTATTAGAAAACTCTATTCAAATGGTTAAAAAAGAGAAGGAATTTGTTTATATATTATTAATAGATTTAGACCATTTTAAAACTATTAATGATTCATTAGGTCATGAGATAGGTGATTCACTGTTGCGCGAAGTCTCATACAGAATGAATCGGCTTGTCAGTGACTCCAATTATTACTTAGCAAGACTTGGAGGTGATGAGTTTTGTATTCTGAGTGATACCTATAAAAGTGAACAAAAATGTATAGATGTCGGACAAAAATTTGCGCAAGAACTCATGGATGCTATTAAAGCAACCTATCAAATACAAGAACACCATCTTTATATAAGTGCAAGTATCGGCATCAGCGTTATTACAAATCCCCAAATGTCAGCAAACACATTTTTAAAAGAGGCAGATATTGCCATGTATGAAGCTAAAAATCAAGGACGTGACGGGATTATGCTTTTTAATCAAGAGCTATCTAAAAAAGTAGAAGCCAACCTTGAAATAGAGAGATTACTCCATTTTTCCATAGATAAAAATGAGATAAGCTTAAAATATCAGCCTCAGATAAATAGTAAAAATGAGATTATCGGCTGTGAAGTGCTTGTTCGGTGGAATAACGACAAACTAGGATTTATAGGTCCAGATATCTTTATTCCTATCTCAGAACAAAGCGGTTTTATCATAGAACTTGGACACTATATCTTACAAGAGTCCTTTAAAACACTCCGAGATTGGAGCGATAGAGATATCAAAGTGCCTTCAATGTCTATCAATATCAGCATGAGACAACTTTTTCATGATACATTTATTGATGACACTAAAAAACTTTGTGAACTCTATTTGACAAATGATTTAGCATCTAAAATTATCTTTGAGATGACAGAAACAAGTGTCGCGCAAGATATTAACAGACTCATAAAAAATATGACTACCCTCAAAGAGTTAGGTATCCGCTTCTCCATGGATGACTTTGGAACAGGGTACTCTTCTTTGAGTTATCTCGCTCGACTCCCTATTGATGAGTTAAAAATTGACAAATCATTTATTACAGAGCTCGGTCACACAGAAAAGTCTAAAACGATGGTCAAAACGATTCTTAATATTGCTAAAAATCTCAATCTCACTATTGTTGCAGAAGGGGTAGAAGAACTTGCTCAACAGAAGTTTTTGATAGAAGAGAAGTGCGATATTTTGCAAGGGTTTTATTTCTCAAAGCCTATCAGTAAAGAGGAGTTTGAAACGCTTATTTTACGTTAAAATATCGGTATCTCACCCTTGAATCAGTAGCAACTTTTTCTCTCGTGTAAGTTTTTTGATACTCACTTCTCGTTTGCTAGCACGACTTCTGTCTTCATATTTTTCTTCATAAACGAGTTTTACAGGGCGTCTGTTTCGGGTATATTTTGCACCTTTTTGAGAGCTATTATGCTCCTCAAGCCGCCTTTGCAAATCGGTTGCTATCCCAGTATAGAGGGTTTTATCGTTACACTCTACGATGTAGACGTAGTAACACATCCAAACTCCTAAGTTTTATGGATAAAGCAAAAAGTATGAAACCACCATAATAATGCTTACTCGAAAGAAGCCCATCACGACGACCCCAAAAATGCTCATGTTGTAACAGTTTGTACAAATATTGTATCTTTTATTTTCATAATATGAATAGAGTGCATACGCGACGTTAAGGCCTACCACAACAAAAGAGGCATACAGTTGGTATCTCCACAAAGGAGCTGCGTCGCTTACAAAAAAAGATACTCCTAAAAGCAAAAGCATCGCCATCATCACGTAGTTTGAAGAGAATATAAAATAATCTCTGCTAAATTTACTCTCTCTTGTGGGACAACTCACGCCATTGGAGTTTAAAGCAGCTTCAAACTGCTCTCTCTCTTTCCCTTTGAGTTTTGTTAAAAAAGTCGCTCCATAAAGATAATCAATTTTTCTCTGAAGCAAAATACTAAACGCACCATCAGCTTTTAAGGAGTGTTGTGCGCCCATTCTGTCTTCATATACTAAACTGATACTCTCATACCTTGTCATATGTGCAAGTGTATTTCCAAAATAAGCTGTAGATTCACTCGTTTGAATTTTCCCTTTTTTTCCTAAAACTCTTGGATTGATAAGTTCCAAAAATGCACCGTCATGTTTTACAACAACGACATTGTAATAGCTTCCAACTTGTGCAGCTGCAAGACCATCAAGCGAATGAGCTTCAAGTGTCTCTTTTAAATCATCAATAAAAGTAAAAAGTGCCTCATCAAAAATTCGTACATCAGGCGCATACTCAATGCCTGTAGGAGTAGGATAGGTGATTATCTCTTTAATCATGATTTACCTTAATAAAATTTGGGTGGATTTTTTAGGCAATACGGCAAAAATGCCGCATTGTAAATTAGTGGTGACTTTTTAAAATTAAAATGGTCATCTTAATATTGATGGCAATAAATCTAATGATTTGCCAAAGAACACACGTTCTCATGAACTTTTGTGAACCACTTGGTATCATAGTTCCAAACTGCGGTGTGTATGGTTCAACGTGCTCTACGTGTGAGTGGTTTTTATGTATTTTATGTTCGACTTCGCTCATTATTTTCTCCTAAATGTATTAAAATTACATATTCTCAAGCAAAACTTGACAACGACAAAAATTATTCTGGAATCAAAGTCCAGCCCGGCTTAAGTTTTGCTTTATAAATAAATGCATGGTGTAACAAATGCTTTACCCAGTGAGCAGCAAGACCGATTTCACCAGTTGTACCGTTGATATCACGGCCAGTTCCTGGATATTTTTTATAATCAGGAACAATAGGGAAAACTGTCATAGCTGCAGCTGTTCCACTAAA
The DNA here is from genome assembly GCA_002428085.1 of Sulfurimonas sp. UBA6014. Taxonomy (GTDB): domain Bacteria; phylum Campylobacterota; class Campylobacteria; order Campylobacterales; family Sulfurimonadaceae; genus Sulfurimonas. The sequence goes on along the minus strand of DJAA01000007.1, from coordinate 21,716 downwards.
GAGTCCTTTTCCTGCCGAAGCAACACAAGCTGCACCCATCTCTGACATACTTGAAGTATGCGTAGGAACAGCAGATTTTCCGTGAATCATGTCACAAATACTTGCAGTTACCGCTTTACCCATCATAGCCGATGGCATACCAGTTCTTGGAGGAGTCGGAGTAATAGCTGTTCCATTTGGAGAACTCATTGGCTTAGAAATTGGATGTGGAGGAGCAAAAGCAATACCTGCAGCAAAAATATTTTTGTATGTAGGGTTTTGTAATGTTCTTGGCCAGTCTTTTGGCTCCCATGCAGCATACGAAGTTTTAGAATAATCTGCATCAACTTTCATCATCCCATTTGGAGCAAAAAGAGTTCCTGTAATGTCTGAACCATCTTTTGCATACGCTTTCATACCAGCACCCGCAAATGGTGGGATAAGCATAGCAAAATCAAACTCTTGCTCATCTATTGCGCCATCAAGAGTCTCATACGTTACTTTGCCCGCTTCAACTTTACTCACATGCGCACCGATAATCCAGTCAATTCCACGCTCAGAGTAGAGTGACTCAGCAAATACTTTAGAAGAGGTGATAAAACCACCCATCTTAAAGTGAAGACCACCCATACCAAAGTCACCTAAAAATGATTCATTAGAAATCCAAACCATGTCCGCCATATCACGAACACCATCCTCTTTGAGTTTATGTTCTATATTGAAAATGTACTCAAATGCAGCACCTTGGCATGTACACAAGCCATGACCTGTTCCGATTAAAAACGTTTGTCTCTCTCCCGCTCTCATCTTTTCTATACATTTTTCCAACTCATGTGCTGCATGAACAGCGTGGTCAGCTGTACAAACAGAGACAGTAAACTCACCAAGACCATTTGCATCACCTAAACCTGGAGTCGCGGCGAAGTTAAGTTTTGGACCTGTTGCGTTGATAAGATAATCGTACTCTAACTCTTCTGTTTTCCCATCTTTGCCTTGTCCTGTATACTCAATAGTTACAAAAGGTTTTACAGAATTTGCACTCCCTTCAGGATTGAGTGAAACTGCCTTTGCTTGTTTATACACCGCACCCGCTTTTTCATATACTGGAGCCAAATCAAAAGTAACATCCTCTTTTGTCATCTCACCTACACCAACCCAAATATTCGACGGAATCCAGTTCCACTTTGAGTTTGGAGTAACAACAACTACTTCATGCTCTGAACCGAGCCATTTTGTAGCAAATGATGCCGCCGTGTGACCCGCCACACCCGCACCAAGAATTACTAATCTTGCCATATAAACTTCCTATTTTTTAAATTATGAAAAATCGTATCACTATCTTATCATATTTTATTTCTAAAGTATTATTTTAAAAAAAAATTATTATCATACTTCATAATAATAATTCTGCAAAAATCCCTATTTTAAGGGTTTTAAAACCATCTTAAAGTTGATTCTTAATCATGTTTTAAAATTTTACTTACAATTTCATAAACATTTTTTGAAAGCAAGTGTGTAGTTTCTACACGTTCAAGCTCTTTTTTCATCAATTTTTTATTTAAATCATTCAAACGTTTATAAATTTTAAAAGCTGCAGTGAGTCCTGAAGCTATTTGTGGATTGATTTTATCAATTTGGATTATCTTATCTGCTAAAAACGAGTATCCTTTGCCATCTTTTGCATGGAAATGTTTCGAGTTTCTAGCAAAAACGCCAATAAGCGAACGGACCAAATTTGGAATTTTTTCATCATAGAGCGGATCATTTTGCAAAGCTATCACTCGATTTAAAGTTCCTTCTCGCTCAGAAGCTGCTAAAATAGAGAAATATTTATTCATAACTAAAGTATCAGTTTTATATTTGTCATAAAAGTCTTTTAATGCAACTTCGGCAAATTCCTCATGTGAATTTTCTAAAATATCCAAAGCAGTGACCCTATCAGTCATCGTTAAAGACTCTTCATACTGTTTTTTTGCCATCAAGAGTATCTCTTGGGTTCCTAAGATAGAGAGAAGTTTTAGGCAGCGATTTTTTATCGCTCTTTTGCCTATAAACTCTCTCTCAATGCTATCATTTTTTGGCATATGATAAGTGTTATAAATCCCTAAAAGTTGCTCTTTAAATGCTGTTGCCAAATGGTACGAAAGTTTCTCTTTTGCCGCATAAATTGGCTCAAAATCTACAATTTCTTCTCGTTGCATAAGTGTTGAGACACTTGGAAGTTCAAGTAAAAGCGCCTTATATGCAAGGTCGATATCAAGCCCTAAAACATATCCATATGCCTCAGTAAACTCTTTTTTTATCCCCTCGCCTCTTATAAGAGACTCTAAAGCAAGGACTGCAAATGACTGTGCAGACTCATAACGCACAAAACTATTCGTATCATATTTCATCAAAAATGGGTAATTATTTTTTTCTTGTTCTACAATAATAGGAGCGCTAAAATCACGATTTATTGACAAAACAGGTTTAGAATCCAAACCTTCAAACACAAAAGTCTCCTGCTCTTTTGAAAGTAGCAAAGTTTTGGCAACTATCTCTTCCCCTTTTTCATTCAAAAGTGCCATTTTTAAGGGGAAAAAATAGGGTTTTTGCGCAGAGCCATCTACTGCTAAGGGGACGATTTGTGTCAATGTTAAGGCAAACAGACCCTTTTCATAATGCTCTTGTACTTTTAAAGTCGGCGTGCCAGATTGGTGGTACCAAAGCTCAAATGCACTCAAATCTATCTCGCCTGCACTGCTCATCGCCCATAAAAAATCATCGGTTCTTACCGCTTGCCCATCAAAGGTTTCAAAGTAAAGATCAGTGGCTTTTCTATACTTTTGCTCACCTAAAAGAGTATGTATCATTCTGATAACTTCTGCCCCTTTTTCATACACTGTCGCCGTGTAAAAGTTGTTGATTGCCATGTATGAGTAGGGCTGAATCGGGTGCGCAGTGGGTGAAGCATCTTCTACAAACTGTCGCTCTCTGAGAGATTTTACCCCCTCAATGCGGACAACTTCTTGAGAATTTAAGTCGGCTGAAAAACATTGGTCGCGAAAAACGGTCAATCCCTCTTTGAGCGTGAGTTGAAACCAGTCACGGCAGGTGATGCGGTTTCCCGTCCAGTTGTGAAAATACTCATGGGCTATAACACTTTGAATGCCCATAAAATTGGCATCCGTCGCCGTCTCTTTGTCAGCTAAAACATACGTGGAGTTAAAAACATTGAGCCCCTTATTTTCCATGGCCCCCATATTAAAACTATCAACCGCTACGATATTATAGACTTCCAAATCATACTCTCTACCGTATTTTTGCTCATCCCAAACCATAGCCTCCTTCAAGGACTTCATCGCGTGAAAACACTTTGACTCATTCCCCAAATCGCAGTAAATATTGAGCGCAATGTGTGCACCGCTAGCAGTTATAAATGTATCATTCACACAGCCTAAATCTCCCGCAACAAGAGCAAAAAGATAAGATGGTTTTGGATGCGGGTCAAACCAAGTTACCCCATGTCTGCCATCAAAACTTTCATGACACTGCACCTTATTTCCATTACTCAAAAGCAGAGGATACTTCTCTTTTTGCGCTGTAATAGTCGTAGTAAAAACACTCATGACATCGGGTCTATCGAGATAGGGAGTGATGCGTCTAAAGCCTTCTGGTTCGTTTTGGGTGCAGAAAATTGTTCCAGATTTGTACAATCCTTCGAGCTCTGTATTGGCTGCAGGGAATATTTTATTTTTGATTTTAAGTGTAAATTCACTTGGAACGTCAAAGACTGTAAGCTTACCATGAGCTATCTCGTAAGAGTTACTCTCTAGTGGCACACCCTCCAACTCCAGCTCTAAAAGCTCCAAATCAACAGCATCAAGCGCTAAATCTTTTACACTCTCATCCAATTTAACAAGAGACATAACATTGGTAACTATCGTCTCTTGCTCATATAAATCAAAAAACAAATGGAGATTTTTTATCGCAAATTGAGGTTTTTCATATTCATGTAAGTAGGTAGTTTTTATCTCATTCATTGGCATCTCTTTATTGTTCCATATCTTCGTGGTATGATTCAACAAAACTATTGATGAGATAGTTTATCGACTCTAACGCATCCTCATAAGGCTTATTGGTATCTATAAAATCAGTCTCATAATATGTCCAAGCAAATGTTCTTACATCCCCTTTTCGTTTAGTAATAACCTCTTCTCCAATGCCGACATGAATGATGAGCGCAAAAGATTCTTCGATTTCCATCGCTTCAATTTTTACCATGAATGTGCTTGCATCAGTTTTGTTAAGTTGTATCCCTGCGGCTTTTAGTTTCTCCTCAGCTGTTTTTTTGATAAAAACCAACTGCTCTTGCGTCATGAAATCGGTCTCATTGGCAAGATACACTTTGAGATTGTCTGTATTTTCAAGGGTAAAAATAGACTCCCCAAACAACAAACTACAAAGAGATAAGATAAGAAAAAACTTTCTCATGATTTGCCCCCTTTGTGTTGCAACAATACTTTGTTTAAAATCTCTTCATACTCTTTTACTTTTTTATACCCTGAGGATTCTAATATTTCAACATCCTTTTTAGGCTCAATAAAGCGCACAGTAGGGACTACAGAGGTAAAATATTTCTCAGGATATTTATCTTTATCTAAATTTTTATCGACGATAACGGGGATAAAATTCTTTTGTATCATGATGGCAGTCGTTGCATTTTGGAGAGTTTTTCTCTCAAACTTTCTACACCAAGGGCAGTAATCACCCACTAAAACTAACATGACCATTTTATTCTCTTTTTTGGCTTGAGCCAAAGCCTTGTCAAACTCTCTCTCATACCCCATGTTAAGGGCAAAATCATCGATATGGGCTGCAAACAGCGTCAAAGTAAACGTAAGGAAAAGCAGAAAAAATTTCATAAAACAACCTTTATTATAATATTTTTATTATACCAATATGTTTGTAAAAACATGTAACCTTGAAGTAAAATTTATATCGTAAAATGTTACTATTGGTACTAAAATTTATTATATTAATTTAGGAAAAACTCAATGAGCATTTATAGAGAATATGACATTCGTGGCATTTACGAAAAAGAGTTAAATAAACAAAGTGTCACACGCATCGGGTATGTGTTGGCTTCAAAAATAGTTGGAGAGTTCGTTGCTATCGGGTATGACGCGCGAGCTCACTCACCCATTCTTTTTGAATATTTAGTGACTGGGCTCAGTGCTGGTGGCAAAAAAGTCCTAGATATGGGGCTTGTTCCTACTCCAGTAAACTACTTTGCAAACTACCAAAAATGGAATGGTATTGTCCCTGCAGCCTCTGTGATGATAACAGGCTCACATAACCCAAGCGAGTACAACGGCTTCAAAATCACTGTAGATAAAGCACCTTTTTTCAGTGAAGATATCTACACTTTAGGGCGTGAGTGTGAGGCGATGGACTTCATCCCAGAAGCTACAACACGAGAAGTTACTAAAATCAACGCTGCAGAGCGGTATATTGACTTTCTAGTTGAAGAGTTTCAAAACTTAAAAGGGATGACAACAAAAATTATTTATGATTGTGGAAACGGCGTTGCTGGGGTTGTCACAGAAGATATTTTTCGCAACCTGCAACTTAACACAAAAGGTCTCTATGTCAACCCAGATGGAACTTTTCCAAACCACCATCCAGACCCCTCTGATGCACACAATCTGGAAGATTTAAAAAAAGTCCTCCATGCAGAGGGTGATATCGGTTTTGCGTATGACGGGGATGGGGATCGTATCGCAGTTTTGACACATAAAAACAATATTAAAGGGGACATGATGGCACTTTTGTTCTCTATGAAGATGGACAAGCCAACTGTCATCGGAGAGGTAAAATGCTCACAAGTGATGTACGATGAGCTCGCAAAACGCGGCGCAAACGCCATCATGCATAAAACAGGTCACTCCAATATAAAAGTAAAAATGCAAGAGACAAAAGCCGATTTAGCCTGCGAAGTAAGCGGGCATATCTTTTTCAAAAATCGCTATTTTGGGTATGACGATGCGATTTATGCAACACTTCGGATGCTGGAGTTGATAAATGACGGCATTAACCTTGATGCTGAGCTTGCCAAACTACCGCAAGTTTTCTCTACAGAGGAGATTAAAGTAGAAACAACGGAGTCACAAAAGTTTCAAATTATTGACAAAATGAGAGAACTTCTCAAAAATCCACCCGCCAATTTCCCGCAAGTGCGAAAGATAATTGAAGTCGATGGACTACGCATAGAGTTTGAAAAAGGGTGGGGACTCGTTCGTGCGAGCAATACAACTCCCGTTTTAGTCACCCGTTTTGAGTCCATTGACAAAGAGTTGGTAAAAGTATATGAAGACTCCATCAACGCTCTTATAGAAGAAGCTAAAAGTAAAATTTAATTTTTTAAAACTTTATAGACATATAAAAACTTATCTCAAATTCGTTATCATCACGGAGGTAATTATTTTTTTTATACACTGCGTACGAGGGTTTTGTCGTAGTTTCATACTGGCTTTTTGGAAGCCATTCATGATACACCCAGTGTATAAATTTCAGTAAATCTCCATATTTTCCGCTCAAATCAAATTTGGCATAGACACCTTTTGAGATTATAAATTTTGGAAGTCGATCACTTTTGACAAGCTCTTTTTCATCAGTAACCACACATGCCACATATTCACACTCATTCAGGGAAGTGACAGTTGGATTATCGTGAAAAAGAGCTATCAGTTGAAAATTTGTCAAATTATTGTTAAAAATCCATGTTTGGAGTTTTTGCCAAGTCTGCTTAATCTGTGCATTGTACCCACGATGTCTGATGTAATAGCTTTTAAATTCAGGCATTTTTACAATACTTGGTTCAATGTTTTCAAAATGAGCCGTTGAGAGCATAGCTATGGGTGATTGTTCTAAAATATGGTGAGAAAACTCTTTATACCCTCCATTTTTCCATGCCTTAGGTGTCATCCCAAAACGCTCTTTAAATACACGGATAAAAGATGTATGAGAACTGTAACCACACATATTTGCTATATCCGTAATAGTTGAATATTTATTCGTCAGTAACAAATTGGAAGCTTTTTGAAGCCTAATAGATTTTACACTTTCATAAATATTTTTGTCAAACACTTCTTTAAAAATTCTGTGCATGTGAAATTTACTGACATTTAAGTCATGACTTAGCTCATCAGTATCTATATTTATGTCTATATGCGTGTAGATATAGTACATGATATCATTGGCAATTTGCACCCGTTTTTGACGTGTTTCCTTTTTCATAACTGTATTTTAGCAAAAATATGATATAAATTAAGCAATATCAGATAATTTAATTAGCAAAAAAAGTGAAGAATTAGTTTTCATAAAACTGTATAATTCTACCAAAATAAAGGATGTAACATGAAAAAAATCACAAAAGTACTTGTTGCCAACAGAGGTGAAATTGCTCTAAGAATTATTAGAGCTTGTAAAGAGTTAGAGATGCAAAGTGTTGCCATCTTTTCTGAGGTAGATATTGAGGGGATCTGGGTGAGAAAAGCAGATGAATGCTATCCTATGATGGGCGATGCACTTGCTGCTTATCTTGATTATGACCGTATTATCGCACTGGCGCTTAAAGCAAATTGTGATGCCATCCACCCTGGATACGGATTTTTATCCGAAAATGCCGAGTTTGCAAAGGCATGTGGCGATAATGGCTTGATTTTTATAGGTCCAAAACCTGAGCATATCGCTCTTTTTGGTGACAAAATGGCGTCTAAAGTGGCTATGAGAGCGATTGGCGTTCCAGTGTTAGAGGGAACGGACGAGCCGATTAAAGATAAAAAAGAGGGCAATAAAATTGCTACACAAATTGGTTTTCCAGTTATTATCAAAGCAGCTTTCGGCGGTGGCGGTCGAGGCATGAGAATCGTCAGAAGTGCCAATCTTTTTGATGAAATGTTCGATTCTGCGACAAATGAAGCGAAAAAATATTTTGGCAAAGGGGATGTTTTTATAGAAAAATATGTCGAAAATCCGCGCCATATTGAGGTTCAAGTCATCGCCGATAAATATGGAAATGTTCTTCATTTGGGCGATAGAGATTGCTCTATCCAACGAAGACACCAAAAAGTCATCGAAATTGCGCCATCGCCAAGACTCAGTAGTGAAGTACGAAAAGAGCTCTACAGAGTCTCAACAAAAGCCATGTTTAAACTCGGATATGAAAGTGTTGGAACAGTGGAATTTTTGGTCGATGCAGAGGATAATTTTTATTTTATAGAGATGAATACAAGGGTTCAAGTTGAACATCCCGTCACAGAAATAATCTCTGGAATAGACATTATTCAAAGAATGATAGAGATTGCTGAGGGTGACAAACTTCAGTTTTTACAAGAAGATATAAAGTTTCGTGGATATGCAATTGAGTTTAGAATCAACGCTGAAGATCCTCAGAAAAATTTTATGCCCTCAGTTGGAAAAATCACAAAATACATGTCACCAGGTGGTCCAGGAGTGAGACTCGATTCAGCAGCATATGCGGGATATACTGTTCCTTCAAATTACGATTCTATGATAGGCAAACTCATTGTTTGGGCACTAGACTGGGAAGGTGCCGTGAAAAAAGCAAAGCGTGCTTTGGATGAATTTTATCTCGAAGGATTCCCGACAAATATCCCTCTTCACAGAGAAATCGTAAGAGACCAAGATTTTATAGATGGCAATTTAGCCACCAACTATCTTGAGAAAAAACTCGATATCTTTAACCTTCATGCAGTCGACGCTTTGGCAGAAGAAGACAAAAAAATTGCAAGTATCACGAATCTTCTTAAAGCTATCAATGCAAACAAGATGACAACAAGGCACTAATCTTTATGGCAATGTATTCAATACATGCCATAAGCGTTTCAATCTAATTTTGATATAATTTTTACCTAAAATACAGAATACATTTTTAGGAAGAAACTATGAAAACGCACACTCTTTTGATGCCCCTAGACATGCACCTCCATCTTCGAGATGGAGTGATGCTTGAAAATATCGCCCCTCTCTCCGCCTACAGTTATAGCGGTGCACTTATTATGCCAAACCTTGTCCCGCCTGTCAATTCGCTCGAGGATGTAAAAGCTTACAAAGCACGCATCATGGCAGCGGTGCCAAATGACTATTTTGAACCCTACATGACTCTGTTTTATAAAAACTATGAGAAGGCTTTTTTAGAAAGTGTAGCTGATAGTATCTTAGCTATTAAACTCTATCCTGCAGGGATTACTACAAACTCAGAGGGAGGCGTCTCTTCATTTAACATAGAGGAGATGAGACCTACACTTGAGGCGATGAGCAACTTAAAAATTCCACTTTGCATTCATGGAGAAACAGATGGTTTTGTCATGGATAGAGAGGCTGAATTTATGCGCATTTATGAATTACTTGCTATAAATTTTCCTAAACTTACCATCATCATGGAGCATATCACAACCAAAGAAGCGGTTGCTATGTTGGACAAATACGAAAACCTTTATGCAACTATTACGGTGCATCATTTGATTTTAACACTTGATGATGTTGTAGGCGGCATGATGAAGCCGCACCTTTTTTGCAAGCCAATTGCCAAGCGTCCCGAGGATTTAGAAGCACTTTTATCTGTCGCTCTTGAAGCACATCCAAAAGTCATGTTTGGCTCCGATTCTGCACCGCATCCTCAACACAAAAAAGAGTCATGTGGGTGTGCTGCAGGGGTTTTTAGTGCGCCCATCTCGCTACAGCTCTTATGTGAAGTCTTTGAAAAATATGGAAAACTTGAAAATCTTCAGGCTTTTGTGAGTGACAATGCACAAAATATCTATGGAATTTGCCCAGAATTTAAAGAAGTAACTTTGCAAAAACGCCCCTTTGTCGTCCCAAATCATTATGCGGGTGTCGTCCCCATGTACGCAGGAGAGACCATAAAATGGGCTATTGAGAGTGTTGACTAAAATTTTACTTTTAGAAGATGATCTGCTTTTAGCAGAGACTCTTACCGACTTGCTTGAAGAAAATGGCTATGAAATTTTTCATGCACCAAATGGGCAACAAGCGCTCAATATGACTTTTAATAATAAATTTGACATGTATTTATTTGATATCAATGTCCCACTTATTGATGGGCTCACACTTTTAAAGGAGTTACGAGAAGCAGATGACTTGACTGCGACTATTTTTCTCACCTCACATAAAGAGATGTTAAAAAATGCCTTTTTAAATGGTGCTGATGATTACATCACAAAACCTTTTGACTCAGAGGAACTTTTACTTCGTGTCAACGCACTCATGAAACGGATAAAATCCCAAAAAAAAGAGTGTATCAATCTTTTATGTCACGATGAAATGCACAAAACTTTTTTTTACAACAAAGAGCCATTAGAGCTCTCAAAAAAAGAGTACGATTTACTGTTGCTTCTTGTGCAACATATTAACAAAGCTGTCCCAAAAGAGCTCATTGTGGATGCTCTTTGGAACACTTCAGAGTCAGGGAGTGAAGGGGCAATTCGAGTTTATATAAACCGCTTAAAACAACTACTTCCTCATATGAAAATAGAAAATATCCGAGGCATAGGTTACAAACTTGTTTCGTAATTTGCGCCTGAGTATTTTTATTTATTACTTTTTGACTGTTTTCGTATTTCTAACTATTTTACACTACTTTTTAGTAGTTATACAAACACAAAATCTCCTGCTACTGGGGGTTGTCATGGTGTGTTTTATAACTCTTTCGGGAGTTTTTATCTCAAAATTAGCGATTGACCCATTGCAAGAGCATGTAAGAAATCTGCAAAATCTCTCCAAAGAGACGTTACATGAGCTTAATCTCCCCATAACAACTATCATGACAAACTCACACATGCTCAAAAACAATACCCAAGATGAAAAAACTCTCAAAAGAATTGCACGCATTGAGAGTGCTTGTACGATGCTCCAACAGAGATACAATGAGCTTGATTATATGATAAAAACCCAGAGTCGCCAAGAGATGAAAGAGAGTTTTGATTTGGATACTTTACTCCTTGAAAGAGTGAAATTTTTCCAAGCCATTTACCCGCATGTTGTTTTTGAACTTGATTTGGAAAAAACACAACTGTTCAATGATAAAATAGGGCTCTCTAAAGTCATTGACAATATCATCCATAATGGCATAAAATATTCACAAAACAATACTATAATAAGCCTCAAATTGGATAATTTTACACTCTCCATACAAGATTTTGGTTGCGGAATGGATGAAGTTGAACTCTTGAGAATTTTTGACAATTATTACCAAAGCAATGAAAATATGCAGGGTTTTGGGATAGGGCTTGCCATGGTAAAAAGATTTTGTGATGCACACAACATCAAGCTGAGTTTTAAATCCAAACCAAACTATGGAACAACCGTTTTACTAAAATTTTAAGGAAAAACTATGGAAGCAGAAAATTTATTGGTCTATGCAGAAGAAGCTCTTGACTATGGAGTCATGGGACTTTTACTCCTCATGAGCATAGCCACATTGTGGCTGTTTATTGAACGAATGATGTTTTATAAAACAGTGCAAATCGAGGACTATGACCACAGAGACAACCTCGAGATGGACTTAACCGATAATATAAGTGTTCTTAGTGCTATTGGTGCCAATGCCCCTTACGTAGGACTTTTGGGAACAGTTGTAGGGATTATGCTGACATTTTACACGATGGGTGATGTAGGCGCAGTGGACGCTAAAAAAATTATGACAGGACTTGCACTTGCACTTAAAGCTACGGCTATGGGGCTTGTAGTCGCTATTCCTGCCATTGTCACTTACACAATAACCCTTCGTAAAGTGGAGAGAATTTTAACAAAATTTGACGTAGCCCAAGAGAAGCAAGAACGCAATGGCAAAATGTAAAAAAGTACAAAAAAGGTTTGATCAAATAAACGTCATCCCATTTATAGACATCATGCTTGTTTTATTGGTTATGGTTCTGACTACTGCAACATTCATCAAGCAAGGAATTATCCCCATAGAACTTCCACAGGCTAAAACAGCCAAAAAAGAGGATATCCAAAAAGAGATAAGTGTTTATGTCAATGCCAAAGGGGAGATGTTTTTTGAAAAAGAAAAAGTTGATTTGGCAACTCTTGAACAAAAACTCTCTACCCTTACGAAGGAGCAAATCGTGGTTCTCAAGAGTGATAAAGAGTCAAGATTCCAAGACTTTGTAAGTGTCATGGACATCTTAAAACGTCTTAATCATGAGCAACTCTACATCGTCACAAAAGAGTAGTTCGGAAGTGTGGCTTTAGCCTCACCTATTTTTTGTGAGGCTAAAGCCACACATCCAATAAAGATTAGTAAAACTTCTCCATGAGTCTCACTCCTGAACTGTTCACCTCTTGAATGTTTTGCATCTCTTTTTTGGCAAGTGGGATTTGGGAAAGATTTGTATCAAAAACTTTTTCCTCTACTTCTGCTGCCTCATAAAAAAGTGTACTCGCTATAAAAAAAAGCACCATGATGANNAACAACACTCACATAAAGCAAAACGTAATTTTTAATGTGCCCAGATTCAAAAGGATTTTGCATTCTATTCCTAGTCTTTTTTTAAGGCAATTGTATACAAATAATGCTAACATATTTAAAATTATTGAAGGAAATACCATGCAAAAAACAACTTTCAAAGGTACACCTGTACAACTAGCTGGTCATGAATTAAAGGTTGGAGACAAAGCTCCTTGTGTCATCGCTATAGGAACAGATTTAAGTGATGTCGAGATAGGCGGCGCGAAAAATAAGATTCAACTTATCCTAACCGTACCATCGCTAGACACGGACACATGTGCAGCGGAGACAAGAAGATTTAACGTCGATGTGAACAACTTAGATATCTGTGAAACAACGGTTGTGTCTATGGATTTACCCTTTGCGGCTGATCGCTTTTGCAGTACNNGAGGGCATCGAGAACTTAACTGTAGCCTCTGATTATATAGACAAAGAAGTTAGTAAAGCGTATGGTGTTTTGATGGATGAGAGCAAACTAAAAGGTCTCAGTGCAAGAGCTGTTTTTGTCATCGACAGAAGCGGTACGGTAGTGTATAAAGAGATAGTCCCAGAAGTTACCGATGAGCCAAATTATGAAGCGGCACTCGATGCAATCAAGGAAGCGCGATAAGTTTTAAATACGCATGAAAAGTTTTTTTCGCACATAGTGTAGTAAATTCGAAAATACCACATAAATCTCGTGGTATTATTTGTTTTGAACTTTACACTTTTATGCTATTCTTGCAAAATTTTATTTTTAAGGGTCAACCATGTACTTACATAAAAAAATAGATGCTCTCGAAGCCATGCCGCAAAAAGCCGGAAAAGGAGTAAGTATGAAAATGCTTCTCTCTCCCGATGAATCACCAAATTTTGCGATGCGAAATTTCACCATTGAAGCGGGAGGACATATGCCTTTGCATACAAATATCATAGAACATGAACAATATGTTCTCAGCGGTCGTGCTTTAGTAAAAATCGGTGAGGAAACATTTGAAGCAGAAGCGGGAGATATTTTACTAATTCCCGCAGGAGAAGCGCACTGTTATGAAACTCTAGGAGATGAGCCTTACAGCTTTTTATGCTTAGTCCCCAAAGGTGAAGACTGCATAAAAATTATCAAGTAATTAATATGTGACCTTACGAACTTTTATAAAAAGTTCGTAAATTACTACGAAATTCTCGAAAAATAAANNTTTTCGTAGCTTTAGGGGGTTGCAAGGGCATTGTGCAGCAGCTACTCAAACGGACATGTTCGTTTGAGTGCATAACATAAGATGTACTTACATCATCCCTGGCATGCCTTGCATTGCATTGTTCATGTTTGAAGAAGCTGGATTTGCTTCAGGAAGTTCAAAAATCGCGGCTTCCGTAGTTAAAAGCATGCTAGAAACTGACGTAGCGTTAATAAGTGCCACACGAGCTACTTTTAGCGGGTCAATGATGCCCGCTTCAAACATATCAACATATTCACCCGTTGCAGCGTTGAACCCGATGTTTTCATTTGTGGCACTCTCAACAGCATTTACAACGACACCCGTGTCATAGCCAGCATTTTGAGCGATTTGCTTCATTGGAGCTTTTACGGCACGAAGAATAATTTCACAACCGATTTTTTGATCACCGCTTAAATCTAGTTTTACTTTTGCAGCCGCACGCACAAGGGCAGCGCCGCCACCGATAATAATCCCCTCTTCAACCGCAGCTTTTGTAGCAGAGAGTGCATCGTCCACGCGGTCTTTTTTCTCTTTCATTTCAGTTTCAGTTGCAGCACCGACTTTGATAACCGCGACACCGCCTGAGAGTTTTGCCAAACGTTCTTGAAGTTTTTCTTTGTCGTATTCAGAACTTGTTGCTTCGATTTGAACTTTGATTTCAGAAATTCTAGCCTTAACCGCCGACTCTTCACCTGCACCGTTTACTATGACGGTATTGTCTTTATCGATGATGATGCGAGAAGCTTGTCCGAGAGATGCAAGCGTTGCGCCCTCGAGGGTGTGACCCGTCACTTCAGATATAACCGTCCCTGCGGTGAGAACTGCGATATCTTGAAGCATAGCTTTTCTTCTGTCGCCAAACCCTGGAGCTTTTACGGCAGAAATATTTAAGACACCGCGAAGTTTGTTGACAACCAAAGTCGAAAGAGCTTCGCCCTCGACATCTTCAGCGATGATAAGAAGCGGACGAGACGTTTTTTGAACCTGCTCTAAAACTGGAAGCAAGTCTTTGAGGGAGGTAATTTTGCTGTCACATAAAAGAATCCAAGGATTTTCAATCTCAGCAATCATTTTCTCAGCATTTGTGATGAAATACGGGCTTAAATATCCACGGTCAAACTGCATCCCCTCAACAACTTCAAGCTCATCTGAAATACCCTTTGCCTCTTCTACAGTTATAACACCGTCAAGTCCCACTTTTTCCATAGCTTCTGCAATCATGTCACCGATGGCAGTATCTGAATTTGCAGAAATAGTCGCTATTTGCGCGATGTCTTGTTTGCCGCTTACAGTTTTACTTGCCGCTTTTAGGTGTACTAAAATAGCCTCGCACGCCTTGTCCATACCGCGTTTTACTTCAACAGGGTTTGCACCCGCCGTAATGTTTCGTAGCCCTTCAGAAAAAATAGCATTTGCCAAAACCGTAGCAGTCGTTGTCCCGTCTCCTGCTTCATCAGCAGTATTGGAAGCGACTTGTTTTACAAGTTGTGCGCCCATATCTTCAAGTTTGTCTTTAAGTTCTATTTCACGAGCAACCGTTACACCGTCTTTGGTGATAATAGGTGCGCCGTAGCTTTTTTGGATTAAAACATTACGACCGCGTGGTCCCATCGTTACCTTCACTGCGTCTGTAAGTTGTGCAACACCGCGAGCGAGTGCATTTCTAGCACTGTCTGAAAAAATTATCTCTTTTGCCATTGTATAAATTCCTTATTATTATTTTATTAGAGTAAAAAGAACTCTTTGTCATGTGCCATCTTTCATGATGACACATTTTCTTACCTGCACTGAAGTGAAAAAACTAACTTAGTTTGTCTAGCCTATGATTCCAAAAATATCATCAAGTTCCAAAACGATGTATTTCTCAGTTCCAATAAGTACTTCATGCCCTGCATACTTTTTAAATAAAACTTGATTTGTACACGCCAACTCTGAAACTTCTTTACTTACCGCTACCACTTCGCCACGTGATGGCTTCTCTTTGGCATTATCAGGGATAATGATACCAGATGATGTAGTGTTTGCTTCTTCTACTCTTTTAACTAAAACTCTTTTACCCAGCGGTTGAAAATTCATAAAGTATCCTTCAATAATTATTAACTGGAACTTTACCAAAGATTTATTTAATAAAGGGTAAATAATTGTGCCTAATCGATATCCCTGCCCCTTAAAAATACTAGACAAAAGGAAAATAAAAGCTTCTCGTAGATATAATTCCACCCTTCCAAACAAGTGTCAGGGTAGCTCAGCTGGTTAGAGCACTGGTCTCATAAGCCGGGGGTCGGGGGTTCGAGTCCCCCCTCTGACACCACTTAAACAAACATCGTAAAACAGTCACTTCAAACACTATTTCAAAAACAATAAATGGTTTAAGAATTCACAGGGACATACCTTGGAACATACTTTCACTCTATTTATTCACTTTATAATATCTAAGCATATTGGCGCTTAAAGGAAGTATTGACAATTGACAATGACAAATAGACAAACCTTTCAAGCATTCAAAGAAAAAGCTCTTCAAAGAGAAGAAGTTCACAATGAGTATAATGAACTTAAAAATCAAATGGTTACAGCAAGATTAGCTGCACACTTATCTCAAGATGATGTAGCCAAAATGCTCCTCACTAAAAAACAATATCTCTAGATTAGAGAGCCTGAATACGAAGCACATTCCCAATATTTCAACGCTTATTGAGTATGCAAAAGCTATTGGGTTTAATTTAGAAATTAATTTAACAAGAGCCGCAGGAGTGTAATAAATTCTGTATCATAAAAATATTAGTCAATGGCCAAATTGCTTTTTTCCACTCGTGATGCTACAGGAAAAACAATAAGCANNCACTAGAAGAACCAACAATTTTCAGAAGACAAAAAAAGAAGACTCTATAAAACTGTATCTATCTTTGCACTTCAATCATAATCTCATTTCTACGCAAGAACCATAATGTGAATGGAGAGTTATACCGTGCAAAGCTTGGTTTACCGATAGTCTTGATATTTGCATCTTTGAGTGCTTGAAGAAGGATGGCTTCGTTTTTCTTATATTTTTCCTCTCCCCAACCTCCTGAGTATTCTCGCACGGCTACACTTTTTGCCGGTATCTCTTTAAGAGTGATACGCTCATCTAGGGGCAGAGGAAGAGTTTCTAGTGTAAAGTTTTGAGGCATCACGAAACTAAAAGTGGTACTTTTAGAGTCTTCTTTATCTGTCTCTTGTATGACGGGGGCTGTCATCGGTATATTTTGTCCCTCTTGTTTTGAACTTTCTTGTATCACAGGTGCTGTCATCGTGATGTTACTTTTTTGCTGATTATCACCTGAGATATATTTGAAAAGAATTCTAAATGCTTTGCCACCCATCTCATCAAATTCACCTGTCACCTTTGTCTGTGCTACCAAAAAGGGAGCATATTCTCTAATCTCAAATGCCTCGTATTTTTGAATAAGAGTATATTTTGGTTCTTCTGTTGCCATGAGCACTCCTTTGAGTGTTAAAAATATTAAGAGCAATGTCTTTATCATATCGTACCTTTTTTCAAAGGTTTGATACCATTTACCAATGCGTAAAGTGTTGGGACAAAGAGAAGATTTAATACTGTTCCCCAAACAAGTCCAAAACCGATAGAAATAGCGATGGGTTGCAAGATAACCGCTTGTCCTGTGGCATAAAATATGAGTGTAAATAACCCTAAAAATGTCGTCACGGAAGTGATAATAATTGGACGAAGTCTTAGTTTGGCACGCTTAAAAAAAGCCTCTGAATCGTGAGTTCCATGTAAAAAGTCAAGCATAATAATCCCATCATTTACCACAACTCCTGCAAGTCCTAAGATGCCAATGATAGAGGGCATAGTAAGGGGAACACCTAGGAGTTTATGCCCAAGAAGCGCCCCTAAAATAGAAAGAGGGATAACGCTCATGACCATAAGGACATATTTTATCTTTGAAAAAATTAGTAAAAGTGTTAAAAAAATCAAAAATAAAGCTAAAAGGATGCTTTTTTTCATATCCTCTTTAAATTGCTTACTTTTCTCTTTTTCTCCAAGTAAATTCACTTCAATGCCTGAAGCTGAGATTTCATCCAAAGTCGGTTCAAGTTTTGTTAAGATTTCCTCGGAAGTGATGCGTCTTTTATCAACACTAGCAAAGACTATTTTTACAATATTTCCATTGAGTTTATCAATTTTTTCATAATCTCTTACTTGAATGATTTGAGCAATTTGCGTAAGTTTTACAAACCTCCCCTCACCAAGAGCGATATTAAAATCCACAAGAGTCTTTATTTCATCTTTATGTAAGTCCTCCGTTTTTATCTCCATAACACCACGGTCATTAAATGTTGTAGACTGACGACGCTCTAAAAAATAATCACTGAGGAGTTTTGAAATGCTCGCTTCACTGAGTCCTAAACTCTCTCCATAAGCATTTATTTTAATCTTGTACTCTAACTTTCCGTATCGGATGTTGTCACTAAAATTTAGAATCCCCTCTATGGTTGCCATTTTATTTTCTAGTTTTTTGATTGCTTCTTCAAGTTTGGCATCGTTGCTCCCTGAGAGGTTGATTTGAATATCACTGCGGATAAGTCCTGGTTTATCCTCCATGACACCTAACTCTACCATTGAGTATTTTTCTCTATATTTTTCGATAATCTCTCTCACACGTGGAGAGAGTTCAAAAGTTTGTTTTTCTCTGATTTTTTCGGGATTATTAAAGTCAAAATTAAAGTTTAAAATAGGGTTCAAGTATTTATTAATCATACTTGTCTCTTCTCTGTCATAAAGCTCCATCGTGATATAAAACACATTATTGTTATGCTCTGTCTCTCCCGATAAGCTTACTCTATAGCCACTTGAAGCAGATGTCGATTTGAGTGAAAATTCTTTTGCATATTTGCGCACCTCTGCTTCTATCTCTCTTGATATCATAAAGGTCTCTTCTAGGGGGGTGTTGATATCAAGTTTACCTGAGATATAAAGATTGCTACCATCAAAATTTGGAAAAAATTGAAATTTCATACTTTTTGCAGTTACGATTGTTGCAATAGGAATAAGGACTAAAAAAAGAGCGATAAAAATCTTTTTGTACTGAATATGAAAAGATAAACTCTTCTCATAAAAGCTTTCAAATGATTTCCACTCTACAAAATTGTTACTTTTTTTCAAAACTTCCATAGCGTGAAGAGGTAAGAAGAAAAAGCTCTCCAAAAGGGAGCCAAGCAAAATCATGATAATAACGATGGGGACCAAAACCAAAAACATAGCCGTCTCACCTTGCAAATAAAACATAGGTAAAAAAGCAGCTACGGTTGTCACAGTGGCAAGAGTAACGGGCAGTAGCATCTCTTTGACACCTTTGAGTGTTGCTTCTCTTATCTCCATCCCTTCATCTATGAGTCTTTGTATATTTTCGCTTACAACGATGGCATCATCCACAACGATTCCTATGACGATGAGTGCCCCTAAAAGAGAGATAATGTTAATCGAATATCCCATGTGATAAATAAATAAAAGCCCAATAATAAAAGAAAATGGGATTCCAAGAGTCACGATAAAAGCAATGCGAAGATTGATAAGAATATACATGGAAAAAAATACTAAAATCATCCCAAGCAAAAGGTTTGAGATAATAGTATCAAGTCGGTCTGCTATAGGTTTTGAACTGTCTTGATAAAAATTAAACAATACCCCTTCATAGTTCTTCTCCATCTTTTTTACTAAGCTTCGCAGCTCTTTGGATAACGCTATCGAGTTCCCTTTTTCTCCCTTTGAGATAACTAATGTCAATGTGGGATTATTATTAAAAGAGGAGAGAGTTTCTGTTTGCGGATAGTGTATTTGCACCTCTGCTATGTCGCCTAACTTTACAAATTTTGAGTCTATTTTAAGGATGCTTTGTTTCCACTCTTCAATATTTACCTTTCCATTTACCGTGGAAATAAAAGCAAAATTTCCCCTCTCTTCAATATTTCCTATGGGAAAAATATAGGATAAATTGGAGATAGCCCCTGCAATACTTCCAGGACTCAGTCCATATGCCAAAACTGCTTCAGAAGAAATCTTAATCGTGAGCTGTTCATTTGAATCTCCACGGATAGAGATATCGTTTATATTTTTTACTTTTGAGAGTTTAGATTTCATCTCCTGCGCGACAACAGTGAGTTCACCCATGCTTAGCTTGTCTGAAGAAATAGAGAGTTTGATAAGTGATCTTGATTTATCCATCAAAGTTGCGGTAGGCTCAAGCATATCCGATGGGAGATATTGTCTTGAAGCAGAGATAGAATCTTTGACTTTATTTAAAAGATTGATTCTGTCGACATTTTCATTGAGCGTTAAAGTGATAACAAAAGAACCAGGAGTGATCGTAGTTTCAGTTTTATCAATTCCACTGATATTGCTAATTGCATCTTCAATATCACGCACTGCCATTTTATCCATATTAGCTGCACTTGCGCCACTATAAGAACCTTTGACCCTTATTTTATCAAGTTGAACATCAGGAAATATCTCTTTGGGAATATTGATATAAGCATTTATGCCCAAGAACAATAAAAAGACTAAAAGTGCATAACTAAGCCGTTTGTTGTCTATAAAATATTCAATAAGTGCTTGCATTTAGAGTAAAGATTTGATGACGTTACTCACACCTTGATGCAAGTTATATGTTGAGATTGGAAAATCCAAAGATTCATTTTCTAAATTGACTGTATGTCTGCTCAAATACTCACCCAAAAAGCTTAAATCTATCATTTTGTATGTTTGGCATATGGCAAGAGGCAAAGAAGTTCGAAGAAGTTCCCCTGCAGCATTTGATTTTTGGATTGTAAAAGCCAATGTTTTTAAACTTACAAAATCACTCCATCGAAAAAAAAGCTCTGGAGTGAGCTCACTTACTGCCTTGCCCTCAGGGTCAAAAAGCATGCCAGCATCTCGCAAAGGGATTAAAATGCTTAAAATAGCTCTACTAAAAGGGACAACTTTCGCGGTCCAAAATGGCGACTCGTTTCTGCTCTTAAGTTCTGTATCTATTATTTCTACTATTTGTTCTAAAGATGCGCTCTTAAAAAGCTCGTAGCTCTCTTTTTTCATGATTATCTCTTTTTAATAATATTTATATAATCATACCGTCTTAATATAACTCATGGTTAAAAAAAAGGAAGTATTTTGAAAATCAATAAAAGTTTTATAACCAATTTTATCGCAACTCTTTTTGTTTTGGTATCATTTATAATCGAAAATGAGTACGCTTCATGGTTNNACTGGCCTTTTTGCACTCTCAGGTGCTTTAACCAATCAACTTGCCATCCATATGCTGTTTGAAAAAGTGCCGTTTCTTTATGGCTCTGGAGTTATTCCTGCAAGATTTGAAGCCTTCAAGAGTGCCATCAAAAATCTTATGATGCATGAGTTTTTCACTCGGGAGCAATTAAACACTTTCTTTCAAAATGAAGAGAAAAAAATAAATTTGGCTCCTATCATAGAAGAGACAGATTTCTCACCCGCCTTTGATGCACTCAGTAAAACCGTCATGGAGTCCTCTTTTGGCGGCATGCTTGGCATGTTTGGAGGGGAAGCAGCACTCAATGGGCTACGAGCACCTTTTTCGCTGAAGATGAAAAATGCCGTTATAAAAATAGTAAACTCAAATGCTTTCAACGACACACTCCAAATGCATATGCAAAAATCATCTCTCAGTGATGACATGCTAGCTTCCATCGAAAACATCATCGACGCAAGGCTCAACGAACTCACCCCTCAGCTTGTAAAAGAAATGGTACAA